>CAYYHV010000267.1:0-10822 GCA_964471695.1 uncultured Pirellulaceae bacterium
ACGAAGTCGATGCTTTGATGGCCTGCGGCCAATCTCCCTGGTGGTCAAAAATCGCGATTTGGCAATCGTAGGCGTCTGCAAGATAGACTTTGGCTCGGGCATAATCGGGAGCCATTTCCAGGGCGTTTCGCAACCGCCCGATGGCGACTTCAATAGCCTGATGCGACGCATCATGATTTTCCGATACCAACAATGATTTTCCGAGCATCACGTAGCTATTGCCCAATTGGGTCACTACAAAATTGTTGTCCGGAATCTTATCGAGAATCGCCTGGTACGTCTCGATCGACGCCTCCAGCGACTCGCGAGCTTCGCCGTTACGATCGAGTTTATCGTAAACGCCATAGAGTAATTGTTGATTCGTCGCACACGACTGGAGAAACTGCGAATTCATCTGCGGGTAACGTTCAGCGAGCGATTTTGTGATCGACACATTCCGCGACAAGGTCTTCAAAGCAGACTCAAACTGCCCCGTCGAATACTGCAGGAACCCCAGCGAATACCGCACCCCAGCGGCTCGTCCCTGATAAGCCGGGACACCCGGGTGTTGGATCGCAAGCTGGTTGAATTGGTTGAGTGATTGCTGATACTCCTGTTCGGCAAATGAAAATTCGGAAAGATGAGAATGGATGACTCCCAGAGTTTGCCGACCGATGGCCAAACGCTCTTTGAAAGTCACATTGGACGGTTCACGTTCCAGTAAATCATCAAGCAATTCGATCGCTTCTGCCGTGGTCTTCGCCGCGGCCGTCAGCTCACCATTGACTTGCTCACATTGACCTCGCAAGAGCAGGCATTCGGCGACTTGTGCGTCGTGGCCCCAGTGTGCATGGGCGTTTAGCGCGACGCGTTCCCAGCAAGCCAGCGCCTCATTCACCGCAGCCAGCGTCTTAGACGTTTGAGTCCGCGTTTCGCAGCAACGAGCCTCGACAGAAAGGGCTGTAGCGAGGGCCACCGTAGCTTCCATACTTTTGCTCGCGCGGGACGCGAGCGGGCGAAGTCGCCGTTTGGCTTGCTCGAAATATTCCTGGCCAGCCTTCGATTGGCCCAAGTCGTAAAGTGACTTCCCCAGCTCGACTTTGTAAGCTGCCTGGCGAATCTGATCGGTCGTTGTCGTAGGATTCGTGTTCGCGACGATTTGCTCGAGGTACTCGGTTGATTGTTGCTTGTCTCCCAAAGTGCTACTGATCTTGGCGAGCAAAAGAATCGACTCGCTTTGGCTTCGTCTTGCTACCGTATCGCCCGGCGCATCGCGAACCAGATCGTTGTACATGCGTGAGGCTTGCTTCAGCATGCTTTGCCGCACGGATTCCATCCCCTGCGCTTTAAACTCAGGATGCTCCGTGATTTTGGAGAACAGTTCGAAGATGGCCTCGCGCGATCGCTCGGCTTCCCGCTGGGCAATAGCCGTTTGGCGGTTGGCTTGAATGCCGTACATCATGCTGACAACGGAACTAACGGCAAGCGTCAAGAAGAGCAGGGCCGCCAGTGACGTGATCGCTTTGTTACGTGCGGCGAACTTCGTGAAGCGATGCCAGCGGGTAATTCGACGAGCCTCCACGGGTCTCCCATCCAGAAAACGTTGCAGGTCGAGCTGCAACTCCTGAGCCGACGGATAACGATCCGCCGGTGATTTTTCCAGGCATTTGAGGCAGACCGATTCCAGGTCGGTTGGAATATCTCGCACGACGTGGCGAGGATGCACGGGCTCGTACTCTTGCACTGCCTTGACCGTTTCCAAAACCGAATCACGTTGAAACGGTGCGTTCCCAGTCAGCAATTCGTAAAGAAGTGCACCCAGCCCATAAATATCCGTCCACGGTCCTATCGCCTGCTTGTTTCCGGTTTGCTCGGGAGCCATATACGATGGCGTTCCCACAATGGCGTCGGTCCGCGTCTCCAGAGACTGGCGATCGAGAAATTTCGCCAATCCGAAATCGCTAATCGCCGCGACGCTGGAAATCGACGACGCGTCAATTGGCGACTCACGATTCTTGTTGTTGTCGAGAAGAATGTTGGAAGGTTTGATGTCGCGATGAACGACTCCAATAGCGTGGGCATGTTCCATCGCGCCGGCGAGAGTCGCTACCAACTCCGCCGCCGCGTGATGGCTGATGGGCTGCTCGCGAACGCTCAACCATTGAGACAGCGAGACGCCGTCGACAAAACGAGTCGCAATAAAATGGATCGGGCCGGCCTCGCCCGATTCAAATACGGGCACGATGTTGGGGTGGTTCAACCCGGCGGCTGCCTGAGCCTCTTGGATGAAACGCGAACGCATTTCGTCGTCGAGGAACGATTCCAATCGTGGAACCTTTAATGCGACTTCGCGTTCCAGCCGAGGGTCGAACGCCAGAAACACCAACCCATGCCCACCTTTGCCCAACTGCCGACGAATTTGAAATCGACCAATCGACTGAGGTAGCTCTCGGACATGCTTCGTATCGCAAAAGTCACCGGGCGTCGAGAAATCTACCGCCGTCTCTTGATGGTAAGCGGATGGTCCGTCGTGGGCGCCGCTGCGAAGGTCAGGTGTCGCCTCGCGAACTCTTTCCAGAAGATCGAGGACTTCGGCGGCTGAAACCAGCTTGGGATCGGACTTGTTCGCGGTCGCGAAATCTTGTGAGGGCGAGCCCGCGATCATCCCATCATGGACTTTCTCAAGCGCTTTTGCGATCCGATCTTCGTCATCGCTACCTGCGGGTTTATTCATACTTGGCGACGCCGAAATTTTGTTTGGTCCAATTGTTGGCGGAATTGTTGGCGGAATCGTTGGCGTCGGTTGCTCATGAAAGCGAATCGGGCTGGATGCCTTTTATTTCTGTGCGAAGTTTTACGACGGCTCGATACCAATGCTTTCGTGCTGCATCAGCACTGCGATCCAATTTGGCACCAATTTCCTCGAACGACATTCGTTGCCAATTCCTCAATTGCAGAACCAGTTGATAATCTTCTGGCAAACGGGCAATGGCGGCTTGCACCACAGTGGCCTCCTCATTGCGAATCGCGTCACGGCTTGGCGTTAGGTGTGGGTCCTTCAATCCCAAACCGGCTCCCACCAGCGAATCATCAATGGCGGCTTCGCGACGAATTTGGCGCTTCTGCACTCCCTTGTATTCTCGGTGGGTGTGTCGGATTTGGTTCGCAAGGATGCCTTTCATCCAAGCCAGAAATTCGCGTTCGGTTTTTCCTTCAAAACGATCGAAACAGCCGTGCGCTGCCAACATGGATTCCTGGACCAAGTCCGAGGCCCCAAGCTTGCCCTTGATTGTGGTGTCAAGCTCCTGGTTCGCCACCAATAACAAATAGTCGCGGCATTGATCGATCAGTCGGCCCCGTGCTTCCAAGTCGCCGTTTCGCGCAACCCGGATAAGTGTGTCCGGCGAGGAATCGTTCGGTTTGGAAGACGAATCGTTGGGGTCAAGCATTTCCGCTAACCACTGTTTGCAGGGATTCTGAGAACCGGACGCTGTTTTTCTCATTATAGCGAAAGAACCTGCAGATATTCGTCCACCCAGCAAATCGCCAGTCCATTTGTTGTGAATCATCAAACGACATTCAACGCAAGATTTCGTTCGTCGAACTTTTTAGGTCCGGTTTCGCAACCGTTTGCAAATAGAGACTATCGCGAGAAAACCAGCCACGTTCATTGGAGTCGAAGATGAATCGTCGTCCCCCCAAAACTTTACGTCCATCTCGGAAGTTCCGGCGTTCAGTGCAGCGGCACTCACGTTTGTGTCCCGCCGAGTCGTTGGAAGATCGTCGCATGCTGGCGACTTTTACGGTAACGAATCTCGATGATGTGGGGGCTGGCAGCCTGCGAGACTCGATTGGGCGAGCCAATGCGACTCCGGGAGCCGACACGATTCAATTCGCGACCAGTCTGGCCGATCAGACGCTCGTACTAGGTGGAACGGAAATGTTGATTTCTGATGAAGTCACGATTGATGCTTCAACCTTGTCTGGCTCGATAACGATTGATGCTTCGGCCGCCTCGCGCATCTTCCATATTGATTCGCCCGGAATTACAGATTTTGATGTCACACTTCGCCGACTCACACTGACCAATGCGTACAGCTTTGCAACCGGTGGTGCGATTCGATCACAAAGTTCTGGGACATTGACTTTGGATGAAATGGAAGTCTCCAACAGCCACGTCTTTCTCTATGGCGACGCGTCGAGCGGCGGAGCCATCCTCAGTCGAGGCAAGGTTGTCATCTCCAACAGCTCCATCACGGGCAACTCGGCTGGATTCGGCGGCGCCGTCTTTGGGTTTGACGACGTGGAAGCAATAGATAGTGAGATCAGCAACAATGAATCTTATTTCGGTGGTGGTGGAATCAACGCCCTCGGTAACGTTATTCTCTCGAGTTCGACGTTGAGTGGCAACGCAACGGGATACGGTGGTGGAGGGGCGGTCTTTGCGAACGGCGATGTTGATGTTTCGGACAGTACGATTAGCGACAACAACGCTTCCAGTTTCAGGGGAATTGGTGGTGGCATCTATGCTCGGGGAAGTGTCAGCCTGACGAGTTCGACGGTTAGGGACAATGCTGCCGATTCCGCTGGAGGACTCCTAAGCCTCGAGAATGTCCATGTTGAGCACAGCACAATCAGCGGCAATCGCGCTCGCTCGCGAAGCGGCGGGGGGATCCTTGCGTTTGGAAATCTTGTGGTGACTTCCACCGAGATAGCGAACAATTCGGCCTCGGGAACCCATGCCATGGGCGGCGGAATCTATGCTAGTGGCGAAGTCGATTTGATCGCCAGCACGGTGCACAGCAATCGGGTATCGGGCAGCGACTCGGGCGGAGCCGGTGTGTTTGCGACGGCCGCCGTTCGACTCGAGAGCAGCACGGTTTCAGGAAATCAAGCCTCCGGGACGACGGCCACAGCCGGTGGAATCGCCGCAACTTCACTCAGTTTGGCGAACAGTACCGTCACCAGAAACTGGGCCTATTCCAGTGGCGGCGGAGTCTTTATCGCTGGCGGAACAGCCAATCTGGACAACTCAATACTGGCGGGAAACTCATCGTACATGGGCGAGATTGACCTTGCGCTGTTCTTCGCCCAGTCGGTTACCGCAAATCGCAGCCTCATCGGATCAGGGATCTCGCTCGACGCTGGAGCCAACAATATCGTTACCAACGATCCGCGGCTTGCGGACCTGAACGACAACGGCGGCCCCACAGCGACTCATGCGTTGCTATCTAACAGTCCAGCCATCGACGCTGGACCATCGACTTCTTTGCCCGGCTCGTCGGACCAACGTGGGGCTCCGTTTGTTAGGCAGTCGGGAGTCGCTCGCGACATCGGAGCGATTGAGCGGCAAATGCTCTCTCCCGCTGATCTTGTTGTTACGTCGAATGATGACAATGGCGACTTTCAAGATCACGACGTCAGTTTGCGAGAAGCCATCGGGCGGGCGAACGGTAGTGTTGGCGAAGATGTGGTGACATTTGCCGCCAGTATGAGTGGGGAAACGATCCGATTGAACGGTCGTGAGTTGCGTGTTGATGGCGATTTGTCCATCGACGCTTCTGGCCTGATCGCACCAGTCATTGTCGACGCAGGCGGCCAGTCTCGGGTGCTGCGAACCGCATTTGATCCAATTCAGCCGATGAACCTGACAATTTCTGGATTGCATATTATCAACGGATACAGTCGGGGGGCCGGCGGCGGAATCCTGGCCGATTCAAGGGGAACGCTGACGGTCATTGATTCTGAAATTCGAGACAACGCGACGGATGAGGGAGACGAATGCTTTACCTACGGTGGCGGAGTCTATGCGGGCGACGTCGTAATCGTTGATAGCCGCGTATCAGGGAACACTGCCACCGCAAATTGCGATGCAGGTGGCGGCGGAATCTACTCGACGGGGACGGTGAGCGTCACGAGAAGTCACATCAGTGATAACACTACGGAGGCGGCTCGAGCGCGAGGCGGAGGTATATTCAGCCAAGCCGCTTTGATGAGTAGCAGTCGTGTGATCGACAACCATGCTGGTTATGGCGGCGGAGTCTTCACCAGCCAGTCACTCAATCTGAGCGACTCTACAGTTGATGGCAACCAGGCCGACATATGGGGCGGTGGAATTCTCGCGGATGGCACGTTGGAAGTGACTGGCAGCACGATCAGCAACAATGAAGCGGGCTTTGAAGGCGGCGGTATCTATTCGAACTCTTCAATCACCGTCGCCACAAGCACGGTGAGTGGCAACCTCGCTGTTGTCGAAGGGGGAGGTATCCGAGCGTCGCACTTGAGCGCAAACTCAACGACAATTACTGACAATACCGCCTTTTACGGTGGTGGCGTCGCGTTCGATGGGTCGATGTCGCTCAGCCTCACTATCATCGCAGGGAATGAAGCCTCGGGCGCAGCGGACCCGATGTTCAGTGACATTGGAGGCCCTGACAATGTGTTCGGCGTCGACAGCATCATTGGCGTTGCCGACATTACGGACGGGGGTACCGGAAACCAAATTGGAACCGTCGCGACACCGCTGGATCCACGGCTCGGACCGCTGCGTAACAATGGCGGCCCTACGCTGACGCATCGCCCCTTCCGTGGCAGTCCAGCGATTGATGCAAGCGATTTTCCGGCGATGGGTTTCGATCAACGGGGCGCACCCTATTCGCGAGTTACCGACGGTGACTCGGATGGAGTCGCTTTGCATGACGTCGGCGCGGTCGAATGGAGCTTTCGAGAGATCGCGTTTGTTGCAGACCGTGCTGATAACCAAGTCGAGTTGTTCCGCTCCGATGGAACGAACGGTTCCGGCACCGGAATTCTGAAGAACATTGGCGGACAACAAAACTCCCAACCACACGAGCTCACCGTTGTGGTGACGGACCTTTACTTTGCGGCTACTGGAGCCGACGGGGAAGTCGAGTTGTTTCGGACGCAACCAGACGGGGTGACTCGGCGCGTTATCGACTTGGCTGGAACGATCAGCTCTGATCCACACGAGCTGACGGCTTATCAAGGCATGCTCTACTTCGTGGCGACGGGGCCCGATGGTAACACGGAGTTGTACAAGACTGATGGCACGAATACCGGCACCTCACGAGTCAAAAACCTCTCAGGCCACGTTAGTTCGGATCCCGCCGAATTGACCATTCTTGGTGACCGCTTGTACTTTTCAGCGACCAGCAACACCGGGCAACGAGAGCTGTACACGAGTGATGGCACCGGGCCCGGAACCCATCGAGTTTTCAATCTCTATGGCGAGTCGACCAGTTCCGACCCGCAAAAGCTGACCGCCATTGGCAATACGATCTACTTTGTAGCGACGACTCCGTCAGGTAATCGCGAACTTCATAAAAGCGATGGAACCGCCGCGGGGACAACGCTCGTTGCCAATATTGCAGGGAGTCTAAGTTCGGAACCACGCAACCTAACGGAGTTCGACGGTGCGGTTTTCTTTACCGCTCGTGACGAAAACGGGCAGTTCGAACTATGGAGGACTGATGGAACCTCGGCCGGAACCAGCCTCGTAAGGGATTTATCTAGCGGGAACTCGAATCCGCGCAACCTGACGGTGTTCGATGATCGACTGTTTTTCACCGCGCTGACGGAGAATGGGCAAGTCGAGTTGCACGTCTCCGATGGAACCGCCGCGGGGACGCAGTTGTTTGTTGATCTGCATGGAGCCACGAATGCTTTTCCGCAAGAACTAACCGTCGTTCGTGAAACGATGTTCTTTTCAGCCGTAGGGAGTGATGATGAACGTGAACTTTACTCATCCGACGGTACCCCGGATGGTACAGGTCGGTTGAAGGACTTCGCGGGCATCGCTAGCTCGTCACCACATAACCTCACCGCAATCGACGACATTCTATACTTTAGCGCATCGCTCAGTACCGGCGAAAGCGAGCTATTCATGAGCGACGGGACATCGGCCGGAACGGGGTTGGTAAAAAACCTGGCTGGCAATCCTGATCCGAGGGAGATCGTGGCTTTCGTACCCTCATTCGAAGCCAGCCGTAATTTGCCCATTGATCCAAACGTCGAAATCGCCGAACGCCCTAAGTCGATAGCAAATAGAGATCGCGAGTCACGTTCCCGTGATCTGATTGCGAACATCTTTCAGCAGACTAATTGGCAGTAAGACTCGATGTGAACGTTCCCGTAACTCTATCGCAAAGTATCGCAAGCATGCCACGATGTTGGCTACCCTTCAACAAACCCTTTAAGCCCATCGCGAAACAGCTGTGTCCAACCATCCTGAAATGATTGCACCTGCGATTCGTCAATATTTCCGTGTCGGGCATCGGTGACTTGGAGTGTGCAGCCACCGTTCGATTCGACAAGCGCGAGTTTCAAACTGCTGGTGGTGGG
Organism: uncultured Pirellulaceae bacterium; assembly: GCA_964471695.1. Classification (GTDB taxonomy): domain Bacteria; phylum Planctomycetota; class Planctomycetia; order Pirellulales; family Pirellulaceae; genus CAYYHV01. The sequence goes on from CAYYHV010000267.1 coordinate 8,341, forward strand.
ACCACCCCACTCGGGTGCAATGTAGCCAACCATGTAGACTTTGAAATCACTTGGGAGATACATCTGCACGCTGTACCACTGCAACCCTCCACCATCCGACGTCTTTTCGAACAGCCCTGTACCGCCCGGATTCGGGTCGAACGTGACTGTCGAATCGGGCCCCGCAACATGGAAGTCCGGTAGCCACCAGAAATTTGTCTCTTCGAAAATGGCCTTCCATACGCGTTCGCGAGTCGCATTGATCTCGATTTCCAACTCGTATTGGTAACACGACGACGCTTTGATTTCAGTTCCGATCATGATTTTTCCTTCCGAGGTTTTGGTTTCGATTTGCCGCGTTTGGTAGACGACTTGGTAGACGACTTGGTAGACGACTTGGTAGACGACTTGGTAGACGACTTGGCTGCGTGCTTCTCTCGTTCCTCGACATGTTCCTTCAGACGCGAGAGGGCTGAAGCCATCTTGCGCACATGCTTGCTGACCCACCGATCACAAACCGATTGAATCGGTACGGGATTCAAATGGTTCCAACGAACACGACCTTCACGTCGCACGATGATCAAGTTGGCGTCTACGAGGACACCGATATGCTTCATCACATTCGTTCGGCAAAGATGCTCAAACCTCGCGACCAACTCACCAGTCGTTTGTGGTCGTTCAGCCAGAATATCCAGAATCTGGCGACGCGTCCCATCGGCGAGGGCTCGCCAGATTTCATCGTTCTTTGCCGTAGCCGACGATTTCGCTTGGTCCTTGGAAACATTCATGTCACCAAATGGTGACATATTGATCCGAGCCTGTCAAGCAGAGGATTCCAACTTTGCCGACATCCGCTGATATCCAGATTGTGGATTGGCAGAATCAAAGTTAAGGACAGCGTAGATAGCGAAGCCGCTCATTCGGTTTAGCGAATGATATTGCCGGCTTCTTCCAACATCTCTTCCGTCACGCTGATGTGTCGGGCGCTGGCCGAGAAACCGCGTTGAGCCACGATCAGGCGAGTGAATTCATAGGCCAAATCGACGTTAGACAATTCAAGCGTTCCCGCCATGACTTGTCCTCGCCCGCCCGTCGTTCCCGCTCCGATATTCAATTGCCCCGAGTTGGGAGTCACAATGAACTGATTTTGCCCGACAGCGGACATCCCGGATTGATTAACAACGGCGGCGATGGCGATCTGGCCAATGGGGACTTGTCGACCATTCGATCCAATGCCGATGACCTGCCCGTCATGTTGCACGCTGGCCGACAATAGCGTCCCGGCTTCGTATCCATCCGCGCTGACTTGGGTCGCCGTCGCACTGGCGACTTGTCGCATACCAACGAATCCGGATTCACCGCCCAGCTTCAGTTGCATTGTTTGGGACTCACCGCCGTTGGCGTAATTAATTGTTAGTGGTACCGAATTTCCATTCTGGCCAAAGACCTCAGAGAACGATCCGTCAGGGTTGAAACGAATCTCACCCAATTGCTCCGAACCCAGAGTTCCCACGGCAGGATCGAGACTGGCTGAGACGCGCCACGCGTTATCATCCCCCACCCGCTGGAATTGCACCTCGACTCGCCGGTTGGTCCCTGCGGCATCATTGAATTCGATCGGCGTAGTGAAGACGGTATTCGATTCACTTAAGGAATCCAAATTGCCTTCGACCTCCAGCGTACTGGTGGCTTGCCCAAGAACGGTCGTCCCAATTGGTACGCGCAACAGATTGTCATCGGGGAGCTGAAAGCCTGCGGTTGCAGCCGTCGTTTCGCCCACAGCGCCAAAACGCTGCACCGGAAAGCCCGTCGATTGGTCGACAAGCAACTGACGTCCATCGACTCCAAACGTACCGGATCGCGTAAGCACGTTCCGCGTACCGTCGTGCAGCACGAAGAACCCGTCACCCTGAATCGCCAGATCAAAATCTCGCCCCGTGGGCTCCAGCGTGCTTTGCGTAAAGTTCCGATCAACGCGGCTTACCACAGAACCAGCACCGATCTCGCTCGGATTAACCCCGCCGACTCGACTGTTACCGCCGGCTGAACCGGGTCGCAATGAGGAGTAAAACGAGTCAGCGAAGTCGACGCGCTGTGATTTAAAGGCCGTGGTGTTCACGTTCGCCAGGTTGTTCCCGGTCACATTGAGCATCCGTTGATGCGCGAGCAGCCCTGCGACTCCCGTGGAAAGTGAATTGTCCATCGCCCACCGCCTTGTGATACTCTTGAAGACTGCTGAATGCCCGACACTGAATATAATGACTGACGCGCGACATCCAGGCTGACAACCCCACCTGGCTGTCCGCCACCGAAGTTCCACGAAGTGCCTGACGGTTGCCGTGCGACTCGTCAGTATGGACATTGGTTATGCCATCGGTACAACAGCGATTTTGACTTCAATCCGAACGATAGCCCCAAGTCAAAGAGTGGTTGTTACCCACCCGACAAATCGCCGGATGGCCAGGCGGTTGTCAGCGTACAGTTGCCGTAACAGACCGCACGT
>CAYYHV010000268.1:0-602 GCA_964471695.1 uncultured Pirellulaceae bacterium
CGACTTCCCCGTACAACTGAGGAATTGCAAACCCATACTGCCCGCCGGTATCCCACGAATCATCCCAACTCTGATCGCCAAAGGCCTGGGTATCGGGGCCATCGGTACCAAACAGACCATCAATGCGAAATCCCCAATCAAAGCCACTGCCTGTTTGAGCTTCACGAGCCAGATACAGCCACGCTTGATGGAGTTGAGGACCAGCGAGATTGTTGAAGCCCAGAGGTGAGTTGCCGATGGAGGAATTGATGCCATGGGAGTTCCAATAGCTTCCCCATGCGAGCCAGCCGCCGACATCCCACACGTTGCAGCTGTCATCATCCGCTCCGCCGCAATCGCAATCGCTGCAATGACTGTCGCAGGAGCAATCGCCGCCACTACAACGGCACGATCCGATCCCACTGAGATTTACACCAGCGACGCCACCCGTTTTTGATCGACGGTCGTTGCTGGAGCAGTTGCCGCTAGAACAATCATTGGATCGGTCCCAATTTACCATGCGACTGAACTGCTCTTCCACAAATGTGGCGATCCGCTGCGGGCCGCGTGTTAGCGATTGCAGACGCGTCGCTTCAGCCTCGATGGATTGCACCGTACTCGAT
>CAYYHV010000268.1:612-3994 GCA_964471695.1 uncultured Pirellulaceae bacterium
GTTCGAAAGGGCGTCCCGGAAGTCTTCCAGCGACTCAGTCACATTCGAACGAGTCGGGGCCTGCGGGAATGCGACCGGCACATCAGCCGGTACCACCGATGCGGGTACCATTCCAAAGTCTCGTCCGTCCGATTCGATTCGCGGAACAATAGACGGTCCCCATTCATTCGTTGATCGAACGAAGTACGACGAATTGTCGCGAACAACGTAGTCATCTGCCCGGGCCGGTGAGCCAGCCGCGAGAACCAGCAAGAAGACTTGGATGATTTGAATTCGAGCTTGCATCGCTTGTTTCTTCGTAAGTCACTTTATCGTTCAAATCCGCCCATTGATCTATCGGGAGTCGGGCTGTCAGGAATGAACGGTTTGTACGGGAAACAACAACAGTGACAGGTTTGATATACGGAATATCTCCAGTTGATTCGCTTACGCAAAATCGACGGGTAACGCACGCTGATCCGGCTAGATAAAGATTAACGATCAGGCAAAGCAAAGCGCCGCTGCAATCGGAAAACTCTGACACCATGACAGGTTGGGCGACGCGCGTTAGATTTGTGCCATCGCACTAAACCACGAAGGAGCAATCATGACTGAACCTATTAACATTCGCCTACGTGACGACGGACCACTGGTTGTTGAAGGCAAGATGAAGATTACCGACGCAGAAGGCAATGAGTTTCCCGTAGCCGCAGACAAACCTGCCGTTGCTCTTTGTCGTTGCGGAGCCTCAAAAAACAAGCCTTTTTGCGACGGAGCTCACAAGGCTGCCGAGTTCAAAGCGGCTGATCGAGCTCCGACCGAATAACGATCTTCGCACGCTCCGCAAAAGCCTGAACAATTTGGCGACAAGTTATCCACAGGGCGATCTCATTGAGATTGCCCTGTTTCTCGTTGATTAGGCCGACTTTCAATTTTCCTTCGTTGCGTCTGATGTGAAGTCGCCCGCAGACGGCTAGACTCGATCTCCCCTTACAAGATTGCTTTTCACGATGTGCTTTTGAGAGTAGTAATGCCAGATCCTACGGACGTTGAGAACACAGAAATCGAAAATACAGACAAGGACCAATCGGTCGAGGATACAAGCGTTGAGAAGGTCGAAGCCGACACCAAAACCAGCGTCGAGGCCGATACAGACACCAGCGCCACAGTCGACACCGACTCGAACGTCGCAGTCGAGGCCAAAGTTGACACAGACACTGATAGCAACGTCAGCGGCGACAACGACGACTCGGTGAAAGCCGACGATGACGAAAACCTAACCGAATCGTTAGAGTCAGACTCTTCTACCGAAATTGACACCAGCCACCGCTCTGAGGAATTTGCTGGAAAATGGCACGGGTTGGTGAGCACGACCAATTGGGAGAAAGGTCGGATCATCCAGGAATGGCGGGACGCGCTGATTGACGAAGGCGCACCAGCAACGACTTATAGCGACGACGCATGGAGCCAGATCGTTGGGGCAGTTACGCCGCAACACGTCGGACGATTGCGACGCGTCTACGATCGCTTCAAAGACGTCTATGGCGACTACAAGGGACTCTACTGGAGCCATTTTCACGCCGCCATCGAATGGGAAGATGCCGAAATGTGGCTGGAAGGTGCCGTCCAGAATAAGTGGTCGGTTTCTCAAGTCCGCAAGAAACGATGGGAGACGCTGGGGGAAATCCCCGACCAGAAACCTGTCGATCCGATCGTTGCCAGCGAAGTCGACGAAGATGTCGAAGTCGAAACTGACGGCGACACGATTGCGACCGTATCGAGTAGTTTCGAAGCAATCGAAAATCTCGACAAACGCGAACCAGCCACCGAAGCTGAAGCCAAGGCTGCAGCGGCCAACAAGCCTGATTCGGACAATGATGACGATGCTGACAACGAAGAAGACGACGATTCAGAGCCGCAAGAACTCTCGCGTCCCTTTGAAAACCTCCCAGACTTGCCGTCGGATGTTGCCGACGCATTCGAGGCCTACAAACTTGTGATCATTCGCCACAAGTTGAACGATTGGGAAGACATTTCTCGCGATGATATGCTGATGACGCTCGATTCGCTAAAAGCGTTGGTTGTCGCCACTTCCGGAGACTAATCAGCAATCGAAATCGTGTCCAGTGATCCAAACAAATCGCCGTTGTCCCATCGGGGCAACGGCGATTTTTCTGTTGGTCTGAACAGTTGGTTTCGCTGGCTTTCCTCAAACGTGGTCCGCGACCCACGCTGTTTGTTACCACCTACGTGTCAATCAAACGCACTAACCAAGTTCAGAAGCGAAGATTCGATCAATCAATTCGTTCGTACTCTCGGCAGGAGCATCGGACAACCGTCGCGAACGAGTCGCAACCTCAGACAACAGACTTGAACTTCGTGGTCGTGCGGACACCAACTCACCATAGTAGGCGAATTGCGCAGGCTCCGGTTCGCTCGAATTCTCGATCGGATCGACAAGTTCAGCGACTTCATCTTCAATCACCACAATTGGCTGCGGAATCGCTGCATCACTCGATTGAAACTTGTTGCCGTTCCACACATTGAAATCCGCGACATCAACGACTCCGTCGGCAGTAAAGTCACCCGAACACCAACCATCACTGGTGGTGAATTTATTGCCATTCCAAACGTTGAAATCGCCCACATCGACGACTCCATCAAGATTCGCATCCCCTAACAGGTAAGCGTTCCCCGATGCGAGATTCTCGGCACCGGATTCGGCCAACCAAGCGTCTCGGTCGGCCAAGTCGACGAGATTGTCACCATTGAGATCGAACTCCGAACGATTGGTCCCCGCCGCGATCTCCGTGACCAAAGCATCAATATCGCTACAGCCGTAGATGCCATCCGCGTCAAAGTCGCCACCACCAGGTACGTTGACTTGTCCAATCAACTGCCCATCCGCTGCAACTAGCTGCAACTGCTCTCCCGCGCCAATGTTCATTGAATAGTTGCCTTGCACGAACAGCTCCATTCCTCCGCGCGGGCCCGTTGTCCGATCAAGAAAAGTCGGAACGTCTGGTGAAATATAGATCGAGCCACCAGCCGGGATGACCGTCCCGGGGGTAAACGTATGCTCGATGCCGCCGACAACCCGCCAGTCGCTGACATCCACCGAAAAGTCATTGGGGTTGGTGAACTCGATATATTCTTCGTCCTGATTTCCGCTTGCGGGAGACGCTTCGTACTCGCCGAATAGGATCACGGGATTTCCCACCTGCGCATCGGGAATCCCTGCATTATCAGGGTAGCCTGGATTGTCTTCGTGATGATTGATGTAGAGATGGCGGCGACGTTCGGTCAAATACTCGCCCGTGATTCGGCTCACTTCATTTCGCCAGGATGTGCCACCGACTTCAGGCTCCAAGTCACTGCGAAGTTCATCGACGCGTTGGTGCAA
>CAYYHV010000268.1:4004-10812 GCA_964471695.1 uncultured Pirellulaceae bacterium
TTCTTCAAAGAACTGGTCCATTAGCGAGCGCAAGCGACGCACAAGCATCTCTTTGGCCAGAGGTTGCTCAAGAACCGCATCAATCATCCGATTCCACTGGTTGTCGATCTTGCGATGATCCGAATCGCCATAGAATGGATGGCCATAGGGATCCTCGTCGCCAATGATCCCGCCAATTCCGAAATTCAACCCGAACGTAAGGTCTTTGTCCCAAGGAATAAATCGCCATTGCTCCGAGCCTTCGGTGTCTCGATAAAGATGGAAGTTCTTATGCGGGTGGTCGTTGTCATGCATGATCGACGTGGCAGCCAGATAATTGACGACCGCCGCGATATCAATGTTATCCCACACGTATTCGGACCGAGTCGGATTGGAAGGTCGCACGCCTTGCACCAACGTTTGGAGATCCGAGTTGTCTTCGTTCTTGCGGGTACGCTTCTTAACCCCGTCCGTCGAGGACGTTACCGAGTTCTCTCTGCCTCGATCTCCAATTTTGTAGAAGGCACCGTCGGGGTCCAAACCCGTCCGGACGAGTAAATCCGAATCCGGTTGTTCCACAAAGATGCGAACATCCAGGAACGAGTCGTTGCGTCGCGTGTACCATGCCTCCCCAATCGAAGCCGGCAATCCAGCCTGTTCGTAAACATCCCAAGCCAGCACTTGCCTCATATAAGTCGGCTCGGCCCCGCGCTCGTTCAGATTGATCTCGTCGACTCGACCATAAGCCGGGTCGAACAGGAAGTGTTGATTCGCGTTGAATTCAAACTTGCGACCCTGCGTGGTGTTCCCGCCTCGCCGTCGAACAAACACGTTGTCGTAAAACTCACCTCTAAAAAATACCGAAGCCCGTGTGCCCGTTCGACTGCTGGCTGCACCCGTGTTTTGTACGAAATACTCGAAGATCGGTAATTCCGAGTCGATGGACGGGTCAGCGACCACGGTTCCAAAATATTCTGGCGAACCTTCAGGATTGAAGAACTGGGGCATCCGCGAAATCTCACCACTTACATCGCCAGCCGACACATACCAACGCACCATCTGGCCAGGAGAGTAGGCCGAAGAAGGAATGATCGCCGTGTAGATTCCGTCACCAGCCACCAAGTCGCCGCCTGCACCATCATCGTTCATCGGCAAGGTGACTTCGGCGCCAAACATGACTCGGTAGTTGAGTTCAACGTCGCCAACGGCACCAACCGTTGAAGCCACTTCCGCGGTTACTGTGATACTCTCGTTCGAATTCGGCTGTCCCGAATCGCTGACATTGTCTATCTCCGGTCCAAACGTCGTCCCCGTAGAAACATTCGGTGCGCCAGGAGTCGACTGAGGCATATAGGCCGGCACATCGGACGAACTCAATTGCTCGGAAACCACCAGCCTCGGTACCGACAGCAAATCCGTACTGGTATCGGACTCGTTGAGCACATGGATCGCAAGTACATTCTCTCCCGCAACCAGTTTGTCCAAATGATTCGTGACGTTGATGTCTTCCGGAACCACCGCGTCTTCGTCATCACGACCCGTCGTTGCGTTCGATTGCCAGCCGACAAGCGACGGGTCATTGCGTGATGCGATTTCCTCGCCATTCAGATACGCCCGAAAGCCATCATCATATTGCATCTCGAGCAACATCGAATCGTAAACCGTCGGGTCATCTACGTTGAACTCGATACGCTGGTAAACGCTACTCTGATTCGCATCCCATTCGGCTTCGACATCCACATCAATGAACTGGTCGTAGTTCAATTCGCCCGATGAGAACAACTCAATCTCGGCCATCTGAATCGAGTTAGGCTGATTCCTTCCAGTCGCACCGAACTCAGTCAAAAACTCAAACCGATAGTATTCGTAGGCAACATTGTTCGTAAACTCGTACAAGCGCGTCTGAAAACGATTGTTGAAATCCTGTGCCGTACGCGTATCCACCGGTTCGTAGTTCGAACCATCATTCGAACCAAAGAGAGTCCAAGTGTACGGGTCACGTTCAGCCGCATCGTTGGCTGAGGTAATGGTGTAGGCATCGACGGCCTTCCGCGCACCGCCAATGAACTGCATCTCATACCACGTGCCGGCAGAGTCGAAAGATAGCCACTTGGTTCCCACCGAACTGTCGAGCGCCTCTGAAGGTTGTTCGTTACCTGGCGAACCATCGGCTCCCCCCGCATCGAATAGCACATCGAGGATACCGTCTTCATTCGAGTCGGTAAGATCAAAACCAATCAATCCACCTGGCAAGAGCGTTCCATCGTCAGGCCCCGGCGGATTGTCCGTCGCCGTGTCGAAACCTACGCCGACTCCAGACGAATTCGTTGCCCAACCCGAGTCATCAAAACCCGGCAACGTCCATGCCGGGGGAACACTGTTGCTGTTCGAATCCAGCGAACCGTCGACTGGCACCAGCGCCGAAGCCTGATCGCTGTCGCCCACCAATGTGGTCAACGCAGTGTTCGTAACCAACCCGTATGAAACATCTGTGAATTGCGGAGGATAAGTCGGCGAGAATTGATCGACAATATTTTGATCCTGATCGGTCAGTGCCAAATATTCACCACTCGCGCTCAACTTAAAATCCGTATGGGCAAACCCACCAGGATCAATGTACGTCTCCACCGTTTGTCCGGACGCAAACACGATCAAGTATTCACCCGGATTGAGGATTGACGATGCGTGTGGTTGAAACGTCCACTTATCAAGATTGCCGGAATTGTCCGTCAGGTGCCACCCCGTCAAATCAATGGATTCGTTTGTGGGGTTATAGATTTCAATCCAATCGGAACTTTGCCCATCACCGTCGAGAAGGGCTCCGTCGTTGGACGCCATAAACTCGTTGATAACAGGTGCAAGAACCATTCTCGGTTCGAGCGTCTCGGCTGAGTGCATTCGAAACGACGATCGTTTCTTTGACTGGTTCTTTGCTCTACCCATCGCCCTACCCCATACCATTTGATAAATCTTTATCCTGAACATTATCTCAGAGCACCCCATACGACTCAACGGAAACGCGCTCAAAGTCTCATGGTTCGCGAGATTCAGTTCCGATCGCTCAATAAAAACGACTCAACAGCCCCAAGCTTGCGCGTGCTGGTCACGAAGGCGATATCCTTATAATGGCCAGCATGAATGAGAACCCAGACCCGTTCCAATGGATTCACCAGCGACTGGAACAGTTAGATCAAACACACTTGCGTCGACGACTTCGTGAGCGAACGTCGCATCAATCAGACACCGTTACACTTGGTAGTGATACGCTGCTGAATTTCGGCTCGAACGACTATCTGGGGCTCGCCCGAGACTCGCGCATCGCCGAAGCTGTTAAAAAGTCGATGGCAACTTATGGTTGGGGCAGCGGAGCCAGCCCACTGATCACCGGCCACAGCCAGCTTCATCGTGAACTCGAACACTGCCTTGCCGAGTTCGAAGGATGTGAAGCCGCCCTGCTCTTTCCCACGGGATTCGCAGCCAACGTTGGCACCATCACGGCTCTGGCTGATAAGTCGACCACAATTTTCAGCGATGCCAAGAACCACGCCAGCATTATCGACGGTTGTCGCCTAAGCGCAGCCCAAGTCGTCGTGTTTCCTCACAACGATATGGACTTCCTCAGTCAAGCACTCAGCTCCACACCCTCCGGCGGACGCAAGCTGATTGTGACCGATGGATTGTTCAGCATGGACGGCGATCTTGCGCCCATCCCAGCAATCGCAGAACTGGCTGAATCACATCAAGCCATGCTGCTGGTCGACGAGGCCCACGCGACGGGCGTCCTCGGAACGCATGGCCGCGGAACTTGCGAACACTTTGGCGTCGAGTCCAAGTGTATTGTGCGTGTGGGCACCATGAGCAAAGCTCTAGGATCACTTGGGGGATTTGTACTTGGGTCGCAACAAGTCATTGATCTCTGTATCAATCACAGCCGCACGTTGATTTTCTCAACGGCAGCCCCGGCAGCCGTATGTGCTGCTGGACTTGCGGCCATCCACATTGTTCAGAGTGAACCTCATCGACGCCAACAATTACTCGCGTCATCCCGATCGCTGAAAGAACAACTTCGTGATGACTTCAACGTCGGTGAATCGTCCAGTCAAATTATCCCCGTACTCCTTGGCAGTCCCGACGATACCATGAAGGCTTCAACGGCATTAAGAGATGCCGGGTTCCTCGTGCCGGGCATTCGCCCACCATCCGTCCCCGATGGCGAATCCCTGCTTCGCATCAGCCTGAGCTATGATCATACCCCCGAAATGATTGAACGATTGGTTGCTGCGCTCAAGTCGATCAAACCATAAAGAGACATCACGCAAAGAGCCACGACCCTGATCATATTCGTGTTCATGCGCAACCACTTGTGGTTCTTACGCATCGTCGCTGTAGGCAAGAATGCGCTGTCCACGGGCCAGGGGCTCATGCTTCGTGGAACCTGCCGCTCATCAACCGGTTCACCTTTCCTCTCGATGATCGAATAGTCCATTTGTCACAATGGATGATATACTGTGCTGAGTAATAACCCGCCGCTTTACCATTCCTACCGCGATTACACCGCCCGTTCAGCCGCCTTTCTAATGGCAAACACAAAAATTCGATTGTTACCAATAGACGGCGTTCGAGCCCGTTTCAAACGGATACGTTCTGTTTGCGCAGTCCACGACAGGGAATAGACATGAAGTTTCTTGGTGTTTTGTTGTTGATGATCTGCCTATCGGGGACGCAAGCCCGAGCCCAAGTCGAAACGATCGATCAGATATTGTTCGAGACCACATTTCTTGGTCTTGATTGGAGTCCCAGCTTTGGCTATTTCAGAAGCGTGGAACATCCTAGTGGATTCGTTTTGAATACGGGCGAGGTAATAAACTTTGCACCCGCTGTAGGCTTCACCATTGCGACTCGACAACAACTGGCTTCTGTCACTGAGCAAGATGGCAACATCATCTATGAGTTTGAAGCTGCTATTGGAAATCGCATGATGCTCTACGGAGCCGATTTACTTTCACTCCTTCCAGAACAAGAGTCCTCTTCATCTGCAAGGTTCAATATTGCTGGCCCACTTCAGCTTGTCGCAGAACCTGGAAGCACGGTAGCATCGATGAGTGGAGAACTCATGCTTGTGGAATACGATTTCCAAGCGAACTTTGACCCCATTTACGAACCGATACCGCTTTCCATTGAATTCGATACCATTGTTCCTTTTACAGCCAGTTTCACTATTCTGAATTCGACTTGGCAACTAAACACTTTCGATCAACCTTTTGAGTACGAGCTGTCGGGCCAAATCGATACAAGTCGGCCCGATAATTTGCTGGGTGACTTTGACAGCAATGGAACGTATGAGTGCAGCGATATTGACACCCTCGTCGCGGCGATCGCAAGCGGCGACAACTCTCCAGCTTTTGACATTACCGGAGACGGCCAAGTCAACATCGCCGATCTGGACAGATGGCGATCGCTGGCAGGCTCCGAGAATCTTGGTGCCGGGATAGCCTACCCAATCGGAGATGCCAATCTGGATAGCACAGTCGATGTTTCGGACTTCAATCGTTGGAATGAAAACAGGTTCAGCATTACGCCAGCTTGGTGCTCAGGCGATTTCAATGCAGACGGCGTTGTCGACACATCCGATTTCAATCTCTGGAACGAGTTCAAGTTCACAACGGCAAGCCCTTCAGTCGTCCCCGAACCAAGGATGACATTCTGGTTTGCTGTCGCGGCGTTGGCTTTCTTACGCAGGCAGCGTTGCCTCTAGAAAGGCCGTGTGTACACCGAGAGAGAACGTAGCGTCGATGACGGCACGCCTGCGCTGTCCCCGAATATTATGATTCCGCGGATCTGCGTTTCTTTAACGCGATCGCGAAGGCCATTAGCCATATCAAGTGCGATGGGATCGTCTCAGGTACGCTGAACACGTCACTGATCCCTTGAGCCGCGAGTGGTACGTTTGATCCCGAGAGTGCGTTGATGACCAAAAGCGCGTCGATCGGACTCACAAACAGATCGTCGTTCACGTCGACAAAAACAGCAACACTGCTCGCCAGGTTGATCTCTCCCGACGGCGAACTGAACTGTCGATCGTTCAGTTCGTTGACTACCAACAACGCATCAATTGGAGTCACGGAACCGTTTCCGTCCACATCGACTACGTTTAGATTGTTATGAAATCCGTTGGAAGTGCCGAATGAAATCACGTCATAGCCAATAACATCCAGCACCAGTAAGTCGTTGACCGTGATCTCCAGCAGTTCGCCTGGACCAGCGGTTGGATCGAAAATCCCCAACCCCATATTGTCCAGAAAGTGGCTGGCCTGTTGATTCGAACCGTTAAAGGTTCCCGTCTCAAGTGCCAGATTGGATGGCTCCCCGTTGATACTAAAGAAAGCGCCGGGCGTTGTGGAAAGATCGAATACGTCGACGCCACTATTTAGCGACTGTTCGCTGCGGCGAAACAAGTCCATCGTGCCAAACAACGCGAATGGCTCTAGTGTTCCAATTCCGATCGCGCTACCATTCAGATCCACATTGGCTGATGGTCCACTGCCGGTAAAGACATCAACCAGATCGACTCCGCTGGTAAACCCCAAAGCGTGCCCAATTTCATGCGTGGCGACTCCAACAAAATCGGTCGCGCCGCTGTTGATGCCGTCGCTGGGATCAAAGTCAAAATTCACGCCACTATTGAAACTGATGGAAGCGTCTTCCTCGGGTGCATCCGGAGCCAGCAAGCCCAATGCCTTTGCGTTCGCACTGTTGACTCGAAAGAATGTATTGTTGCCACTTCCGTCATCGTCCAAAATAACCGAACCGTCGCGTGAATTCGTCAGCG
>CAYYHV010000269.1:0-10799 GCA_964471695.1 uncultured Pirellulaceae bacterium
GCCAATGAGCGAACGGTACTTTCTTACGTTCGCACGACAATCATGCTGCTGGTTTCGTCGGTATCTCTGCTCAAGCTGTTTCCTGATAACAACCTTGCCCTCTGGGGCGGAGCCCTTCTCATTCCACTCGCCGTTTTGATGGCGATTCTGGGTGGAAGGCGCTTTTTCGTATTCTCGCGATCACTCAGGCGTCTAAAAAGTTCGTAGGGTCCATCGGGTCACTCATCCCAAAGTTCGTCATTGAATGAACGCAAAAGTCGTCGTCCCTTGTAAATCGAATAGGCTTCGGCAGGTCCGATAGGGCGTTCAGCATTAGACTCGGGGAACCAACTGGTACGGGCCTCATCGACAACGACGGTTCCGCGAACAGAATCGCGTTTGGCGAGCGATACGACGACTTGGTCTTGAAAAAAGTTCGCCAGAACGAGTGGATTGACTTCTTCGTACGCTTCATCGGTCAAACGCTCTGCGAATTCACGAACGATTTGCGGTTGGGAATTCCGATGCTGTAGCGGCTGTTCGTTGATCTCGGGATGCTCTGCATGCCAACCCGCAAAGGCTGCATAGGCATCGGCATGAGAGAGCTGACGGAGGTCTGCATGAAAAGCATGGGCGACTGGGCCAGCGATACCAATATTGGAGAAAGTCGCGGGTTGTCCTTCCTTATCAAGAACTTGGTAGGTATAGCTAAAGAGGTAACAATTGCGTGGTTCCTCGTAGCCAGGCCACGAAAGCACACGGGAATCGATCAACTCACAAGTCGTCGGCGGCACACCCATGTTGGTGGGTTCTGACAAGTGCATGATCAGTTGTGCTTCGGCTTCGGCAAGCGGCGTGCGGAACTCGTCTTCGATCTGGTCCGAAATGTTTAACTCATCCGCATAGGCAATCACACGGCTGCGAACGGTTGGTTCAGCCGCCAACTTTGTGAGAACTTCGATCGCCGGCTCTTGTCCGAGTTTGACCAACGCTGCTGCCGCTTCGACGCGCAGCCGCCGGTGCTTGAGTTCAAGCATTCGTTCGAGCGTCGGAACGGTTCGATCTTCACCGATGAGGGCCAAGGAGTCGCAAATGGAGATAGCCAAAGGGATTCCGTTGGCAACTTTTTCTTGGCGCTCGCGTAATTCTTCAGCATTCGAGGCGTCTGAGGATTGATAAGTGATGAGCAGCGCAATGATGGCTTCTGCCAGTTGATTCAATTCGTCGACACGATTTGTGGCCGGATGAGGGTCGATTCGACCGCGTCGCGTAAGATAATTGGCCAAATCAAGGATTGCTGCCGCCAATTCAGGGTTCGCAATGGCGTCGAGAATTCTTGGGAAGATCGCTTCGGCTTGATCGGTTTCGGTCAGTTGGAAAAGCGGCAAGAGTGTTGCAGAAGTTGGTCCGGCACCATGAGGAGGATCCTCAACAAGTTGTTCTGACAGCATTTTCAGGCTGACAGTCGACTGTTTTTTTGCCAAGCAAATTAATAAATGATATCGAACCGGATTGTGAGGTCCGAGTTGTCGGTAAAGCTGAGCCAACAACGCGACTTGATTGGCATCTTCGGCGTCTGTGATGTCGTGTTGGCTACGCTGCGAAATGGCTGCGAGAGTTCGACTCAATGGTTGCGATTCTTGCTCTAAACCAGCGGTTTGTGCGAGTAACTGAGCCAATACGTTTGCAAATTCTTCGTTGCTTAACGCGTTAATTAACTGGCTACTTTCCGCATCTGTAATGCTTCCGCTTTGAAGTTGTTTGAGAACCATTGGAGTGTTCATTCTTAAAGTGGTGTCTTGTTTTGGTTGTTTGATGTTGCTCAGAATCTTTTGGTATTCGTTCTCAACTTTCAAAAAAAAAGTAAATTGCCGCAAGTTGTTGTTTTCATCTTGACGAAAACAGGGCAAAGTTGCTTCAATTCTTTCGTCGTGTTGATTTAAGTTGTGTTTGAGAACTTTGTTCGCCAACAACAACGAGCCAAACTTAGGTTGGGCAATCAACACGAAGCGTTTGTGAAGTTGATGTTGCAAGTGTGATTGGATACTCCCGGTCACTAAATATCAACAACGCGAACGCGTTGAGGACGACACAATCCTTGACAATTGATTCAATAACGAGGATTGTTATTACATCAGTAGTCAAGCGACAAACCAGCAGGTGCCCTGGGATGTTGCAAAAAATTTTCGGTACCTGAATAGAGGAGCCATTCGGATGGCGAAGAAAAAGAAGAAGGCCGCAAAGAAAAAGGTCGCGAAGAAGAAGGTAGCAAAGAAGAAGGTCGCTAAGAAGAAAGTAGCGAAGAAGAAGGCTGCTAAGAAAAAGGCCAAGAAGTCGACCAAGAAGAAGGCCACTAAGAAGAAGGCAACCAAAAAGAAGGTCGCCAAGAAGAAGGCCAAGAAGAAAGTAGCGAAGAAAAAGGTCGCGAAGAAGAAAGCCAAAAAGAAAGCCAAGAAGAAGAAGTAACGCTTCTTACTTGCGCAGCTTGACTACGACGAGAAAGGCCGGCTCTAGAGGGTGCTTCCCCTCAAAGATGCCGGCCTAGTGTTTTTCTGGGCGCTCGTTTCTGCCCTATTTTCTCACTTGTTCGGCTCTATCGGACTGAATCCGTCCAGTTGTAGGCTTGATTCAGCACTGCGACACGAGTTGACCGTTGTGGTTGAAACCCATACAGTGGCTAACTTGTAGGAAATTTGACCTAAATTACCACTGTTACAGACTTTAGGTGCGTTAGCCAAACGAACCTCAACAATAACACTGACAGGACGTGGTGAAGAAAAACAAATCAAAGAGTGAGAACGCAGGTTTTAAAGGACTTGGGCTATCCAAACAGATGTTAGCCGCTTTGGAAGAAGCTGGTTATGAAGACCCAACTCCGGTCCAAGCGGGCGTGATTCCGGCAGCTCTCGATGGTGCCGATGTTCTTGGTCAGGCACGAACTGGAACGGGGAAGACCGCTTCCTTCGTGATTCCAATTCTTGAGTGCCTCGAATCGACCAAGGTCACTCGTAAACCTCAGGCATTGATTCTTGTGCCAACGCGTGAACTTGCTGTTCAAGTCGAGGGCGAAGTCACCAAACTCGCCTATGGCCAAAAGGTGCGGTGCGTGTCTGTTTATGGCGGCAAGCCGATTCGCGGGCAGATTGAAAAGCTGCGGAAGGGTGCTCAGGTCGTTGTAGGTACGCCGGGACGCGTTATCGACCATATCGGGCGTGGCACTCTGGATCTAAGAGACATCTGGTGCGTCGTGCTCGACGAAGCCGATCGAATGCTCGATATCGGTTTCCGACCTGACATTGAGAAGATTTTGCGGCGTTGCCCTGAAGATCGACAGACGCTCTTGCTGAGTGCCACAGTTCCCAAGACGATTCAGCGATTGGCGACTCGCTACATGTACGAACCGGAGGAAATGAACTTCTCCAGTAAGGACATCGCTGTCGAAACGATCGAGCAGTTCTATTTTACGGTTGCTCCTCAACGGAAATTCGACTTGTTGCAGAAGCTCTTGCAGCGAGAGAAACCGAAGCAAGCCATTGTGTTCTGCCGCACGAAACGCGGTACGGAAAAAATCTACCAGCGGTTGGGCAAAAAATTCGAAGGCGTGGGGTGTATGCATGGTGATATGCAGCAAGGTGCACGCAACCGAATGATGGACAAGTTTCGCAAGGACGCTCTGAAGATTCTGGTAGCGACGGATGTGATTGGTCGCGGTATCGACGTTTCCGGTGTTTCGCACATCATCAATTACGATATTCCCGAATTTTCCGACGACTATGTACATCGCGTTGGCCGAACCGGTCGCATGGGGCGTGAAGGCGTGGCTTATTCTTTCGTCTCGCCTGAGGAAGGCCCGCAGTTGACTCGCATCGAGATGCGAATCGACAAACTGTTGAAGCGAGCGCAGATTGACGGTTGGCAGGACGATGTTCCTCAACCGGCTAAGGATGACTCATCGGTCCCCAAGGACCCTGAGAAAGAGCCGCCCAAGCCACTTTATGGGAATCGAGGGCGCCGGCGACACAAACGCGGGCTGTAAGGCAATTCACTGTGCCGCAAACTTCACCCTTAGCATTGTACGATGGGGTGGAGTCGCAAAGTCCATTATTGCTCTAAGGCTGTGGCTGCGGTTTTAACATTGTCTGCAGTTGTTCGAGCGTATATTTTCCCGATAGCCGGATGTCATTGTCGACTGCGGATCGTATTCGGGGGACCATTACGACCCGTTTGTTGATCATCACAACCAGGTAGTTGCCGATATTTTCTCGAGTCAACGAATTGAGATGTTGGGCTGCTTCATCGGGGATCGACAGGTCGACTGACGCTACGGATTTGTCGACACTAATTGTGGCAACCGCGGGAAAGCCAGCGAGTAAGGCTTGTTCCAGCTCCGTCTGTGGATTCTCTCGCAGAACTTCAATATCGCTGCCATTCCACCGAGTCGTATAGTTGTTGTCGGTCAGATCGAGCTGCTCTTGAACCGGCTTGGATATAACTGGTACCCATCGGTCAGAGACTTCAACGGCCAATTTGTCCTCGTTACTGGAAAGGGCGATGCTAAGACTGTCGATGTGAATCGGTGCATAGCCCGTGATGTTGGTTATGGCTGACTCGATTTCCGTTTGACGAGGGCCATGGTCCTGATTTCTCACGGCAAGCAATTGGATGCGCAGCTTTGAAACCGATCGCTTCAAGACAGTCTCGTAATCGTCGATTTGCTCCAGCATAGAATCTCTATCGAGGGCTGAGTTCTTCTTCTGTCCCGGCCAAGCGGTAGAGTTTGGGGTGGCCTTCGGGTCATCGGAAGCAATCTTGCTCTTGTTGCGTTCGCGTAACAGCATGTAAGTCCGTAGTTCGCCCGCGTCAAAATTGGCTGGGTATTCTTCATCGCCGGGTGGATTGAAGGCGATTTTCAGATAGTCGCCGGTTAATTGCAGGATGCCGAGTGAAGTGAAATCGCTTGTGCTAAATCGAATGCGATCGAAGGAACGCGTGGCTTTGATTTCTATGTTCCCTTCAGATTCGAGTTGGCCCTTTTCTAGGAATAGCATCTTATTTTCAGTGATGACAACCTGCGAATCTTCATGCAGGGAATCGACTTTTTCTTGACGGTTGGTCAATCCGACGATTTTCCAATAGCCCAAGATGGGGGACGGAAGGCTGGGCGTTTTCACCGGTGGGACGGTTCTGGGAGCCCAATCGGCAGAATTCTGGGGTTCTGGATCAACATGAATCCAATTTGGATCCACAGGCATGGTTTTACGCGTGCGTTCATCGCGCCGATTGAAGCCCGAGTTGGCAATTGTCTTTTGGTAGGGGGCTTTGTAGTCGTGGGGCCGAATCAGCGCCACAAGAATTCTGGACCTTCCGGGTTTGAGAAGAGTTCCTTCGTAAGTCTGCGTTATCGCCCGGCGAATATCGGATATCGTCTTGCCTGATACCGGAATCGGATCGACCAGCGGCAGCGAAACGTTGCCGGTGTCATTGACGACGATCGGATAGCCGACGGCCGGCGGCAGGCCCGTTGTGCGGTCAGGAAAATGAATCGGTGGCATCTCGCCTTGCTGTCCCAAGATGCCTTCGACGAAGACTCCCAAGACTGTTCCCGGTTTTGCCTGATAAGCGGGCGAGCAGGTCAGTTCACTACGGCGCCGCAACAGTGAGACAAGAATCTTTGATTGGTCCGAAGACAGAATTTTATCCCGAACATAGACGTTCGTGATGATCGACTGCGCTTCCGAGAGAGTTCGACCGGAAAGTTTGATCGGATCGGCAAGGGGAAGCGATAACTCGCCTTTTTCGTCGACGAAGACGGGATAGCCCATTGTGGGAGGCAATCCGCTATCGGGAGACGGATAGTGAATGGGCGGCGATTTGCGGTAGTCGCCAATGATACCTTCGATAAAGATTCCAAGGATGTCACCCGGTTGAATCTTGTGGGGACCAGTCGGGAACGTATTTGTCGGATTCTTGGCCACGTCGCCTTTCGCGTTGTTCGTATCGTTTGGCTGATTGACGACACGCACAATTTCCTTTGCGCCGCTGCTGAGGACGACGGTCTGTTTTTCCAGCCTGACATTCGCGTTATCATCCACCAGTTGTAGCTCATATTGACCAGCTTTGACGTGAATCGCGTTGTTTTTTGAGTCAACGATTTTCACTTCGCGCCCCTCTTTGAGCACGAGTACGCGAACGTTGGCGTCTTGGGATTCGATAACCAACAGACCTTGGCCGGTAGCAATACGGTAAATCATTGGAGCAGCGAACGTACCGAGTGTTAGCGATAAGAGAAGCGTTAGTGTGCCCACCCACGTCACCAGCTTTGGTAAAGTCGCCGACGGGTGCGATTTGGTTGATTCGTAGACTTCTTCATCCCATTGAACTGGATGGCCATGGGGTTCGTTTAGCAACTCAGCCAACTTCTCGGCGGAATCGAGTCGGCGGTCCGGGTTTTTTGCCAGCAACCACTCGATGATGGACGAAAGCCGCGCCGAAAGCTTAGGGTTCAGGTCACGGGGGCTTTGCGGAACCTCTGACTGGATTGCAAGAATTGTGGCTAGTGGGTTGGGCGCAGAGAATGGAAGTTTTCCAGTCACCATGCGGTACAAGACACAGCCCAGACTGAAGAGGTCGCTGCGCTGATCGACGACTTCGCCCCGTGCCTGTTCCGGCGACATGTAGGCGGGAGTCCCAGCGATCATGCCGGTTTCGGTCAGCTGTGGGTTCTCGTCGACGGCGCGCGCCAGTCCAAAATCGAGGATGCGTGTACGGCCACGATTCGCCTCCAGCCACACGTTGGCTGGTTTGATATCGCGATGCACCACCGATTGTTCGTGAGCTGCTGAGAGCCCCAAGGCCAGCTCTCGTCCGATACGAGCGACTTCATCCGTCGTCAGCCGATTATCATTTTGTAGACGATCCTCAAGGGTTTCCCCATCCAGCCATTGCATTGCAAGGTAGGCAAGTTGGTTGACTTCACCGACTTGGTAAATCGTGATCACATGGTCATGATCGATACCTGCTGCCGCCCGCGCTTCGAGCAAAAAACGCTGACGAGCCGCTTCGCCCAGCGACGGGCGGAGTATCTTCAAAGCCACGTTGCGTTGGAGTTGTGTATCTTCGGCGAGATACACTACGCCCATGCCGCCCACCCCCAGCAATCGTACCAGTCGATAATGGGCCAATCGTCCGATTTCCTCGGAGTCTTGGGCAGCAGACAGCCGCGATTCGACTTCATCAATCCGAGCCTGCCGAATATCTTCACCGTCCGATGACCTTGTCTCGATTCCTTGCTCTTCGGGAAGGTCGCGATAGCGAGCAATCAAGTCATCGACGATGAGGTTTTCCGCAGACGAAGTTGGGCCGCTTGCGGCCTTCCGGGCCAGCTCGAAGAGCGTATCATCCACCTGCATCGAGCGCACGGTGTCGCCACAAGGCGAACAAATGTCCAAATGCGATTCGACATCACGAATCCGGTTGTCATCTAATTGACCCCGGAGAAACTCCTTGAGCGTTGTGACTTCAGGGCAGCTTGGCGAATCGTTGGACATGGTTGCTCCTCGGAACTGAGATCTGCGTACGCAGCGATCGGATCGCCGAACCGACGTGGTTTTGGGGCGTTCAAGAGAGACTATGCGCCCGGACCAAGTCCCTTGTACGCTTCTGAGTCTTTTTTCTTCGATTTACTCCAACATGCCATCCAGTTGGTCACGTAACTTCTTGAGCAATCTGGACTTAGCCGAATAAATCGTCCATATGCTCAATCCGAATTCTTCTGCGATTTCTTCGGCAGCCGAATCCGAGAGTACATACTTCTTACACGCCGCCCAAGTCGTTGGTTGGAACTGATCCTTCAGCAGTTCCAGGCACCGAGCCACTAATTGTTGACGATACTCCTGATCCCAGAGTTCCTCGGCAGCCTCGGGTTGCACGAGGGAAGCAATTTGGCTGGTTGAGGCCGCGGCGATCGGCAAGCTGGCGCGTCGATTTCGTTCTCGCCACTTGTTGAGTGTGACCGTTCGTAACCATCCGCGGAACGTCCCAGATCGGTCATAGTGAAACGATGGTAGTTTGGTGACCATGATGGCCAGCACATCCTGGACAAGATCGGATGCATCTTGAGGTTGCAGTCCCGTTTTGCGTGCCCAGTAGTAGATGAGCGGCGTATAGAGTTCAACAAATCGTCCCCAAGCGTCGCGATCCTGCGTGTCCCGCAATCGGATTAACAGGCTGGGAGACGTCGAGTCCATGCTTTTCCTAATTGAGGTTTCTGGGCGAACAGTACGTCGCTTGCCGCCGATAATTGCAGCAGCAAACCGGCGGCTAGCGCCTCGCCGCTGACAATTGTTCTACGGAGTCTAACGCACGAATTCTTCGTGTAATTGTTTTGATGCAGTGTCCCACATCCTGGCGGCCTCATCAAAGTCGACTTGCATCGCGCGGATTTTGTTGGGCGGCTTGACGCGGGAATGTTCTGCAAGAGCAGGCCTGAGTGGAATCTGGGCGCTGGGGCCCATCGCCAGCCGTTGTTCGACTTGTGGTGAAAGCAGGTAATCGATCAGCCGTTGCGCATGCTTGGAGTTTGCCGAACCGCGAATCGCCGCGAGCGTGTTGGGAATAAAAAGGGTACCCAACGCACCTTCGTCCTGATCTGGATAGACGATGGTGACTGGCATGCCTTTCTCGACTTCGATCATGGCATCATCTGTATCGGTGATGCCCCAAGCCAACTGGCCACGTGCCACGGCCATCGCGACTTGTTTGTTACCTGAGAGAATCTTGGCGTTCGCTTTGACGCGTTTAAAAAAGTCCCCAGCCTCTTCGGCTCCCCAAGCATGATACAACACGGTTGCATGAGTCGCCGTCGTGCCGAATAGCGGTTTGGCCATGCCGACCCGATTTTTCCATTGGGGATCAGCCAGATCGCGCACGGATTCTGGTCGTTCGGCTTTGCTGAGCAACTCGGTATTCACAATCAGGATACGCGCGCGAGCTGCGAAGCCGTGCCATAGTCCCTTGGGGCTGCGAAACTCGGCCGGCATGCCGTTAGCGTTTTTGGGGGAAACGCTCATGAGCAAATCGCGCCGTTGCAGTCGTAGCGAGTTCAGAATCTCGTTGTTCCAAAACAGGTCGCAACGCGGTCGGCTGGATTCCGCAATAATTGCATTGGCCAAGCCCACCGTTTTGGTAGCTTCGGTGTCAAATTTTGCGAGCACCTGAATGCCGGTTTCTTCGGTGAACGAATCGAATATCGGCTGAGAAAACTCTCGATCCAGTGCCGTATAAACGATGACCTGTTCGTCAGCGTTGGGGACGCAACCGAACAATAGCAGAAGCATTGCCGCAGCAAGCTTGCCCAATTGAATGGTTTGTGACGGCTGCGGCATAACTGGGGCTCCTGTGGGTGGGCAAAAAATCGCCAAAACATGTAGACTAGCGAAGCGACAGCCGATTGGTTGCCGATTCTTTCTTTGGCGGTTCAAAGTGGCTTGGCATTTTGTCAAAGTTTAAGCGACGAATCGAATCCATTTGTGATTGTACGGGTTTACTGCGGAGAGTAACCAAGTCATGCACCGATCAAGCTCCTTTTCGCGTTGCCGTCGTTCATTTTGGAAGTCGGGGCAGGGCGTACCAGTCGTTGTTTCGCTAATGCTGCTGATTGTATGTTCCGGTTGTCCGCAAACGCCGCCTGTCGTACGACCCGAACCACGGGATCCCGCGCCAGAACGGCGCAATCTGGCCGACTTGGCGAATCAGGAGGATAGCAGCGAGTCGAGTGAGAACGCTTCGGATGCAGGAACCAAGGCGACGTCGTTAGCTGACTTGTTGCTCAGCGAAGAAGATAAGGCACTGTTGCGCGAAAACCAGCAACCCGAAGTCGATGTTGTTTACGAGGCGCCGGAAGTCGACGACAGCCGCGTTCAATCGCATGGTATTCGAAAATTTGAAGGGAAGTATGTAACGATCTATACGGACTTGCCCGGAACGGTTGCTGTTCGCGACTTGCCAGACGCATTCGATGCGGCGGTCCCCAAGTGGTGCGAGTATTTCGGAGTCACCGAGGATGCGGTTGCCGGTTGGAAGCTAACAGGTTATGTGATCAAAGACAAAGAGAAGCATGAGAAAGCGGGGCTGTTCTACGGGAACCTTCCAGATTTCCTGAACGGCTATCAGCGCGGATTCGAGTTTTGGGCGTACGATCAAGAAAGCGATTACTATCGTCGCCATCTGGTGCTGCATGAGGGCGTCCATGGTTTCATGGCGTACGTTCTTGGTGGCTCGGGACCACCATGGTATTCCGAAGGCATGGCAGAGTTGTTGGCGACTCATCGCTGGAATGGAACGTCAATCGAAGTCGGCGTCATGCCCAAAAATAAGAAGGACGTTCCCTACTGGGGCCGAATCAAAATTCTTCGCGATGAGTATGCGGCTGATCGAGGACTGATGATTCGTCAAGTCATGCGATTTGGCAAGAATGCCCATCTGAAGGTTGAGCCCTATGCTTGGTCGTGGGCCGCTGCCGCCTTCTTGGACGGCCATCCGCAGTATCGCACCAAGTTTCGGGCGCTGAAGAACAACGTGAAAGAGAATACCGCATTGTTTACTCGTGACTTCGAAGAGAGTCTTGCAGATGGGCTGCGTGAGTTGGATGAGCAATGGCAGTTATTCGTCGTTAACGCTGACTACGGTTATGACTTTCGGAGAACTGCGGTTCAATATTCGAACGGGTTGCCGATCCCCAATGGTGGTCGTAGTGTCGCCGTGACTTCGGATCGAGGTTGGCAATCGACCGGATTGAGGATGGAGAAAGGGAAGACCTATCG
>CAYYHV010000270.1:0-10792 GCA_964471695.1 uncultured Pirellulaceae bacterium
TGCGAGTACGGCATCACGATACACGCCGTCCATCTCGTCGCCGACATAGCGAACCCGACCGCTCGCGACTCCCTCATGAAACGGCTCGCGTTTGAGCAATTCGACTTGAGCCAATCGCCTGGTGACTTGTTCGTCATGCGGTGTATTGAGTTGTCCACCGGTTTCCCAGAAGACTTTGGCAGCATTGTCGCTGGGGGGATTGTGGCTGGCGCTGACCATCAATCCACATGCGCATTGCAGATAGCGCACGGTGGTGGCGAGGAGAGGAGTCGAGCGAAATCCATTGAAGAACAGGACATCAAACCCATGAGCCAGCATGATCTCGGCGCAGAGACGCGCGAAGTGCTCGGAGTTGTTGCGCGTATCATAGGCAATGGCACAAGTCGCCGGAGCAGGGCCGTCGTAGATTTCTGCGACATAGGCAGCGAGTGCTTGAACAGTTTCACCGATCGTCCGGTCGTTGATCGCATTGGTACCGATGGGATACATGCGACCGCGACGACCCGCCGTGCCGAAGGGAATCGTCGTCCAGAATACGTCTTCCAGTTCAGCCCACTTGGCTTCGCGAATATGCGTGTGAAGCTGCGGCCAGTATTCTGCATAGCTTTTCGAGCTCAGCCACATGCGAATGTTTTCGCCCGATGATTTGGAAATCAGCCCGGATTTCACGGCATCGTTGACGCTTTGAATAGATATTGGCTGGGCATTTTCAGGGGCTGGATTCATGGCAGATTCGGTTCAATTGACTCTTTTTGCAGGATCCACGTTGGGAAATGCGGGTCATCAGCCACTTCAGCCACTTTTGGCCTTCATGACAATCTGGAGTGGGTCGAACTATACTCAAGTGCAGCGATTTAGTCACGAAGTCTCCTCAACGGTGACTTCTGTGGAGATCGGTTTTTGTAGAACCCAACTTACAGCACAAGATTGACGGATTCAGGAGTCGGAATGGACCAGCACCGTATTATCAGTTTATGCGGTATCCTGGCGATGCTGTTGTTCGCCTGGTTGATGAGTTCGCATAAGAGGCGGGTCAGTCCGAGGATTGTGGTGGGCGGTATCGTCCTGCAGTTAGTCTTTGCCTTTCTGATACTTGGCAATCCTCTCGGGCGTTTTGTCTTTGAGCAGATCGGGACTTTCTTCGACGGCGTATTGGGCTATGTAGATAAGGGATCGGAGTTTGTCTTTAATATGTATCCGCGCGGCAATGATCCGCCGGAACTTGTGAACGGGCTACCGCATCCGTCTTCTTTGGTCAGGTCATTCGCTTTTGGAATCTTGCCGACCATTATTTTCTTCTCTTCTTTGATGTCGATCCTCTATCACATCGGGATCATGCAACTGATCGTACGATTCTTCGCCGCGATCATGCGATGGACGCTGGGCACTTCCGGCGCAGAGACACTTTCGGCTGCGGCAAATATCTTTGTTGGGCAAACCGAGGCGCCACTTGTCATTCGGCCCTACGTCGCGGATATGACCGCATCGGAGTTGAATGTTGTGATGGTTGGTGGATTCGCGACAATCGCCGGTGGTGTTCTGGCTGCCTTTGTTGGCATGGGCGTCGATGCCGGCCACTTGATGACTGCCTCAGTCATTTCGGCGCCGGCGGCTCTAGTTATCGCCAAGATACTCCAGCCCGAAACGGAACATTCAAAGACATCGGCGGGAACGTTTTATGTCGCGGAAAGCCAATCCGTCAACGTGGTCGAGGCTGCGGCTGAGGGTGCCTCGGCAGGATTGCATTTGGCACTAAACGTCGGAGCCATGCTGATTGCCTTCGTGGCATTGATCGCCATGTGCGATGCGCTGGTTGGGCTGGTGGGTAGTTGGGTCGGTATGGCGGCGGAACGGATGGCTGAAAACAATGACGCCATGGTCCACAACCCGGCTTACTACGAATGGTCACTCGGGAAAATGTTCGGATATGTGTTCTGGCCGTTTGCGTGGTTGATGGGGATTCCGCGAGAGGAGTGCATGCAGGCTGGGAACCTGTTGGGTACCAAAATGGTGATCAACGAGTTCGTTGCTTACGCTCAATTGTCAGAGCTTAAGGACGGACTCAGCAAGCGAACGTTTACCATCCTGACTTATGCTCTTTGCGGTTTCGCCAACTTCAGCTCGATTGGAATTCAACTCGGCGGTATCGGTGGCATTGCACCCGAGCGGCGTTCGGACTTGGCAAAGTTGGGGTTGCGAGCCATGCTCGGCGGAACTCTGGCTGCATTTATGACGGCTTGTATTGCAGGCGCAATGTTGAACAGCGCCGGAGAGTTCGACCTCGATATTCCAGCAATGATTCGGTCGATTCAACAGCCTGCGGTGGAACCCGCCGAGAATGGCGAGAATAATCCGGACGATGCCGATGTAGAAGGCGAAGAGCAGGACAACGGAACTGAGCCATCCGAGTCAGTCGATGGCAAAACGCAGGATGGCGCAGGCGAAAGTGAGTCAGAACCAGATGCTGATGACACGTCGTCAGACCCTCAACTTGATCCTCTTGAGGCTTCGCGTTACGCAAGTCAGCTCTACTCAGTAACTTGAACAAGCCAGACGCCGCTTGTTAGTTATCGGCGGCCGGCACTCAGCCTAACCGCTCACAATGGTTTTGATCCTTGGGAAATTACCAGTGATTTCCAAGATTTGGAATCCTGCGAACGAACCGCTATTTTATAAGTGTACATTTCGTGCCTCAATCCTCACTGGAGAAACCATGGATATTCAACGAAAGGTCGGCGCTTGGACAATGGGCTTAGGGAGACTCTTGCTTTTCGCGATCTTCCTACTGTGCATCTTCGATGTTGTTGGACTGGAGAGTCGCGGAGGGTTGTTGGTGCCGCTGTCGGGGTACCTGACGGGCATATTCACAGGGGTCGCAATGCAGTTCATTGGAGCCGCCGTCCCGAATATGAAATTCAGCTAGGCTGAATAGATTGCCTGCCGACGCGTTTCGTCAAGAGTCATCGGTAGCGACATTGGTTAGCACGCGAGCGGGGCAGGCCGATTGGGTTGTGTTTGCTTGATGAGCCGTTGCTAATCGACTATTTACCGATGTCTTCGTTCCAGAGTTCTGGGTTGGCTTCGATGAAGGATTGCATGAGTTGGATGCATTCAGCATTGTTGACGATTTCAAGTTCTACGTTTTGCGACCGAACGTAATCTTCTGGTCCACGAAACGTCTGGTTTTCTCCAATTACGATTTTGGGAATCTTGTAGAGCAATGCAGTGCCGCTGCACATTTCGCAGGGGGAGAGCGTTGAATAAAGAATGCTCTTTGCATATTGATCAGCCGTCAACCGTCCCGCATTTTCAAGGCAGTCCATCTCCGCGTGCAGGATAGGGCTGCCTTTTTGAATGCGTTGGTTGTGACCACGACCGACGATCTTGTGATCGATGACGAGCACTGAGCCGATCGGGATGCCACCTTCGGCAAGTCCCTGTTTAGCTTCTTCGATAGCCGCTTGTAGGAATTCGTCCATCTTTGAATTCACTTTACAGGGAACTTGAAAATGCGCGGCAACAATTCACGCATGGACAATTCTTCGATCTTGTCGGAGGATGTATCCACCAGGATCACCGTCATGTCGTGACCGAATTCGACCAGCACCTGCCGGCAAGCGCCACATGGTGAGTGACCGCCGTCGGTTGCGACCGCAACTGCGACAAATTCGCCAGGTTTGTAGCCCGCAGTTACGGCGGATGCGATGGCAGAACGTTCTGCGCAAATCGTCAGGCCGTACGACGCATTCTCTACATTGACGCCGTCAAAGAAGGCTCCGTCATGCGTCAAAAGACTTGCTCCGACCGAAAACTTTGAGTATTTGGCGTGGGCATTCTTGCGTATCGCAACGCATCGTTCCACAAGTTCGGCGCGTTGCGACTCAGTCAAATCAGGCTCCTTGGGGAATCGACCACAGGGATAAGGTCGATTGAAAGAATCATAGCAAGTCTTTCACTGCGTCGCGTTCTTCGACGAGTTCTTTCGCAGTTGCGTCCATGCGTTCACGACTAAAGTCATCAATTGCCAATCCCTGCACAACGGAATACTCGCCGCCCTGGCAAGTGCATGGGAAGGAATAGATGATGCCGGGTTCCACGTCATAGCTGCCGTCGCTGGGAATCGCCATGCTGACCCAATCGCCGTCGTCGGTGCCGAGAGCCCATGAACGCATGTGATCAATTGCTGCATTGGCGGCTGAAGCAGCACTGGATGCGCCTCGAGCCTCGATGATTGCGGCACCTCGTTGCTGAACGGTAGGGATGAAGGTGTCGCGATACCATGCTTCGTCGACCATCCCAGCCGCGGCTTTGCCATCGACCGTAGTATTGCTGATGTCGGGGTATTGTGTCGCGGAGTGGTTGCCCCAGATGGTCATCTTCTTGATCGTGTCTGATTGAGCGCCGGTTTGAGTCGCGAGTTGACTGATAGCACGATTGTGATCCAGTCGCGTCATCGCCGTGATGTTACCGGCTTTCACATTCGGCGCGTTGGCCATCGTGATCAGAGCGTTCGTGTTGGCAGGGTTTCCAACAACGAGCACTCGAATGTCCTGTTTGGCATTGTCGTTGATAGCTTTTCCCTGAACGGAGAAAATCTTCGAGTTGGCTTCGAGCAAGTCTTTTCGCAACATGCCTTTCTTACGCGGCATGGCACCAACGAGCATGGCGAAATCCGAATCGCCGAAAGCCACGTTGGGATCGTCCGTAGCCACGATGCCTTGCAGCAATGGGAACGCACAATCTTCCAATTCCATGACAACGCCGTTCAAAGCGTTCATGGCGGGTGGGATTTCCAGGAGCTGGAGAATGACCGGCTGATCCGGGCCAAGCATGTTGCCAGCCGCGATGCGGAACAAAAGGCCGTAACTGATTTGGCCTGCGGCCCCTGTGACTGTGACTCGTACCGGTGACTTCATCTCATGTTCCTCAGTTCGCTACAATTTAGTGTGAATCGAAAATATCACGCGCGGAATAATCCCACGCAAGAGGGAACGACCAGCGATCCCGGATCTCCAATATGGGGGCTTTATGGGATCAGCCAATGCTCGCCATTGGAAGTAGCTCTTCGCTAACATAATCAAGATAGGTGGCGTGGTAATTTTAGGAAGAGCCACCATGAAATTGCTCGACTCAATTTTTCTAAATCCATTGGTTCTTGAACGTTAGGTCACGCTGCCGTTGACACACGATTGGGAACGCGGTAAAGTCCGTTCTTCGTTACCCAAAGAGCGGCTGCCTTTGGGTTAGCTAGCAAATCGCGGCGATTTTGGTGCTGCTTTTCCAACTCGCCTTTGCGTCAATTCGACGCCATAAACCCAACATGAGTGGTTTCTATGAATCGCATTGTCCATGTGGATGACGATCTGACTCTTGAACAGCTAACCGCCAAAACCGATTCTAGTGACTTCTCTCCCGATTCGGATGCTCCTCGAACAAGTGGGCTGTCCCATTGTTTGTTCTCGCCGATGGATTACGAGAAGAATTACTCATACCCGTTGGTCGTCTGGATCCATGGACCGGACGATGACGAGCGGCAACTGAATCAGGTAATGCCGCACATCAGTCTCAAGAATTATGTGGGTGTTGCACCGCGTGGAACTCATCTCCAACAGACGTTTTCGACGGGAGTGCAGATATTTAGTTGGCTGCAGGATCCCGATCAGATCGTAACGGCTTTGGATCGTGTGCTGGATTGTATCGACCTTGTGAAGGCTCGTTTCAACGTAGCTGATGATCGCGTCTTTATCGCTGGATATGATGCCGGTGGCACGATGGCCATGCGACTTGCGCTTGCCAGTCCCGATTCGTTTGCTGGCGTAGCCAGCTTCGGTGGTGCCTTTCCTCGGCGACACATGCCATTGCGCAATCTAGAGCTGGCTCGACGTTTGCCCATGATGTTGGCGTATGGTCGTGACAGCGAAGACTATGGTCAGGATCAAGTCTGTCGTGACTTGCGACTGATGCACGCAGCCGGTCTTACGCAACTTAATATTCGGCAGTATCCATGCAGTGACGAGTTGGTTACGCAGATGCTGAAAGACTTTGATGCGTGGCTTATGGAGCGCATCACCGGTCAAAAAATGGATTGCACATCGAACTATCAAGCAAAGTTTGATAGCCGCAATTAGGCGACCGCCTGACACCTGCCGATCTCAACCAACCTACCATCTTGCAATCAATCTCGATTGCATGGGCTCGTGAAACACTCGCGCCCCTCTTCGTGGCCAAGGCGTATGCATGCTTGCATGATGCTTTTCGTCAGTTGACAGTTGGAATTTGTTTCGAGTACAACCCCCACCGCCGAAACCTCGGTCAAGTTGGGCGCCACGACTTTTCTGTGTCCAACAGTTCCTGATTCGCGTTGCAACATGGTGGTGCCGTCCGAAAATGGCGGCCACTGATAATCGATGCATCAATTGTCCAAATCCGTGCGGGTTGCATGGCAACAATGGGAGCGATCCAGTGTCGCTTTTCGAGCCCTGTCAATTTGGATATTCGTCGTGGTGCTGGTGGTTGGCGGCGTAGTTTGGCAACACCGAGAGTCAAATTCACGCGAATGGCTCTTGGCAGGGCAGCGTTTTTCTCAGGTGGAATGCACCAGAATGGTGACGGCCTTCGCCCAAGCCGGATTGAATGACTACGAAGTCAAAGACGGGGGGATTTTGATTCCCAAAACGTCACGCTCTGAGTATGTTCGGGCGATTGCTGATAGCCGAGCGATGCCGGGCGAAATCTATCTGCCCCGCGTCGAGGCGATTGAGAAATCCAGTCCTTTTGAATCTTCAAGTCAGCGGGCGGAGCGGCTCAAACTGGCGCTGGAACGAGAACTTGCCAATAGTATTCAACGCATGCCAGGTGTTGAGAGCGCCTTTGTGCACATCGACGAAGCTCTGGCCGGCAAAGGGTTGCAACGGCGCAGGACGGCGTCTGCCGTCGTAACGGTGCAGCCTACCACGCCGCACGGCTTGCGGCTTGAACGCATTGAGAGCATTCGCCGATTAGTTTCTGCGGCAAAGGTTGAGCTGAATCCGGCAAATGTCAGCGTGACGGACCTCGCTTCTGGGACTACGCATGGTGGGGAGCAGTATTCGACTCCTCAAGCCGAGTATACGGCTCATAAGATTCGATTTGAACGGTTGTGGAATGACAAGATCAGGTCGCTGATCAAGATTGGTGGTGCAGAGGTTTCTTCGAATGTCGACTTGGAATACCAAACTGCCGAAGGGACATCGGTTCCCACATGGTTTCCCGTACGGGTCGCCGTAAGTGTCGGCATCCCTGATACGTTCTACGACAGTGTGCTAAGTGAGATTGAATCGACGGACTCTCGGAGAAAGGTTTCGTTGGCAGAGATCGAAACTACAACGCACGAACGCGTGAGAAAGACGATTTCGAGACTGTTGCCTGGCACCGATGAAGACGCGGCCGCATGTATTACTATCGTAACTTTTCCTTCGGTCCGCGTTCCAACGTCGGCGGACTCACCACTCGCTAATCCGGTCATTATTCCAAAAACATGGATGCCTGCTGTAATGCTTACCGCGCTTCTGATCGGATTGTTTGCGTTCTTCAGCCTGCGTAGCAAAGAGGCTGGTAGCGGCGATGAAGAAGTTGACACACTCCGTTACATGAGCGGAGACGCATTTGAAACAGCTTACTCAGATCGAGAGATTGAGGAAAAGTTTGGGGACGCGGCGGCGACGGCTGTGACTGCGACCAGCGTCGATTCCGTTCCGGGAGAAGCGGCTGAATCGTACAAGGATGAGCTGAACCGTTTGGTGCGCGAAAATCCCGCCGCCGCAGCTGAGTCGTTGAAGCAATGGATCAACAAGGCGGGGTAGTGAATGGCTGGAAAAGGAGTGTAGGATGAACGAACCACTCTCTGACGACATGATTCGCCAGATTGCGATACTGATCGACAATCTGGAACGCGAAGCTGCCGACGATCTGCTGGATCAATTCACCGCCGAGCAACAACAAGAGGTGCGGAATGCGCTCGTCGAGTTGAGCGAGATTCCCGTGGAAGAGCGAGATGCTCTTTCGCGATCGTTCTTGAAGGAGTTGACTGCAGAGGACGAGTGCCCAGCATCCGTGGAAGGTGAGGAGGAGCTGGCCGAGCCGAACTGTGTAGAGGATCGTGCCGTCGTCGTTCCTGGTGGGCCCTTGGCGGAGCTGATTGCCGGAATTCCTACGGAGAGGTTGGGCGAAATTCTGAGAGACGAGTCGCCGCAGACTCAGGCTTTGGTCGTGACCGCTATGCCGTCGGATCGAGCGGCAGCGTTCATTGCATACTTACCGGCTCGCCAGCAATCGGATGTCCTTATTCGTATTGCCGAACTGCGGTATGTCCAACCCCTCGTGATCGACGCGTTGGTTGAAGAAATTCAGTATCGCGATCAGGGCGGTGCTGGCGATGAGCGTATGGCAAGTCGAGTCGACTTTGTGCAATCCATTGTTGCCGCATCTGACATGCCGAACCAGCATCGGTTGATTGAAGCGTTAGCGTCTTCGGATGAAGTTCTGGCCGACCGTATTCGACGGGTGCCACCAATTGACGCAACGCGCTCGGTTCAGATGGACCCTCACGTTTTGTCCGTCGAGTTTGATCGGATTGTTGATCTTGAATCCGAAGCCTTAGAGCAGGTCTTCTCGAATGTCGATGCTTCGACGGCTGCGTTGGCTTTGGTGGGTGCGAGCGAACCCTGTCTGACCGACATCTTCGACCGGCTCTCTGACGCTTTATGCCTGCGTTTGCAGGATGAGATAAAACACATTGGTCCCCTGCGACTGAGTGACATTCAAAAAGCACAAGTCGAAGTCGTCTCGTACAGTCGCAGTTTGCGACGTGGGCAGGGGGCTGGAGTCGAGACGCCCATGGGGTCGAAACTGAAGTTGATGGCCTAGGAGCTTGAACGCTGTGGGAAGAATTATCCGAACATCAAGCTCGCAGGGACCGTCGTTGGGCGACCAGCACGAGGTTCAGGCTATGGAGTCGCCTGTCGAAGAGGCGGCTCGAATCATTGCCGAGGCACGCCAGCAGGCCAAGAAGGTCTTGGATTCTGCGGAAACTGTCGCCGGTGAGATGATCGCAATGGCCGAACGCCGCTCACAAGAAATGCTTGAGGATGCGGAGATTACCATTCAATCCGCTTTCAATTCGCAAGTCGAAGCGTGTCGCGAGATGCTGGTCGGGTGTGCTGACGAAGTCAACGTGGCTGCTCAGGATATGAAGATGGCGTTTGAAGATCAGCTATTGGAGATGTCATTGGCAATCGCTGAGCGCGTCGTAAGATGTCCGTTGGCTCAGCCGTCTGAGCTCGCAGTGACTCTGGCCCGCGAAGCCGTAGAGCTGGTTGTGGGTGCGAACACAATCAAGGTTTACATCAGTCCCGTGGACTATGAACGTCACGCGCGGCACGTTGAATCCGTTGTTGGAGAAGTTCGTCCTCGTTGCCAAGTTGTCATTGAAGCCGATGAACGCATGACGGCCGGCGATTGTCGGATTGAGACCGATAGCGGCACAATTGATCAGACAATCCAATCCCAGATGGATCGTATCGCGGAAGAACTCGCCATCGGTGGGAGAGTTCGATAATGGTCGCAGACTCACTTCGCCGGCGATTGGCTGGAATTTTACCCGCGGAAATCATGGGTACGGTTAGGGAAACGGCTGGAATGTCGATCACGGCGGTAGGAATGCCTGTTCCGATTGGTGCTCTGGTCGAAATTCACCGAGCAGCCGACGAAGTACTGCTTGCTGAGGTCGTGGGATTTCGCGGCGAGGAAACGATTCTGTTTCCATTGGATCATGTGCGTGGCGTGAAACGTGGGGACCGAGTGCGCTTGAGTCAAACAGCGCACAAGGTGCTGGTAGGTTCCGAACTTCTCGGTCGAGTAATTAATGCTCGTGGTGAGTTTATCGACGGGAAAGATGAAGTGCGAATGACGACTCGGCGAAGGCTGGATACCGATCCGCCGCCGGCAACGTCGCGACCACCGATTCGAGAAGTCTTTCACACTGGCGTGCGAGCGATAGATGGTTTCGTCGCATGTGGGTGTGGTCAACGGTTGGGAATATTCTCGGCTCCAGGCGTCGGTAAGAGTATGGCTTTGGGCATGCTGTCGCGAAATGCAAGCGCCGACGTAAACGTGATCGCCTTAATTGGCGAGCGAGGCCGTGAAGTCAATGAGTTTCTTGAGGATCAACTCACGGAAGAAGCCCAACGTCGCAGCGTCGTTGTGGTCGCGACGTCAGATCAACCGGCTTTGTTGCGCGTCCAGGCCGCTCAATTGGCCACGACAGTAGCAGAATATTTTCGAGATCAGGGTCAGCATGTAATGCTGTTGATGGATTCACTCACGCGATTCGCTACAGCCGCCCGGGAAGTTGGTCTGGCGGCTGGTGAAGCCCCTTCTGCCAGAGGATTTCCGCCTTCTGTTTTTTCCATGTTGCCCAGATTGGTTGAACGAGCGGGGGCGACGCGAGAAGCGAGCATAACGGCTTTTTACACTGTCTTGACGGATGGCGAAGACGCGCAAGAACCGATTGCCGAGGCGGTGCGAGGATATCTGGATGGACACATCGTGCTATCACGGAAGCTGGCGGCGGTTGGGCACTATCCGGCGATTGATGTTCTCGAGAGTATCAGTCGAGTCATGCATGGGTTGGTTGGCGAACAGCAGCTTAAGGCGGCTGATACGATCCGCGGGATTCTGGCAGTGTACCGCGAGAATCAGGAGCTCGTTCTGTTGGGAGCCTACCAACCAGGTAGCAACCCTGCGCTAGACCATG
>CAYYHV010000271.1:0-1302 GCA_964471695.1 uncultured Pirellulaceae bacterium
ACATTGAGCAACCCTTCGGATTCGCCTCGCTTCATCGCCAGGAAACGATGCGATGGGATTCTTGCCACCGATTCTTGATGATCAAAGTACATCTCGAATTTGCTGCCATTCTCTTTTTTTCCTCGTTTCACGCGTGAGGCAACTTTGCCGCGCTCTGTTTGCTCGGCTAACCATTGCCTTGCATCAACGTCCTCCGCCCACGCCTCGGCCACGATATCCAATCCCCCTTGCAGCGCATCTTCAACCGACTCGACGCCTTTGTCTTTCGAGACATAGTCTTGTAACAACGCCTTACGTGGTTTCCCAAGTGGCTGTTGACGCAGCAAAATTTCACCCAGCGGTCCCAGCCCCTTTTCTCGCGCTGTCGTAGCTCGGGTTCGTCGTTTGGGTTTGTACGGGAGGTAGATATTCTCCAACAGCTGACGGTCGCCGCACGATTCGATCTGGGCCCGCAAGTCGTCGGCGAGTAAGCCTTGTTCGTCGATCGACTTGAGAATTGCGGTTTTGCGCTTCGCCAACTCACGCAACTTGCCGATGCCATCCTCGATGGCTCGGAGTTGAATTTCGTCGAGATTGCCAGTCGCTTCTTTGCGATATCTTGCAATGAATGGCAGCGTATTGCCGCCGTCGAGCAACTCGACGGTCGCTTTTACCTGTCGCGTAGACACGCCTTCGAGCGAATCCGCAATCTCGCGATAAGCAACGTCGGCATGGAACATACTAACTTCAGTCATACGTGGGGTAACTTTTCTGGATTGGGCGACGGCGACACACGGTGTAGTGGCTATTCGACACAAATGCATCGTACGCTTCAATCGGTCCGACGACTACTTGAATCAAAGTTGCGAAGCCGCCAAGCTGTGACGGTGAAAAACGGCGGAATCCAAATTCAAGCTAGGCGAGGAAATCATGGCGAAATACGTATTGGCGCTTGATCAAGGTACGACTTCCAGCCGCGCGATTGTGTTTGCGGATGATGGACGACTCGTCGGCAAAGCCCAACAAGAGTTTCCGCAGATATT
Organism: uncultured Pirellulaceae bacterium; assembly: GCA_964471695.1. Lineage (GTDB taxonomy): Bacteria > Planctomycetota > Planctomycetia > Pirellulales > Pirellulaceae > CAYYHV01. The sequence goes on from CAYYHV010000271.1 coordinate 1,023, forward strand.
TCCAAATCCAGGCCATGTGGAACATGATGCCGAAGCCATCTGGGATTCCCAACTCGCAACCGCCAAAGAGGCTATTGCCAGCGCGAATCTGAAGGCTGAGGACATTACAGCGATCGGCATCACGAACCAACGTGAGACAACGGTGTTGTGGGATCGAGTGACAGGAAAGCCGCTGGCAAATGCGATCGTATGGCAGAGTCGCATTACGGCCGATCAGTGCGAGCAACTCAAAGCTGCCGGGCACGAAGCGACGTTTCGTGACAAAACGGGATTAGTCATA
>CAYYHV010000271.1:1312-10708 GCA_964471695.1 uncultured Pirellulaceae bacterium
TAGTCATCGATGCCTATTTTTCGGGCACCAAGATTGCGTACTTGTTGGATTCGATTGAGGGAGCTCGAGAAAAGGCGGAGAAAGGGGAAGTACTGTTCGGAACGATTGATTCGTTCCTGACTTGGCGACTGACAGGCGGAAAGGTACACGTCACGGATTATAGCAATGCCAGCCGCACCTTGATCTTCAATATCCACACGTTGGATTGGGATGACGAACTGCTCAAGATTCTGAATATCCCGCGAGCCATGTTGCCTGAAGTGAAGCCGTCCAGTCACATTTACGGCGAGTGCGATTCCACGCTGCTTGGCCATAACATTCCGATTGCAGGTATCGCCGGCGATCAGCAAGCCGCCACGTTCGGACAAGCGTGTTTTGCGAAGGGGCAGGCCAAGAATACGTATGGTACCGGTTGCTTTTTGTTGATGAATACCGGTCATGAACCCGTGGCTTCAAAGAACGGATTGTTGACAACAATCGGCTGGGGATTGGAAGACAAAGTGACTTACTGTCTCGAGGGCTCGGTCTTCGTAGGCGGCGCGGTTGTCCAATGGTTGCGAGACGGTTTGGGATTCTTCGACGACGCAGCCGAAATCGAAAAGCTCGCGACGAGTGTCGAATCATCGGACGGCGTTTATCTGGTTCCCGCCTTCGTTGGTTTGGGCGCTCCGTATTGGCGTGCCGATGCTCGTGGAGCCATGTTTGGGATTACCCGTGGAACCAATCGAGCCCACATTGCCCGGGCGGCTCTGGAAGCGATCGCTTTTCAATCGCGTGATTTGCTGGAAGCCATGCAAAGCGATTCGGGAGTTCCGCTGGATGCGTTACGAGTCGACGGCGGAGCCAGTTTGAATCAGTTTCTCATGCAATTCCAAGCTGACTTGATGGGAACCACGGTGCAGCGACCCGTTGTCGAGGAAACGACGGCCCTTGGTGCGGCTTACCTCGCAGGCTTGGCGACGGGCGTTTGGAGTGACCAATCCGATGTTTCGAAAAACTGGCAATTAGCGGCAGAATACAAGCCGGATGCTGCTGCGAGTGAATCGTTACAATCCGCCTATGAGGGTTGGAAGTCGGCAGTATCACGTTCATTCATAGATGCCTAGGTCGTGTGGAACCATTGTGAGCGGATTGCCGTTCATGGATGCCAAGCAGTCTTCGATTTGATCGACCGACGTTGTGCGTCAAAATTTGCCGATGTGTTGCGACTATCTTCGTCGACTGAAGCAACTAGAATGGTCGCACTTGAAAATAAATCTACAAACGGCGGAGTGATCATGAAGAATCTGAATCAACTTTCACGTAGGCAGGCTTTGAAGACCACGGTTTTGGCTGGCGGAGCGGTAGCGGCTGCCCCGTTGATGTCAAACACTGCGATTGCTCAACAAGGCAAACGACCAACCAAGGGTAGTGTGATACTTTTTCAGGGGGATTCCATTACAGACGCCGGACGCGACAAAAAACGTAAGGGCGCGAATGATAACCGCGCCTTCGGTGACGGTTACCCATTCTTTATCGCTTCGCGCATTCTCAACCGCTTCGCGACCCAGAAATTGCAGGTCTACAATCGAGGCATCAGCGGCAACAAAGTTCCCGACTTGGCGGCACGATGGCAAGCCGACTGTATCGACCTCAAACCGAACTTGTTGAGTATTCTAATTGGCGTCAACGACATCTGGCACAAACTCAATGGCCGCTACGATGGAAGCGTTGAGCAGTATGAATCGGGCTTTAACGATTTGATCAAGTCGACGAAGGAAGCGTTACCCGAGACGAAGCTCGTTATCTGCGAGCCATTTGTTTTGCGTTGTGGTGCGGTGAGCGACAAGTGGTTCCCTGAATTTGATGAGCGTCGTGCGGCTTGTAAGCGAGTCGCGGAGAAGGCGAACGCTGTGTTCGTACCATTTCAGGAGATGTTTGACCGCGCTCTCAAGCGGGCTCCAGCCGAATACTGGGCCGGCGACGGCGTGCATCCAACGATTGCTGGACATGGTTTAATGGCACAGTTCTGGATGAAGTCGGTGTTTCCCTTTACTGCCAAGAAGGCTTAGGGCAAGGCGGCTCGATGGTATGCTAAGTGAGCCCGCGAAAGGGGCTCACTCCGTTGGAAAAGGCCTGACGACGATTGTCAGCCCTGGAGTAGGTTTCTCTCCCAAGCTACGTCCGAAAAACAGACCGACTGTTTATTCGCGGAACAGCGCGATCTTGGTGCCAGCCGCATCGCGGCCGAACGGTACCCAAGCCAACGCCACGTGGCGAATGTCGATGTCAGTCTTTCGCGGCTTGAGGAGTTGCTCGTCAAGTTCCAGCGAGTCGGCATCGTACTTGTCTTCGATTTCCTCGATTTCCGATTCCAACTCGGCAGTCAAGTCCTCAAGCTTCCGAGTGTACGACTCGACGTCCGCTTCGGCTCGGCGAACATCATCTGCCTGCTTGGCGGAGCGGCCGATTCCTCGAGCCGCGGAAGCTGCGCGTCCAACGGTTGTGGAACTGAACGTTTTTCGCCCCATGACCGCGGACAAAATAGTTGCACCAAAGGAGATCGCCGTCTGCATCTTGGCGCCGCTGGCTTCCTGAGCCTCCCGTTCGACGCGAAGTTCGGCTTTGCGAATACGTTCTTCGAGCGTATCCATCTTCGAGGTGTACTTCTTTCGCAGTTTCGCGACTTCGGCGTCACGTTTTTCACGGACTTCTTCCGAAATGCGAATGCGAAAATCACGTTCGGTCTCGCCGGGTTCAGAAATATCTTTGGTGGCAGCACATTTTAGTAGAACAAAACGTCGCGAACGATAGATGTGGTCTGCCAGTGACTTTCGCCAAGCCGTGTAGCTCTTCGCCTTCGTGGCTTCAGCGGGAACTTCGCGGTGTTCGCCCGGCGCCATCGGTTCGTTGTCGAGTTCGTCGGAATCCATCTGGAGATGAACGGCTTCTTCCCAATCCATTCCAAATGCACCCCCATCGAACGACGACAGCATGGCGAGTTCTTCGTCCGCAGATAGTCCCTTGCGTGTATCGACAAAGTGGATTCGTCCCATCGCCAGGAAGCGCGGTTCGTAGGAAATGTCGTTGCCACTGTACGCTCGGCGGACCGGCAGATAAACCTGTGAGATATCCGGCGGCAAAACGGGCCGCTGCGGTTCCGGTGTGGGCGCGGGGGCGGCGGTTTCTTCGACGGGCGCTCCCGGCATCGCCGGAGCCGTTTCCGCGTACGTATCTTCCCGGGCTAGATCGGGTTTCTTCTCGTCCATCAATTTCTTGATCTGCGTACGAGTCATCGGGCCCGCGAGATACGACAGCGCCCATCGCGTATGGAATGTGACGGGATGCTGGTCATGCACGTTGTGCATCAAGAAGACTCGCTTACCAACGCCTGACAGAATCTCGCTGATACGTTCGCGATCAAACCCACCCCCGGCTTCGGCAGATGCGCCCTGCAATCCATCCAGTACGCGGTCTTTGTCTTGCTCGGTTTGCAATCGACCCAGGAACCAGGTCCCCGTATTCGACAGTCCCTTGTAATCGAGGTCGACGGGGTTTTGGGTTGCCAAAACCAATCCCAACCCAAAAGCGCGAGCCTGCTTCAATAAGGTCAAAAGCGGCTTTTTCGACGGTGGATTGGCTACCGGCGGCATGTATCCAAAAATCTCGTCGATATACAACATCGCCCGAAGACTGGTGGTGCCCGGGCGGCTACGCATCCAGCTCAAGGTCTGGTTCAGCAGCAACGACATGAAGAACATGCGTTCATTGTCGCCGAGGTGAGCAATGGAAAAGATCGAAATACGAGGCTTGCCAGTCGGTGAGTAAAGCAGTCGATCGACATCCAGTGGCTCGCCCGTCATCCACGAAGCAAAACTGGGTGAGGCAAGCAGGTTGTTCATTGCCATCGCCAGTTGGAAACGATCTTTCGATGGGTAGAACGAATCGAGGTCCATCACGCCAACCTTGGTGACAGGCGGTGATTGAACCATCTGGATCAGCGTTCCAAGATCCATGCTCATGCGTTTCCGCCAGCAGTGGTCGAGGATGGTCGTGATCAGAATATGTTCACGCGATTGGATGGGATCCGCATCGATTCCGAGCAAAGTCAGGAGGCTGGTCGCGGTCGTCATAATACGATCACGCAGCAAGTCGGCGTCCTCCATAACCGCTGGCGGCGGAGGAGCGAAAGACGAGAGGATCGAGATGGGAATTCCCGCATCGCTGCCAGGAGTGTAAATGTTGAATTCGCATTTGTCTCGCATCGCCTTGATACGATCCGGCGACTGGTGCCATTCGCCCAGCCCTTTTCGCCAAAGATCGGCTCGATTTTGAGCGAGTTCATCAACGCTGATTCCCTCTCGGTCGGCATCTTCGCGGTGTACCCATGGCTTGAAGTCTTCGCCGGCGAGTTCTGGGAAACTAAGAAGAAGGTTAGTAAGATCACCTTTGGGATCCACAACGAGCGCCGGAATTCCGTCGATCGCGGCCTCTTCCAGCATCGATACGCCCAATCCGGTTTTTCCACTGCCGGTCATCCCTACGACGACCGCATGAGTCACCAGATCCTTCGAATCGTAGAGCAGCAGATTGTTGCCCATTTCGCGAGTCTTCAGGTCGTAGTCGCGACCGAGGTAGAAAACCCCTAGCTTCTCATAAACACTGCTAAGATCTTCCACGCCTGTTTCTCCTTCAACCGTTTGCTAATCTTGACGCTATGTGACTGGTCATTCCCTGACAATTCGGCATAGTCTAATCCATTTGACGATTTTGGCGTACATCAGCGTAAGCCGCATACTTGCGAATTATAGACATTGGCGGCTGTGGGATGCGTCGTTTTGGGGTGTCGTATACCTCCAAAGACGTAAACAATCACCAACAACGAGAACTTCATTTTGGACAGGAACGCGAATTCGAATTAGTTCGCGCAGCGCATGGACACACGATTGGCAAAGAATCGCATCGTTCTGCTTGGGGTAGGGCACACGAACGCCCATGTGCTTCGCATGTGGAAAATGAAGCCCATTCGGGATACAGAACTGGTGTGCGTATCGAACTTTCCCGTATCGACTTATTCCGGCATGTTGCCAGCAGTGTTGGCTGGACAGTACCCCAAACGCCGGATGGAAATCGACCTCGTGCGGCTGTGTACAGCCAACCGTGCTCGATTAGTCGTTGATCAAGTCACGGGGCTCGATAGCGAAAACAATCGGTTGCTGTTCGATGAACGGCCACCGCTGGACTACGACGCGCTTTCGATCGGTATTGGCTCGGTACCGACCATGGCCGGAGTCACGGTGGTGGAAACCGAGGGTGAAAATCCAATATTCTTACCTATCAAGCCGATGCAGACCTTTGTCGCGCGATTAACAGCGAGAATGCAAGAGCTGGCGCGAACCGTCGTCGGCCGGCCGCTGCGATTTGGAGTCGTCGGGGGCGGAGCCGGAGGAGTCGAGATTGCCTTCGCGCTGCCCAAGCGAATCGGGATGACTTTGCCCGATCGTGGATACACTCTGCATCTCATCCACGGCGGTAAACGGTTGCTCCCCGGATTATTGGACTCAACCGCCGCCATCGTCGAACAACAGTTGCGTCATGACGCCGTTCAAATGCACATGGAACGCCGTGTCACCGAAGTCCGTGCCGGTTCGGTGTTGCTCGATGACGAAACGGAACTCGAGCTGGATGTGCTGCTCTGGGCGACGTCGGCCACTGCGCCGCCGTTGCTGGGCAAATTAGGGCTGGAGACGGACGATCGCGGATTCTTGTTGACGTCGTCGACACTTCAATCGAAATCCAATGAACGCATTTTTGCCGTAGGCGATACGGGGACGATCGAGAACGTCGATCGTCCTAAATCGGGTGTGTTCGCGGTTCGACAAGGCCCGATTTTGTGGAATAACCTCAAGGCCGTAATCGACGGAACAGAGCTGGATGAATTTCGCCCCCAAGTCGAGTTCCTGAAACTGTTGAACACAGCAGATGGACGCGCTGTCGCGGAATATCAGGGCCGCAACTTCCACAACAGTTGGGCTTGGAAGTGGAAAGACGTTATCGACTCGCGGTTCATGGACAAGTATCAAAACTATCAACCCATGGAGATGGTGACACCGGGCGGTTCGCAACCCATGGAGATGCGTTGCCTTGGCTGTGGCGGGAAAGTCGGTGGTTCGGTACTCAGCCGCGTATTGGAGCAATTGAAGATACCCGAGCGTGAAGAGGTGCTCGTCGGTCTGGACTCGCCAGACGATGCGGCAGTTCTCCAGTTTGGCGCTGAACAACTGATCTCAGCCACGACGGATTTCTTTGCGGCTCCGCTGGATGACCCATATCTTGTCGGCCGAATTGCAGCGCTCAATGCGCTCAGCGATAGTTGGGCAATGGGCGGCAAACCTGTGGCTGCCTTGACCATCGCAACGATTCCTGTTGGCAAAGAATCGTCGCAAGAGCGATTGTTAACGGAAATGTTGGCGGGTTCGCTGGTTGAGTTTCGCAAAGCCAACACGTCCCTCGTTGGCGGGCATACGATCGAAGGGCCTCGTATCAGTTTGGGGTATACCGTGCTCGCCAAACAAGACGATACGGCGCCATGGTCTAAAGCGGACCTGAATGTTGGTGATTGTCTGATTTTGACCAAACCGCTTGGTTCCGGTGTCCTATTGGCTGCCATGATGCAAGCGATGTGTGAGGGCGAATGGCATACTTCGTTGATAAGAACAATCTTGCAGAGCAATCAACGAGCGGCGGAAATCGCAGCAGAAATGGGCGTGACAGCCGCAACGGATGTGACTGGATTTGGACTTGCCGGGCATATGTTCGAAATGTTGAAAGCGTCCAAGATGGACGCCGAGATTGAATTCTCGGAGTTGCCGGCTTTGCCCGGAGCCGTAGAACTTGCACAACGCGGAATCGTCAGTTCGCTCCTGCCGGCGAATCGACAATGCGAAGCGAACATCGACGTATCGGGTGGAGTCGCTGCGAGCGCGAAGTATGGTCTGCTTTTCGATCCACAAACGAGTGGCGGGATGTTGCTGGCCATTCATCAAGCCGCCGCAGACGAGTGTCTTCACCGGTTGTGGGACGACTACCCTCAGGCTGCCGTTATTGGCTCGATCACGGGGACTTCTGAATCGTCTCGCATCAAAGTCCGCTAATCTGGTTGCGTCGAAGTCGCCTCACCTACGCGACGGCGAGCATGCCTGCTAGGCTTTGGGGCACCATTGTGAGCGGCAAAAATGCGAGCCGCCGGTGGATGCTGTAAGTACCGGCGGCTAGCGCCTTGCCGCTCACGGATATCCTGAAGTTTTCGATTTGATCCACAGAGCCCTAGGCTATTTGCATGTCTGACAGCGTTCATGTACCCGTTCTTGCCAACGAAATCCTCGATTTGCTTGACCTTCAACCAGGGCAAATTGTCGTGGATGGAACGTTGGGTGGCGGCGGTCATACCCGATTGTTTGCGGAACGTGTCGGGCCGACCGGCAAAGTCATCGCAATGGATCGCGACATCATACCGGTGGAACGCGCCCAACGAGAGCTTAAGGATTTGCCTGTGGTTCCCGTTCAGGCGAATTTCTGCAACTTGCCAGACCTGCTCGAACAGTATGAAATTGATCCGCCGCATGCCGTCTTGCTTGACTTGGGCCTATCGAGCGATCAGCTTGCCGACGACTCGCGCGGATTCAGTTTTAACAGCACGGGGCCGCTCGACATGCGTTTCGATATCGAGCGTGGTGAGCCGGCTTGGCGATTGATCGCACGATTGAGCGAGAAGCATCTGGCTGATCTGATCTACGAATTTGGCGAAGAACGGCACAGTCGTCGTATAGCGCGGCGGTTGGTCGAGGCGCGTATCGAATCGGAGCGGAGAGGTGAGCCGCTCAAATCGACGGCTGAGATTGCCGATCTGGTTCGTCGGTCGATTCCCGGCCCACGACAGCGAATTGATGGGGCGACTCGTACATTTCAGGCCTTGCGTATCGCGGTTAACGAGGAGCTCAAGTCGCTGGAGATCGCATTGCGACGCTATCCGGAGTGCATGCAAGCTGGCGCTCGGGTCGCGATCATCAGCTTTCATTCGCTGGAAGATCGGCGAGTCAAAGACGCCTTTCAGAATGACGAGCGTTTTGACACTATCACGCGCCGTCCGGTTCGAGCCACTGAGGCCGTAATCGCTATCAATCCGCGCAGTCGAAGTGCCAAACTTCGAGTTGCTAGGGTCGTCGGCAAATAATTGCTAATCTGTACAGCTTAACTGTCCGATGTTGGCGTTAACTGCGCTCCGTTACTTCACGTGCGGCCGCAAAGTACGAATGAAAACTGCCTCGAGGGAGGGGCGTGATGAAGTCCATGGAGCGACTATTGCTGGTACTGGTGCCATTGCTTGCACTGACTGCGTTCGTTATCGTTCGCAAGCAATACGGGCAAATCGTTCCAGCTCCGCCGGCAGCGATCGAGCAGGAAGACTCGACGCCGATTGCCGTAGCACCAACGCTTTCTCCACAACCGACGATTCTTGAGGCTCGAGCCGTCGATGAAGGCGAGCAGCTTCCCCCAGGTATTAACCCATTGCCCACGTTGACGCCCAAAGCGGCAGATGCGAATGGTTCGTCGTCCAATCCGATCATTCTGATCCCAGACCCAACCTCGGGCTCAATTTCGCCTGAATAAGTCGCCTTGCTGCTTGGCGACGACTCGTCGATTTCTGGGTGCGCCTTGCTCAAATCGTCGGTCGATAATTTGCTTCTACCTGCAAGCCACCAGCGGGTTGCTCGCTGCTCGACAAGCAGACGCACAGGCACCGTGGCGCATCCGTCAATGGTGGTTAAAATGCGTCTTCATTATGTCAACCTCAGCCCAACATAGCGTAACGAGAATCGTGTCCGGTGGACAAACCGGTGTGGATCAAGGTGCGCTGGATGCCGCAATCTGGCTGGGGATCGAACATGGTGGATGGTGTCCCAAAGGTCGGCGATCGGAAGCGGGGAGGATTCCCGAGCGATTTGTGTTGCAAGAATCTGAGGCTCGTGATTATTCCGTCCGAACTGAACAAAACGTCGTGGACTCGGACGGCACGCTTATTCTGTTTCGCGACGAGCTCACAGGCGGGACGGCATTCACCGTCAGGATGGCAAAACGACATGGAAAGCCATGTTTCCAAGTCGACCTTACGGAAGTCCATGATCACGAATCGGTACGAGCATGGATCATCAAGAGTGAGATTCGCACATTAAATGTGGCTGGGCCACGTGCCAGTTCTCAAAACGGCATTACGGAAGAGGCGCGGCAATTCGTCGTCGATCTGTTCCGCTAACGGAAACACGATGCGCCGCTACGTGAGTTACGGTGTTTTAAGCTCGATGAGAAAGACTTCGAGTGCCGTGTCGTACTCCGGTGACTCGGAGGTAATATGTCCGT
>CAYYHV010000272.1:0-3951 GCA_964471695.1 uncultured Pirellulaceae bacterium
ACGACGAATAGGGCTGCGTCCAAAGTATCGAAGTTACTTTTTGGCGTAGTCGCGGCGAGCGGCTTTGCGAGGCGGCGGTGGACCATCGCGAAACACGCGAAAGTATTCTTCTGGATAGATCTTGAAGCTGCCGTCGGTGGGGCCCTCGAGTTGGATCCGGTAAACCGATACATGGAGCGGCGCGACTTCTTCATCGCGTTCTCGCTTCGGCGTGATCTGGATCTTGAGTTCGCTTTCGCCCGGTGGAATGTTGACGGTTCCGCGCATGCTGAGTTTTTCATTGTCCCAGCCCACATCACGTTTCGTCACCAGTTCCTGGCCAACGTAAAACGCAATCTCTGCTGCCTCGTCGCTGGCGTTCGTGTCTTGCCCTCTGACTTTCATGCGAATCGAGACATTGTAAGGTCCCGGGTGGTCAAAGAGTTGCTTGCGAATGACAGTGGCTTCTTCTGCGAATGGTAATTCTATCGCAGTCCGATCCTCATTCTTGAAGAACTTGGGGTCGATCTTGATCGCTGGGATTTCGGGGTCCGGGGAACGAACCGCGTCGGCGACGATGGATTCCGCCGCCGCCAAATACTTCTCCATTAACAAGGGTGAGATAGAGAGCGCGTCGCCCACCGTATCAAACCCATAGCCTGTATTGTCCGGCGGGAAGACGTTGTGGGCATCAAATTCGATGCCGATCAGATCCATGATCGAGTTTGCGTATTCTTGGCGGTTCAATCGTCGAGCCGTTACGCGACCCGGATCGGGATTGTTGGGGTCGACTCGGAAAACGCCTTGAGCGATCCATCGCATCATTAGATCGCGTTGTTGGTCTGTCGGCTGCTCTTCATCCGAGGGTGGCATGGTTTGGGCCCGAAGATTCTTCCAGACGGCTTGCCACATGGAGTGATCGGTCATCATCTCGGACCAAGCGTTGTGCTTGTCGAGCTCCAAGCCGCCTTCGTCGCCGCCGTCGCCATGGCAACCGTAACAATACTCTTCAAGCAATGGCTTGATGGTATCGTCATACTGAGCCCTGATTGCAACAGTCGGTGGCTGGCCGAAAGTCGTGGTGGCACTAAGGATCCACAAAGTGAGGGCAACGGCCCAAACGGATGGATGGATGTTGGAATAAGGCATCTTGGTCCGTGGGGATATGAGGACCGGCGGGACGGCCGACTTCGACCGTTACCCAACATTATAGGCGAACGCACACCCCGATGGGATACGTCATTTTGGATTGGAAAAAGCGCCAAGAGAAAGAACGCATATTGTGCATATTGCACTTGGATGGTTATTCAAACCGCGTTATTTGCCCGGGCATCGTGCGTAATACCCGTATGAAAAGTCAGACTCCACCTTCGACGAGTATTTCGTATTGTTCTATTAAATACCAATTGGAAAGAGCGCCGTTCAATATCCGAACAAAACCGTCGATCAATCAAACCATTCGTCATTTGGGTCAAATGCGGGTATGGGAATGTTGATAATCTTCATTTCCCCGACAGCGCGATGACGACAGCCCGGTTTAATCATCGCTGATGACCCAGGGTGGACTGCAACGCGTTCACCGTCTAATTCAAAATACCCGGAGCCTTCAAGGACGTAATAGATTTCCGTCATCGTTTTGTGATAGTGAGTCACGGCGTCCTTCTTGATGTCGACGATGTGCAGCGAAGCGACTTGTGCCGGATCATCGAGAAAGGCGCGGCGGGCTAGGCCACACGGGCAGGGAGTCGGTGTCATCGACTCGAAATCAGCAATCAGGTAATTCTTGGCGTGATCGGCTGCTGCATTCATTGTTATTCCTTCGGACTTTTCGACTTCTTGGGTTTGCGAGTCTCCCACCAGTCCTGTTTGGGGAGACGCGTGTTTTTGTCGACCCACGCCGGATTGGGGAACCATCGCAAACGAGAATAGCGAGGATACGACTCCCAGACGTCGCCCCGGTCGGCATCAAGTATCCTTGCGTCTTCCGTTTTGCGGAGATAGTCGATCAGTTGTTCGTTGAGTCTCTTTCGAGTCGCCTCATGGCGTGGAATCCCAGCAAGGTTTTTCAAGCATGCGGGGTCTTCCTTAATCGCAAAAAGTTCCTCGGATGGTCGATGTAACACGGCCAACCGAAGGAAGCGATCGATGGCTTCATCGTGGCGATTCTCAATGAGAAAGCTGAGTGTTGGACAGGCGTCAATGTCGTGGTATCCGCCGTGCATGGGGCCGAGCTGGCGATTGAGCACGGAGTCATGGCCGGGGTAGCCGCCTACGCCGTACTTCTGAGGCGCACCGGCCGGCCAACGCTCTGCGCGAAAGTTGATGATGTACAGAAAGTCGGTTGTGCGAATACATCGTTGCGGGTATCCGAGTGAACGGAAGCGTACCGACGAGTGACGCTCGCGCGCGGCGTAGACTTGAGTCCGATTCTCGTCTACTTTTCCTTGCCTTGAAGATTTCAAATCCGCAAGCAGACTTTTACCAGTCAAATTGACGTCGCCGGCGGGTTCAACGCCTGCGGCTTCGTAGATCGTGGCGGTTAGGTCCACAAACCCGACAAGGTCGTCAATTGTGCGATTGTCCGGAATGGACCGCGGCCACCGAACTGCCAGCGGTGTATGAATTCCGTACTCGTAGCAATTCGCCTTGGCTCGTGGGAATGGCATCCCGTTGTCTGACGTCACAATCACGAGCGTGTTCTCAGCCAACTGGAATTCGTCGAGCAACGCGAGATACTCGCCGAGGTCTCGATCGAATCGTTCGACTTCTACTGCGTAGTCGAGGAGGTCGCTACGTATTTCAGGGCAGTCGGGCAAGAATGCGGGTACGACGGCTTCGTCGAGTTCGCGCCCGGCGGTTAGTCCCGATCCTTTCTTGTAGCTTCGGTGTGGGTCGTTGCTGCCAAACCAGAAACAGAAGGGTTGGTCGGAGCGACGTTTCTCAAGGAAATTGCGAAAGGCGCCGGCATAGTCGGCTGATCCGTCGGCTTTCTTCTTCACGGGAAAGTTGGGGCCAGCAGGGTTCTGCATGCGGCCGGCGACGTGGAACTTTCCCGGTCCCCATCCCTTGCCACAGTATCCCGTCGAATAGCCGGCTTGTCCCAGCTGCTCTGGGAAGGATTTTAGCGCAAACGGAAAGCCGCTGGCGTGGGTACCCGCTTCGCGCAATTGCCACGTATGCATTCCCGTCAACAGGGCCGCGCGAGATGGGCTGCATCCCGGGGAAGCGCAGAAGGCATTGTTGAACAGTACGCCTTGCCGAGCCACTTTGTCGAAGTTCGGAGTGCGTGCGGTTGAGTCGCCGTAGGCCGATGCATGCGGCCACGATTGATCGTCACTGATGATCAACAAGATGTTTGGCCGCTTTTGAGTGGCTGCCGCAAGAGTCGGCAAGGCGAAGGGCAGGCCAAGGAGTAGGGTCAGGAGGAATCGCAAATCAACACCTTGGGAATCTTCGTCGAGGATTGTTGCACGGTCTAAACTGGAACTGAGAAAACGGTGCGACCACGAGGGCTGCATGGCTGTGATTTATTAAGTCACGTTGGGATTCTCATTTCAGCCGGTTATTATAGTGGATTCCTGTCATACCTACTGAGGCCAACTACGATGTTGAAGATTCGCCATATTGCGTTGCTTCTTTTCCTCCTCGTCACCGCGACTTCTTACGGCCAGGACGATCCGCTGCCCAACATACTCTGGCTGTCAGTGGAAGACATTGGTCCTCACCTGGGTTGCTATGGCGACGCGGTTGCGAACACACCCAACATCGACGACTTTGCAAAACGAAGTCTGACCTACGATATTGCGTGGTCGAACTATCCTGTGTGTGCACCAGCCCGAACGACGATCATTACGGGAGTCTTTCCGGCTGCGACGGGTGCCGGGCATATGCGTAGCCGCATGCCACTGCCTGCGAGTATGAAGTTTTTTCCCCAGTTTCTAAGAGAAGCCGGATACTACTGCACCAACAATT
>CAYYHV010000272.1:3961-9269 GCA_964471695.1 uncultured Pirellulaceae bacterium
ATACCCAATGGCAAAGTCTGGGATGAGTCGTCGAAAGAGGCGCATTATCGCAACCGCGCTGAGGGCCAGCCGTTCTTTGCGGTGTTTAATGATACGCGAACACATGAAAGTCGCATTCGCCGAAAGCCCCATGAACTGGTGACGGATCCTGCGACGATTAAGCTACCGGCCTATCACCCGGATCGACCGGAGGTTCGTCGCGATTGGGCTCAGTATTACGACAACATCCATAGCGTGGATGGTTGGGTCGCCAAGATGCTCAAACAACTGGAGGACGACGGGCTTGCCGACAACACCATCGTGGTATTCTTTGGCGATCATGGTTCGGGGATGCCACGTGAGAAACGCTACCCTGGCAATTCGGGATTACAGGTTCCGATGGTCGTTCATTTTCCCAAGTCCATGCGATCGTTGGCTCCTGCGAATTATGGAGAAGGTGCTCGCACGAAGAATCGAATGACCTTCGTTGATCTAGCGCCGTGTATGCTCAGTCTGGCTGGTGTCAAACCGCCGGAGTACATGCACGGTAAAGCGCTGATGGGAAAGTACCGAGTCGACAAGTCGCCCTATTATGCCTATGGATTTCGAGGTCGCATGGATGAGCGGCCGGACCTGGTTCGTTCTCTTCGTGATGATCGCTATTGTTATATGCGTAACTACATGCCGCATCGTCCGCATGGTCAGCGAGTCGACTACCAGTTTCAAACGACTTCGACGGCGCTTTGGAATAAGCTTTGGAAAGATGGTGAACTGAATGAAGTCCAATCGTCATTCTGGGTGACTCGGCCTGCTGAAGAGTTATATGACCTCGAAGTCGACCCGGACGGTACCAAAAACCTGGTTGGCGACTCGTTGCACGAAGGTGTCTTGAATCGCTTTCGAGAAGAGTTGCTCCGGCACACCATGGAGATTGGCGACGTGGCCCTTCTGCCCGAACCCCAATTGGTCGCGATGGCCAAGATGGGCTCGCCTTATGACTTGATGAAACAGTCTTCGAAACTGGAGCGATTGCAGTTGGTAGAATTAGCCAACGCTGCGACTGACGTCGACGAACCGCTTTCGGATGAGTTGCTGCGGCGAGTCGATGATCTGCGTCCGACGTTCCGCTATTACGCGTCGTTGGCAATTTTGGTGCGTGGACGATTGGCGACCACCGAACATGCATCTGAATTGGAAAAGCTGATGCAGGATAGCGAGGTTTCGGTTCGAATCACCGCGGCGGAAGCGTTGGCTCGCTACGGAAACCAGCAGCAAAAAGTCGCTGCCATCGGGCAATTGGTCTCCGATGCCAACCTCGAGAATACCTCACCAGCGGCTAGTGTCTGGGCGCTGAATTCGCTCGAAGCCGCTGAAGTGGAAGGTCTCGCGGAAATGGTTAAGGCGTTACCGTCCAAAGATGGATTGAAACGCGGCGGTGGATACGTGAAGCAGCTTCTCAATCACTTGTCGAAGTAACTACGTGTTGCGGCAAAGTCGCAGGAGAAGGAATTTGCCATGAACCTACGACTTGGCGCGCTGTTGATAACCTTGTTGGTTTCTACTGCGGGCGCCTTTGAACCCGTTCCGATTGTTCGTCGAATTCCACCACAAGGCATAGCGTTGGACGCTAATGTTAAAGCGGGGCTGCAGGAACAATTGGCGTCGTTGGAACGCAGGTTTGAGGAGATTGACTCCGATAACCATCGAGCCGACGTGGCTGTCTATCTCAAGGCCGTGCGGTTAGCGCTGTATAATGGTGAGTTCTACCGTCGCAAGGATGTTGAACTGGCGAAGAAGTTGCTCAATCAGGCTAGCAATCGGATGGACGCCATGGGACACGCTCTGTGGGGAACGGCAACAGGTTTGGTCGTTCGTGGGTTCATTTCAGAAATCGACGACTCGTCACAGCCCTATGGGCTGGTTATCCCAGACGATCATGATTTTGCGAAACCCTCGCCGTTGTATGTTTGGTTGCACGGACGTGGGGACAAGAAAACGGATATGCACTTCATCACGGAACGGCAAGCGAAGGCCGGTCAGATTTCGCCAGCCGGCGCGATCGTTTTGCATCCGTTTGGTCGGCATTGTATTGGTTTCAAATCGGCTGGCGAAATGGATGTGTTGGAAGCGATCGACGCCACTTGCCGGAATTACAAGATTGACAAGCAGCGGATTGTGTTGATGGGCTTTTCGATGGGGGGAGCCGGTTGCTGGCATGTGGGTGCTCACTTTACCGATCGCTTCGTTGGGATAGCGCCGGGAGCTGGGTTTGCGGAGACCGCGGAATACAACCGCTTAACCCCGGAGAGTTACCCACCAGAATACGAGCAGCGTTTGTGGGGAACCTACGATGTGCCTGGCTATACGCGGAATCTCTTTAATGTGCCAGTCGTGGCTTACAGCGGTGAAAATGACAAACAGATTCAGGCGGCTCGTATCATGGAGTCGGCGTACGAGAATGAGTCTCGATCGTTAACGCACGTTATTGGGCCCGGCATGGGACACAAGTACCATCCGGATTCGTTGGAAGAAATACTCGCTGCCATGCAAGCCGCAGTGGAAGGTGGGCAAACCGTTGGCCAACGCCGTTCGGTTTCACTTCAGACACGCACCCTGCGATACCACAAAATGGGTTGGGTCGAGGCTCTCCGACTGACTAAGCACTGGGAAGACTCGCGAGTTGATGCAGAGTGGGTGAGTGACGATTCGCTAAAAGTTGCGACAAAGAACGTTGAGCGAGTGCGATTGTCGCCCGGTGAAGTGGAGCAAGTCGCGTCCATTGAGATCGACGGTCAGTCGCTTGGGATCAAGTCGCGTTCGGATGAGATTGTCCTGAATCGGTTGTCAGGCCGTTGGCAGGTGATGGATTCAGCTGAGGCAAATTTGCAGGATGATGGCGGACTGTCCAAGTCACCGGGGTTGCAGGGCCCTATCGACGATGCGTTTATGTCGCGGTTTCTTGTCGTGTTGCCGACGAGGAAATCGCGGCAATCCAATGTGAATCAGTGGGTGGAATCGGAAGTGTCTCACCTCAAAGATCGCTGGCGTGCGTTGTTTCGTGGCGAATTGCCGGTGAAACTGGATACGGAAGTCACGGCTCAAGATTTGCGGAATTCGAACCTTGTGTTATTTGGTGACTTTGAAAGCAACCGCATAATCAAGGGACTCGTCGGAAAGCTGCCGTTGGATTGGGACGCTATGACGCTGACCTTGGCAGGGAAATCGTATGACTCGACGAATCATATGCCCGTGATGATTTATCCCAATCCCTTGTCGCCATCGAAGTATGTTGTCCTCAACAGCGGTCCGACGTTTCGCGAATCCCATGACCGAACGAATTCATTGCAAAATCCTAAGTTGCCCGATTGGGCAGTCCTCGATATCCGAGTGGCACCGAATGGAGAAGCAGCTGGGGCCGTGGTCCACGCCGATTTTTTTGATGAGTCATGGAACGTCCGTTAGGACAATTCGATCACGTTAAGGGAATCGGAACATATTTTATTTGGTTTGTAGCCTATGGAGTCGTCTGCAGTTTCAAAACTGTTCGACAGTTTGCGTTGTCGGGTCACCGCAGCGGATATTCGTGATTTTTCGCCGGGCGATCCGGGCTATGTGGGGTACGTCAGTTGTTGGCTTCGGATTCTTGAGACGGGAGACCTTCCGCGAATGCCAGAGTTCAATGTGACGGAGGTCCTTGGCTTGAATTGTGGTGTCAACCCGAAGTCTGAGCCGCCCCGTTTCTGTACATACCGATTGTTCATTAGTACGGTTGCCTGCCGTTTGTTTCTCGCTGGGCACGATTCTGAAAATATCCAACCCGCAAACTTTACGGCCCTTCGACTAGTCAATGACGTGCACGAACTCGCAGAAATTGAATTGTCTGCTCTCGTCGGCGCAGTGCTCAGGGAGGTTCCAGAGTTCTTGAAAGAGCGGGAATGGCTTGAAGACGAATACCCCTTTTTTCACGCCGCGGAAATGGTCTGGGCACAGCGGGCCGGCGATTTTGAACGCTCCAGAGATGCTGCGATTGCATTGATGCAGTCCGATTATCGTGTTCGACAGCACCTTGATTTTTCGAGCGACGATGCCCGCTTCCTATATGGGTTGTCGGTGTACGACTGTCACTACAAAGAATGGCGTCGGACGTTCTCGAAATTGGTGAACCCGAATGGTTCTGAACACCTGCAGTTGGTTTTAGAGACCCTTAACGACGCATAAACGCCGTTGGAGTATCTCGAATGTGAATCCGTTGGCACGGCGGGTGGAATTCATGGGCGTTCGAGGTACAGTCTTAGGGTTTCCGTTTCTCTCGGAAGTCAACTATGCGTGTTCTGATTGTGACTCCCGCTCCCTGCGGATCGACCAAGGGGAATCGTATCACGGCTGAGCGATGGGCAGGTAGGTTACGCGCGCTGGGGCACCAAGTCGTAATTGCCGACGTTCAGGTTTCTGGTCCGTTCGACGTTCTCATTGCACTTCACGCGACTCGTTCTCACGACGTTATTGTGACTTTCCAGGCAGAGTCGCCAGGAACGCCGGTTGTTCTGTGTCTGACGGGCACGGATCTGCATCTTGATCTCAAAGGATTGAGAGGCGACGAATCAAAACGACTTGCCGAGGACTCGGTCGAGCGCAGCACGTGTTTGGTGCTGCTCGAGCCCGAAGGGATTCGCCATTTGCCTGCTGCGTCACAGGCCAAGGCGCGTGTTATCTATCAATCGGCTATACCAGTGTCGCAGACGGTAAAGCGGAGCGATTCAGCGTTTCAAGTCTGCGTCCTTGGCCATTTGCGAGATGAGAAGGATCCATTCTTGGGGGTGCGGGCGGCCGAACAACTGCCGACGGAATCGAGAATCAAGATTGTTCACATAGGATCGGCACTCGACAATGCAATGGAGGCTGCGGCAATAAATCTCTCGAAAACTAGTTTGCGATACCAGTGGGTCGGTGAGCGGACCTACGAAGAGGCTCAGCGGATCCTGGCTGCGAGCCATCTGATGTTGCTCAGTTCTAAAGTCGAGGGTGCCCCCAGTGCAATTTCAGAAGCCGTCGTCAATGAAGTCCCAATTCTGGCGACGCGGATTCCCGCGACGGTGGGATTGCTGGGGAGCAAATATCCGGGACTATTTCCCGTCGGCGATGCGGGTGAGCCTTGCTATGCGCTTGCCGTGCGAGATGCCGGTCTTCGCTTCACCGGCGCAATGGGATTGGTGCAGCGCGTTCTAGGGCGCTAGCGGTTTTCAAATCTATCGTAGCGCTCACCCTGAGCGGAGACGAAGGGTCAGAGCGCGGGCGGCGCGTCCTGTTCTCAAACTCCCGCGCTCTTATC
>CAYYHV010000272.1:9279-10706 GCA_964471695.1 uncultured Pirellulaceae bacterium
GAGCTTTGCCGATTACTGCGGCTTGCTGAAGATGATCCGCAGTTCTTTCACCAGTTGGAACTGGGGATTCGTTCGCGGGCACATCTGTTTGCTCCGGAGTCCGAACTCCGTCAACTTGACGACTTGGTCGCTTCGGTGAGAAAGCCATAGTACGTCTTGCGATCGCTCAAGTGACGATGCCCTGACGTAACAGTCAATTTGGGGGGGGTGGCATTTCGAAGGCGGCAAGCCGGCTGTGGTTTTTTTGCGGTGAGTGGCCACCATCAATCGCATAGGAAAGTCGCTTTGAGGAAGGGAGTGCGCGATAAGTTGAGTTTGATCGCACGGGGATGGCATGCGGTTTTGCAGCATCGAGGTGGCTTTCATTTTTCTTTTGAAGATGCGAACATGTTGTGCGATTGAAAGGATCAATTTGTTAGGCCGAATGTTGGTTCTCGCTTGAGAATCTGTTTGTTTCAGCACATGACTCATTGGGGTCCTTGTGAGCGGAACCGGGAGCGCGTATTTCGCGTTGTAATATGTCAGCAATCCCCGTCGAACCCTATCCGCTAAGAAGGGCTTTCGACTCAGCCCAATCCGCCATGGACGGCGCGGCGCGTCATCCGTTGCAACAACTTGCCAAGACGGATTCCGAGCGCATCGGTCGCACTGCGTTAGTCGACGCTACGTGGTCAGATTCCAAATTCGACTTGGTATACTCGAGTGGATGTTGCTTACGCGTGTCAGCGAGCGAGCCGGCGGTCGAGTGGGAAGTTGTCGAATCCCACGACAACCTGTCCAACGATATCGAATTGCCGCGAACTTTAGGTTCGCCCCCTATGATGTTTTGTTGGCCGCGAATTGCCGGCGTTCGACTCATGGATTGTTCTGAGTTGATCGAGAAACGACTTGGCGCGGAATTTACAAGATTGTTTGTCAACGAGATGGGGTTGTGGGTTTACTTTCGGACTCACTTGATACTAGGCTTTTCGGCAGTTCGCCGAACCGACACCGGCGAGTGCTTACTTCATGTCTGGGAAGACGAATAGGCTTCCGCCTTATCGCTGGACTGGACTCGAATCGAAGGGGAACTCCATCTTATGCGCCAGTTTCTTGGCCACGTCGCGCTGGTGGTGCGTGAATACGACGAGGCGATTGAGTTTTTCACACAGAAACTTCGTTTCACGGTCGTTGTCGACGAGTACCAACCGGAGCAAGATAAACGCTGGGTGGTCATCGCTCCGCCGAATTCGTCGGGAGCCAGTCTGGTACTTTCTCGAGCCGTATCCGATGAGCAGCGTTTGGCCATCGGCAATCAGTCTGGTGGCCGGGTTTTTCTGTTCTTGTTCACGGATGATTTTCAGCGCGACTATGATTCGATGGTCGTTCGAGGCATCGCTTTCGTGAGACCGCCAAAAACGGAATCGTATGGAACGGTAGCGGTATTC
>CAYYHV010000273.1:0-10671 GCA_964471695.1 uncultured Pirellulaceae bacterium
TCATAGGTTCGCGCGGTTTTCGCCATTTTCGAGATTTTGACAAAGTCGCACTACCGCTTTGTCCATTTCCTCGGCGCGTTGTGCCCAATAATAACGCGCCATACTGGATTGTATCTCAGTCGTCTCGTTGGTTAGGGAACCGATTTTGCTGCTCCACCATCTCAATTTCTCGACGAGGTTGAGAACCGTACCGTCATAGATGCAATGAGGATGGTCAATTTCACGGATGACTTCCGGGTAGGCTAGCCGGTGAGGCACGATCGGGATGACGCCGGCGGCAGCGGCTTCGGCAACCGCGATTCCAAAGAACTCATGATGAGCCGTTGATACGACTACATCGACTGATCCAAGAATTTGCTGATAATCAGAATCGCTTTCAACATATCCCCACTGCCGAATTTCGTTCGCAAAAATCGCTCGAGCTTGATCGAAAACGGGCGGTGACGAATTGAACGACTCTCCCAACACGAAGAGTTCGAGTTCACAATGCCCTTTGAGTAATCCCAATGCCTCAAAAAAATCATCGGGGCCTTTGTCGTGCTCCCAACGGGCTGCCCATAGGATTCGCAGGGGGCCGGGTTGACGGCGCCTGCGAGCCGGAGACAGAGGTACACCCGGTGAATGAACCACCGACTTGCTTCGAAGTTGCGCGACGGTATCGATTGGAACGTAGTCCGGCATGCGCTTGAGGAACTGCTGTATCGCTTCGTGAAATACCTCAAGGTGGTAAAGGGAATTGAACCAGACTTCGTTGGCGCATGCAGCCGAGATGAAGTTCGTAAATGCGAAATGGTGGTCTCGGTCGGACGCAGTTTGGTTGGGATACGTCAATTGATTTTCGTGAAAGTAAAAGACGCGAGGCAAGGCAGCAATCTTTGGATCGGTCAATCCACAAAACTCAGCCAGCGGCAGCATGTCCGAGCAGAAGAGTAACTCCCATGATTCGCCACCGGCCACCAACTCGTCGACCTGAGCCGCCAGAGTGAGAGCGCTGTGTCGCATTCGCCATTTCCATTTGTAGGCGGGTAAACCCAGAATCGTGAATTCATGGCGACTGTGTTTCTTCCAGCCGTCGAGGAACGAACGATGGCTGCCCCCATAGTAGGGCTCCAAAGCCAGGATGCGGAGTACACTCACGTTGCGGCTTTCGCCAAAGTCGTGAAGGAAAACTGAGTAGGCTTGGCCAGTCGCAAATAGTCGCTGACTTGCATGATTACGGAATCCGTGAGTGAACCGGCATTGAATGCGATCTTCTCATTTGATGCGATACTGGTATCGGCATAAAGCGGAAAAGGCAGGATGGGCTCTCCGAAGGGTGGCACCGAGCCTGGCACTAAATCTGTGAGCTCCATGAGTTCGTCGGGTGTTGCAAACCGGACTTTCTTGAATCCCAATTCCTTCTTGATGACTTTGGAATTCAACTTGTGATCGGCAGGCATTACGAACAGTCGAAATTCCGTACCAAGTTTCAGCAGCAGAGCTTTGCCACCCGTTTTCAATTCTTCACCACGCGCGACCGCGGATTCTTCCGATGTTCGAGTCGGCGGGTGGTGGATGGTACGAAAGTCGACCTTGGCATCCGCCAGCATGTCGAGAATGGATTGGAGGGTATCAGCCATGTTTCTGTTACAGGCGATTGTTCCGTGGGAAATGAATTGTCGGTTTTCTGGCGATTCGCATGAACCTGCTGGGTTGAATGTCGTCTTATTTATCGTACGTGGCAAGTCGCCACACTATAGACAAGCAAACTGAGCGGAAGAAATCCATGTTGTCGTTTCTGGGTAATTCGCAGCCACAATTTCAATCGGGCCTGGGCCAATTCGCCCAAGCCTTCCCCAATGGTGCCCAGATTATGCACCTGTGATACCCGACTTTGATCATTGAAAGTTCAACGCCCGGTGTCACGCGACATCGGGTTTTTTTGTCGCCGAGCGGCGACTTGGCGAAAATTGGGTCAGTAGCTTAGACGGTAGAGCGATCGGTTGAAGCCCGGTAGTCGAGGATTCGAGCGCCTCCTGACCCACTTGGAATGAAGAGATAGTCGAGGGCTGGTGGCCCAAATTCGGCTGATAACCGAGTTGCGCTGAGTTCGATCCTCAGGGCTATCACTGTTGTAGGTAAACGGTTTCTGAAATGGGCTGTCTAACGGGTTAGCTCTGTGCCTTGCAAGCACGGATAGAGGGTTCGACTCCCTCACGGTCCACTCCGAAAATATCAAGTCGTTTTAAGCGTCCATAGTGTAATGGTAACCCATCTGCTTGCCATGCAGAAAATGTGAGTTCGATTCTCACTGGACGCTCTTATGGCATTGGCAATTGCCAATCGCCCAACAATTTAGCAGGACGTGGGAAGAGTCTGGGATTCCGCGTGCTCCGGAAGCACGAAGACGTCGGTTCAAATCCGGCCGTCCTGACTGATCGTAACGACGTGCGTTTCAGAGTGTTGAACGCAACGGCAATACGAATGATCCGGTGTAGCCAATTCGGTAAGGCGGCCGCTTGTTAAGCGGACGAATGGAGGTTCGAGTCCTCTCGCCGGAGCTTGTGTTTGAAGAGTACGATCGGGGATCGGCTAATGGTAGGCTTCCTGACTTTGAATCAGGCGATGAAGGTTCGAATCCTTCTCCCCGAGCTTTTTTTGTTGTTGAACGATGCCTGCGGAAAGTAAGCAGGCAACACGATGCGGGATCGTCTAACGGTAGGATGGGACACTCTGAATGTCTTGGTGTTGGTTCAAATCCAACTCCCGCAGCTTCATTTGCTACTTCAAGAATGATTAATGTTGTTCGCGCCTAACACCATTCCTCCAGTAAGGCGTGGACACGTCGATATCGGCTCATGCAGCAAGCCAGGCAGATCAATCCGACTGCCAAGAACGCCGAAGGTTCTGGGACTGCCATGATCGTGTTGTGCGGTTGGGACACACATGCAAAGTCATCCCCTGAAATACCGAGCACGTTGGCCAATAACAGGGCGTCGATGTCGGTCAACAATCCGCGAGTGCCGCTGATGATGGAAGGACCAATCACATTGGGATAGTAGTCGCCATTCAAAGAGCCAGGGCCGTCCCAAGGCAACGTCTCTGTTGTGTGCCCACCCGAAAACTCCACGTCGTACTCATTGCCCAATGCTAACAGATCGAGTTCCGCATCGGCGTCCGTGTTGAGAGCTGCAAGATTGGACGAAAGGACTCCGAGCGAGTGCATGAGTTCGTGGGTGGCAACGCTCAGCATATCGGAGTTGCTGGCCGCGCTCGTGCCGAGGAAGTTGGAATAATGTCGATCTTCTACGTTAACATTTTGGCCACCGAAGTTAATGGTGCGCTGATCATTGGGAAAAGCACTAAATTCCGATTCGTCTGCCGGTGAGGTATCGACAAAGAAGGAACTCGAATTGTCTTGATCCCAATTCATAAAGGGCATGCCGCCGGACAATCCGCCGGTTGCGAGTGTGTTTCCACCGTGTGATTGCCATCCCACTTGAATCGTTCTGGATATGTTAATCGTGGAACAAGCCGAGAAGAGGGTTTTGAATGTCTTGGGCTGCCTCATCCATCACGGCTTTGGCGGCATTCAGTCGCGTCATTTCGGATGTCGTTCCATCCCACGCGTCATTTTGCAGAATCGTGGTTGCCGAACCTGAGGGTCCTGCATCGAAGGCTGTGTAGTCCATCGTTAGCGTCAGGCCTGCTTCAATCGCATTTGCCCAGATGGCCACCGAAAACAAAACGAAACAGGTGATCCTCTTCATTTCAGCCTCTTTGGGTAAGTAATCGCTTTGTGGACCCTCAAGCCGCCATTCTAGTCTAGGCGTGTACGAGTCGACAAATCAGTTTGTTATTGAGCCGATAACATTTTGATATGTGGGACTTTCATGTATTGAGTTTTCGATTTCGCCATGCCCGTCTTTCGCGTCGTCGGGGCGATATGGCGTTGCATCAACAGGCCGCCGCAAATCCTTTTGACGATCGACTTATCTCTTAAATCACTACATCCATGGGTTTTTTAACGGGTAAGCACCCGTTTACGGGGCGGGCTGAGGCGACGATTCTTGCGACAAATCGACGGGCTTGGTATCAATTCATCTGATCATTGAGGATTGAAAACGGGAGTCGGTTATGGAGCAGAAATTGGATTGCATCATTGTTGGTGGTGGGCTGGCTGGGCTGGTCTGTGCTAGGCGATTGGCAGCGGCAGGAAAGTCGTTTCAACTTCTCGAAGCCTCGGATGAGGTTGGCGGTCGAGTCCGTACGGATGTCGTGGATGGGTTTCGTCTGGATCGAGGATTCCAGGTGTTCCTGACGGCCTATCCGGAGGCGAAGAAAATTCTCGATTATGACAAGCTGCAATTGCGCTCGTTCGAGCCCGGAGCGCTGGTGCGACATTGCGGCAAGTTTCATCGACTTTCTGATCCATTGCGTCGCCCGCAACATGCGTTGTCGACGGTTTTGTCGCCGGCTGCAACTCTGGCGGACAAGCTCAAGATTCTCAGTTTTCGTAGTCACACGAATGCTGGCGATCTGGATTCGTTGTATCGCCGCGCTGAACACTCAACCCTTGATTTGTTGCGTGACCGTGGATTTTCGGAAGTTATTCGCGAACGTTTTTTTCGCCCATTCTTGGGGGGCGTATTTCTGGATCACAAGCTGGAGACGTCCAGTCGACTCTGTGAGTTTGTCTTTCGGATGTTTTCGACTGGGCAAGCCGCCTTGCCGGCTGAAGGCATGCAAGCGATTCCACGACAGTTGGCGGATGGGCTTCCGGAATCCAGCGTACGTACGAATTGCCCGGTCAAATCAGTCGATGACGGCTCGGTGACGTTAGCTTCCGGCGAAACAGTGGATGCAAAAACCATTGTGATTGCGACGGATGCCCCGACTTCTCGCATGTTATTGGGAGACACCTTTCCCGCGGATGGGCGATCCGTACGATGCTTCTACTTTGCTGCAGATAAGGCTCCGTTGGCGGAGCCGATACTCGTACTTAACGGAGACGGCGAGGGCCCGATTAACAATCTCTGTGTGCCCAGTCAGGTTTCGGCGGCTTACGCGCCATCGGGCAAGTCGTTGGTCTCCGTTACTTCGCTTGATTGTGATACCGCCGAAGATGAGCTCCGTTCTTCTGTCGAGAAACAACTCGTCGAGTGGTATGGGAATGCAGCCAGTCACTGGGCACACTTAAAATCATACACGATCAATTACGCGCTGCCCGTGCAGTCACCGCCGGGACTTGAACCGGTGGAGAAGCCAGCCGAGGTGCGCCCAGGTCTGTACATTTGCGGGGATCATTGTGATACCGCTTCCATCAATGGTGCCATGGCTTCTGGCAGGCGCGCTGCAGAATCGGTGATCGCGACGGTGGTCTAGATTGACGGGAAGCTCAATGCCCAAATTCACTTCGCTGTTCACTTACTGCCCACATTGCGCCGCTGAATTGATTGAACAGGTCGACGACGACGCGACGCGACGCCGGATGTGCCCGTCTTGCAGTTGGATACAGTACCGAAATCCTACGGTCGGCGTCGCCGTGATTGTGATCGAAAACGATTGCTTGTTGATCGGACAACGTCGTAGTGGCGGTTGGTGTATTCCCTGCGGACACGTGGAGTGGGACGAGTCGATCGAACTGTCAGCGATTCGGGAGTTTGAGGAAGAGACGGGGCTGAAAGTTGAGCTGAACGGAATTTTTGCCGTCAAATCCAATTTCCATGATCGGGAACATCAGACGGTGGGGATTTGGTTTCGAGGGAACCGCAAGAGTGGAATTCTGGATGCCGGCGGCGATTTGACAAAAGTTCAATTGGCAAGTCTTGGAGAACTACCGGAACTGATTTTCCCCACAGATCGTGAAGTCGTTGGTGAATTGATCAACAGAAAGAGCGAATGGACTTGTTAAGGACCGCAGCAATCGCATGTTGGTTTGGTATAGATTGCTTCGTCGGGTAAGCTGCTCTCTTGCCGGCGTTCTTTTTCCTGCTGATCACGGAGTTCAGACAAGATGCTTTCTCGATTGACGACTCTTCTTATTTTTATGTTGACTCTGAGTTCTCAATTACAAGCGCAAGATGTGAATGCCGAATCTTGGTTGGAGTTTCGCGGCGCGAAAGGGCAGGGGCGAGCCGCGACCGACAAGGCGGTACCGATCAAGTGGGACACGGGCGGGGAAAATATCAAATGGAAAGCGGCACTTGAGGGAGTGGGTTGGTCTTCGCCTGTGATCTTGGGCAATCAAATCTGGATGACGGCAGCTCGGGCCGAAGAGTTGAGCGATCCCAAATCGGATGATCGCTTGCAGGGAAAGTCGCCGATACCACGGACAGCCGTCGACAACCTCAGCCTGCGAGCTATCTGTGTCGATCGAGAATCGGGTAAAGTCGTTCACGATATTGAGCTGCTGACGCACGAGTCGCCTGATCCCATCCACGTGATGAACAGCTACGCGTCACCAACGCCCGCGATTGAAACCGGACGTGTGTATTGCCACTTTGGAAGTTACGGCACGGTCTGTATCGAGACCAACACGGGGGAAATTGTCTGGTCCAATTCAGATCTGAAAGTTGATCATGCGACTGGACCCGGAAGTTCGCCGATCCTCTGGAACAATCTTGTCATTTTCAGCCACGATGGAATGGATCGCCAGTCGATTGTTGCGCTCGATAAATCCAGTGGCAAAGTCGCTTGGCGTACAGATCGTTCAGGCGAGATGAACAGCAATCCACAACTTAAGAAAGCTTATGGTACGCCAATCGTGCTGACGCTCGACGGCAAAGCCACGATTCTCTCCAACGCAGCCAACTGGTTGTATGCCTACGATCCCGCGAGTGGTGAGGAATTGTGGCGAGTCGAATATGGAATGTTGGGTTTCTCTAATGTTCCGTTGTTGTTGATTCAGGATGACATGGTCTACGTCTGTACGGGATTCATGAAGTCAGAATTACAGGCGTTCAAGTTGAAGGGACGTGACGAGGCGCCGGAGTTGGTTTGGCGTTTTCGCAAACAAGTCCCGGCTGTGACATCCCCTTTGCTCGTGGACGGTCGAATCTATTTCGTTTCAGATAACGGCGGCGTATTGACGTGTGTGGATGCGAAATCAGGCGACAAAATCTGGCAGGATCGTATCGAAGGTACGCACGCGGCTTCACCAACTTACGCTGCAGGGCACATCTATTTGCCCAATCGCCAAGGAGAAACCGTGGTGATCAAAGCCGGCGGGGAATTTCAAAAAGTCGCAACCAACAAATTGGAGAGTCCGATTCTTGCCACGCCCGCGATTGTTGACGGGGCGATCTATCTGCGGACTGAAAAGGCGCTGATGCGGATTGAGAGCAAACCAGCGACCTAGGCTATGGCCTGGCTCGGCTGAAGAATGGCAAGAGGCCTGAGCGTAGCGGCGTGTTGACTTCGGAGTAGGGGCCCCGCCGTACTTCCTTTGAAACAACATGCCGAAGCGAGTCGTTCATCGCAATTAGTAGGCAATTCACTCGGGCTTGTTTGCGCCTGCGAATCGCTCACGTGATCTATCTGTTATGCAATAAATGAGCGGTTATCGGCATTTGGTTTGACTTGATTGTTCGAATTGAATATCATTGCTTCGTGTCGAGTATTTACGGCTTCTCATCAAGGCGCAGCTCACTCTTTTCTCTCATATGAACATGGCCTCTGTTTCCGTGTTTGAATCTGCGACTCATTCCCTGATGTGTTTGTCCAGTAGCCTTCTTGCGCTGTGACGTCTCGCTTCGCAAGTACTCGCAGACGAATCGAAATCCGAGGGCGTGTTCTTTTGCACGTGGGTTCCTCATTACTCCCGAACATCTTCGGGTCGTTTGTCTCTTTTTTGGAGTAAAGTACAGTGACGAAAAGACATTTCGCGTTCATCATTACCGCAGTTATTTCATGCATTTCGGCAACCACCTATGGCGAAACGGGAGTGGCTCCGGACCCATCGCTATGGGTAGGTGGTGATGTGGTTCCCGTTGTTGCTTACGATCCGATCGAAGGTTGGATGAAGGTCGATCTTCGAGGTCTTAACGGGATGGTCGATACGACATCAGGAACGATGATTGGAGGTGACGATGTGGGAATGATCTCCCTTTCCGTCACTGGGCCTGTGCCCCTCGACTTTGATTTGTCAGGCTTTCAGAACGGTGTCGTCTGGAACGGACAGTATTTCAATGGGAAAGCGCAGATCTTCGGGGTCGCTGCCGGTTCAGAATTTCTGTTGCCGACTGATGATTGTGCCACGGTCTTTACGTACGAAACCGGCCTTACTGCGGATGATTTCGGAACTGTCGAGATGGCGATCAACACGGCCGTAGGTGTTCCCGGCGGAATTCTGTTTGGGGCGGTTCAGATTGTTCCTGAGCCTTCGTCGATGGTTCTCTTTGGAACAGCCCTATTGGGATTGATGGGGATTGTTCGACGACGCCGTTAAACCGCGACACCGATTGAATCGCCGCGAATCAAATATTGCGGGTGCCTTTCGAGGCACCCGCTTTTTTGTTCTGGGCTGACGCGGCGTAGAGAATCTATGCCGCTTCGGGGCGATACACCTTGAGGACGGGGCGATGGAGGTCTTCGTGCTGAAGCTGAGGGATCAAGCGTTGTAGTTCGCTGAGAATTAAATCGCCTGGCATATGAACAAGATTCTGAAGCCTCGTTACGCCTCGCACAACTTCCATTCGATCCATCGTGGTGGATTCGGCAACCATGATTTTTGGGTGCGACGTTTCGATATGACGTTCGCCGTCGATATGCAACTCTTCGTAAAGTTTCTCTCCAGGTCGCATCCCACAGATTTCGATCTCAATGTCCTCGCCGACTTTTAGTCCTGAAAGCTTGACCATGTCTCGGGCGAGGTCAATGATACGCACAGGTTCGCCCATGTCGAGCACAAAGATTTCTCCGCCTTGCCCCATCGCTCCTGCCTGGATCACCAACTGCGAGGCTTCCGGGATCATCAAAAAGTAACGCGTCATGTCCTGATGCGTTACGGTGACGGGGCCACCCGCGGCAATCTGCTGGCGAAAGATCGGTACAACGCTTCCAGCGGAATCCAGCACATTTCCGAAACGGACTGTGACGAAACGGCAAGCCGACGACTCGGCAAGCGACTGGACATACAACTCGGCGACTCGTTTGCATGCACCCATCACGCTCGTTGGATTGACGGCTTTGTCTGTAGAGATCATCACAAACGATTCGATACCGTGTTCATCTGCCAGATCGGCGATGTTACGAGTCATTGTTACAATGTTCTTAACGGCTTCTCCGCGATTCTGTTCCATCAAGGGTACGTGCTTGTAGGCTGCGGCGTGGAACACGATCGAAGGTTTGTGCGTTTCGAAAATGTGGTTCATTCGTTCTTTATCACACCCGTCCGCCATGCAAACATTGATTTGCTGATCGGGATGGCTGGCGTTGAGTTCTCGCTCCAGAAAGAATTGACCGCACTCGGAGCGATCGACCAACGTGAGAGATTTGGGATTAAATTGCAGGAGTTGACGGCAAATTTCCGAGCCGATGCTGCCTGCACTACCCGTGACGAGGATATCTTGCCCACTCAACCAGTTATGAAGCTCGTGTTGATCCAGTCGCACGGGTTCACGACGCAACAAGTCTTCGATGGAGACTTCGCGCGGTTGCAGTCCGACTCGGCCGTGTATTAACTGTTCAAAACTGGGCAGCACACGAACCGACACGTCGCGAGGACGACATTCGTCTACGAGTTGTCGCACTTGCTTGCCATTGAGTTCACCGGAAGTGATGAGGACTTCTCGCAGGCCATGTTTCTGTGCCAACTGGCACGTGTCGTCGATAGTTCCCAAGACAGGAACGCCACCGATTTGCGAGCCAACTTGTGCATTGTCACGGGCGATAAAACCGACGACTCGATACGGCAGTTCGGCGCTGCGTCGAATTTCTCGAAGCAGGCATTCGCCCAAGTCGTTGGCTCCGACAATCATGACAGGTTGACCACCACCATTGCTTAATTCGCTTCTTCGTTCCTGAAACCAGCGAATTGCGGCTCGAACAGATCCGACAGCCACAATGGTTGCGACGCAGTCCATGAGAAAAACACTACGTGGCATTATGCCATTGGGGAAAAACAGATAGTCGCCAATGACCAGCATCAACGAACCCATCAGCGACGCCTTGATGATCATTCCGAGGTCGTGAAACGTGAGGTATCTTCCCCACTGTGTCGCGCCGAAAATTCCGACGAAAACAAAGAGCTTGATTGCAACAACCCAGCCTACACTTTCGGTGAGTTGTTCCCATTGAAGTGTGCCGAGTTGTCCTTCGAATCGCACGTACCACCCTAACGCGTAAACGCCGGCGAAGATGGGTGCGAGCAACGCCAGGTTAGCCCAGGTAGAGTAGGATTGAAATCGGCTGCGAATTGCCGACGTAAGTTGTTTTGCGTCCATGCGATTGTCCGAACCGAGCATCCATGCTCGATGAAGGTTCTACCTAGTAGCGTTGTGTGTTATCCGGAATCACCAATCCGCCGTGTTGATTCGCAACGTCATGTCGCGGACCGCGTGCGATCAGGATTTGTACGGTTTCTAATTTCTGCTTGATCTTGCCATCGAACGGGCGCCGACGACTGCACCACTGATATTGCTTGAGGGCTTCTTCGAACCCTTGTTGTGCCATAAGTTCTTCGGCGAGCGA
>CAYYHV010000274.1:0-6148 GCA_964471695.1 uncultured Pirellulaceae bacterium
AACAACCAGGATTCGTATCTGGTGTCTCTGGCTCCGGATATGGATGAATGGTCGGAACGTGGGCACCTCTTTATCGTGGCGGATGGCATGGGGGCTCATGCCGCTGGTGAACTGGCGAGCAAACTAGCGGTCGAGAACGTCGCTCATATCTATCGCAAGCATCCTGAGCTTTCCCCGCCTGAGGCATTGGCCAAGGCAATTCGCGAAGCCAACCAGGAAATACATCGTCGTGGCGAAGCCAACTTGGCTTTTCACAACATGGGAACCACCTGCAGCAGCCTCTTGCTGTTACCCCAGGGAGCGGTGGCTGGTCATGTTGGCGACAGTCGTGTGTATATGCTTCGCGAGAAAAAGCTGATGCAGCTTACTTTCGATCACTCGCTCGTCTGGGAAATGCGTGAGGCAGGCCAGATTTCTGGAAGTGATGACAACCACGCAGTTCCCAAGAATGTGATCACACGATCGTTGGGCCCCCAACCGTCAGTAAAAGTCGATGTGGAAGGTCCGTTTCCGATTCAGGTTGGGGATACCTTTCTCATTTGTAGTGATGGGCTGACGGGCCGAGTCGAGGATGCCGAGATTGCGACTTTGATGGGCGACCTTCCGCCTGAGGAATCGGCTGAGCTGTTGATCAATCTCGCGAACCTGCGAGGGGGCCCCGACAACATTACTGTCATCGTTGTACGAGTCACTGGTCAACAGATGGCTTCCAGTCAACGAGTGGCACCGCTCGAGGTCGGTGGATCGCAGGAACCACCGGCTCCCTTGAACCCGTTCTGGTGGGTCGGGTTGGGCGTATGTGGATTGTTGGCCGTTGCCTTTGGTGTAACGCATGGATTGAATTACGCGCTCGTTCCTTTCGTGATGTTTGTGGTCGTGGCTCTTGCCATTGGTTTACAGAAAATGGAGCTTGGTGGTAGCGGCGCGGTGCGTCTGGCTGGCAATCGCCGGTTGGGCAAAGGCCCACACCGAACGTATGTTGCCAAACCGCTGAAAGAGTTTGTCGGCTCGTTTTCCGATGCATTGGACAACGGTCGCACGTCGGCGTCAGCCCGGGGGTGGGAAGGCGACTGGGACGGATTTGAGTCGCATTGGAGTGAAGCGAAAAAATCTCAGGATGGCGGCAACGTTGAACGCGCGATCTCCAAACTTGTGAAAGCCAGCGCGGTTCTCGTGGATGTCTTCAAAACAAATTCGCGGGCAGAATAACCTTGTGTCCAAAGTCTGTTTGATCAACGTTGTGGGGCTGACACCATCTTTGTGTCAATTTGCCCCGCGCATCTCGCAACTTGCCACGTCACAACCGTTAACCAGTCCTTATCCGGCGGTGACCTGTACTTCACAAGCCACGATGCTGACCGGACTTGCTCCACGCGAGCATGGCATTGTTGGCAATGGTTGGTACTTTCGGGATACGGCGGAGATTCGCTTCTGGCAACAATCAAACGCGTTGATTGAGGGCGAGAAGTTTTACGAAGGCATTTCGACGGCAAAGATATTCTGGTGGTTCAATCAAGGGGCTCCTGTCGACTATTTTGTCACGCCGAAACCACACTACGGCAGCGACGGCTCGAAAGTCTTCGACGTGCTGGATCAAACGGGATGCGATCTTGTTGCCAAGCTGGGCAAGTTTCCTTTCTTTTCGTTTTGGGGGCCAAGTGCCGGTTTGCCTTCGTCCGATTGGATTGCCCGGGCTTCCGCACTAGTCATGCGCGAGAAGCAGCCGGAGTTGACGCTGGTTTACTTGCCTCATCTCGATTACGACTTCCAGCGCTTGCCGGAGCATGATTCGGCTCGAGTCGCTGAAGTCGATGCCTGTGCCGGTCGAGTCATCGATGCCGCGCAGGATATTGGAGCCAAAGTCGTCGTCGTTTCGGAGTATGGCTTGGTTCCGGTGAATCGTCCCGTGATGATTAACCGTGAGTTGCGCCGAGCCGGCTGGTTGAGCGTGCGCGACGGCCCGTTTGGCGAGATGCTTATGCCTATGGATTCCAAGGCGTTTGCCGTGGTGGACCATCAGTTGGCTCATGTGTACGTCAACGGCGTGCCCAAGGCAGACGTGCGAGCCCGATTGGAGTCGATGGAGGGAGTCGATCGTGTTGTCGATCCGGCAGAGTTGGAGTTGGATCACCCGCGTTCCGGTGAGTTGATTGCACTGGCCAAAGCCGACAGTTGGTTTGCCTATTATTATTGGCTGGACGATCAACGGGCTCCGGACTTTGCGAGATGCGTCGATATTCATCGCAAGCCAGGTTACGACCCGTGCGAATTGTTTATCACATCAAAGGCACGGGCGATGGCGCGAGTTGCCCAAAAGCTACTTGGATTCCGCTATCGGATGGACGTGATTCCGCTTGATCCGACTCGGGTTCGCGGAAGTCACGGGTTGCGTCCCGCAGCGCAAGACGGCGCTGTGATTGTGGGCGAAGATGCACCGCATGACATGCGCGACCTCAAGAGCTATATCCAGCGATTGTTGGGGCGAACTTCCTAAGATTCGTTCCTGCGTACAACGCGCAGTAAGCACTGCTCGTCTTCCGTTCGCGGTGATTCAAGCTGAAAATCTCCGGTTGGCGAAGATCCCTGTACAATCGGGAGTTCTACCAGTCATCCCATTGAGCTGAGGCCATTATGCAGACGGAAAAGCGACCAAGTCGAGGTTACCAGTTTTCTCTTCGAGCCCTCATGCTGCTCATGTTAATCACGGGCTCTTTCCTGGGCGGATGGGTTGCCAACGAAATGCGACATCGCAATGCGCAGGAGGAAGAAGTCGCGATTCAAGTCATCAATGCTGGCACTGCGAATGAAGTCTTTGTGATGAGGGGCCGGAAACCCGACGTCAATCGTGTGAAGAACATCCTGGTGGAAATTGATGAGTCTGAATCGGCAATAAACGCTCGAAACGACACGACGGTCCCCGGCAACGTTCCGTTTGAATGAACGCTAGCGTGGGGATCGTCGACTTCATGAGCCGTCGGGCTGGGCGCGAGTCGCGAATCGCAATTTTGATAGCATGCCAAAGCTGTTAAAGTTCTCGCATGCGAAGGCTGACTCGATATGCAACGTGGGAATTCCTCAAAGTCTTCATTCTGGCGCTCGTCGGAATGACGGTCTTTATGTTGTTGATTGGGGTAGCTCGCGAAGCCGTACGCGAGGGATTGGGCGTAGGTCCGATTCTGCGGCTGTTGCCTTACATTGTGCCGGATTCTATGCGATTCTCGATTCCGGCGGCCGCGCTGCTGGCGGCTTGTACTGTTTATGGTCGCATGTCCGGCGAGAACGAAGTCGTCGCCATCAAATCGATGGGGATTTCTCCTTGGGTGCTGCTGCTGCCGACGTTCATCATTGGTTTCTTGATCAGCATTTTCGCCGTATGGATCAACGATCTGGCGGTCTCGTGGGGACGCGAGGGCATGAGTCGCGTGGTGGCCGAGTCGATTGAGCAAATTATGTACGGCATGCTGAGAACACAGAACGCGTTTTCGACGGACCGCTTTTCGATCACCGTCAAAGGCGTTGAGGGACGCAAGCTGATTTTGCCAGCCATGAGTTGGCAATTGTCCGATGGCAAAACCGCCACGGCGACCGCGCGCTCAGCCGAGCTTCGCCGCAACCCAGAAGACAACAGCTTGAGTGTCATTTTGCTGGACGGAGAAGGCGAAGGAGGCCCCGGAATTCAAGGCGCCTTTCCACGGATCGAGCGGAAATTTGATTTGGGAGACCTGCGGAAGAATTCCGGAACGAGTGCTTCCGATTTTCCACTACGCGTTATTCCCAGTGAAACCGTGATCCAAGCTCAGAAGATTCGACGATTGGAGTACTCGTTGGCCGTGCAAGTGGCGGTGAAGCTTTCCAGCGGCGACTTTCAAGGCTTGATGAACAAAGAATGGCAGGCGCAACAGAAGCGTTTGCGCGTCGAGCGCTATCGACTGAATCGACTCAAGACGGAACCATGGCGACGTTGGTCCAATGGATTCAGCTGTTTCTTCTTTGTCCTGATTGGTGCACCTTGGGCGATTCATCGTCGCAACTCTGATTTCGTCTCGATCTTCTTTATGGTGTTTCTGCCTATCATTTTGATCTACTATCCGTTGATGACGTATGGAGTGGATCGAGCAAAAGCCGGAGCGATGCCGCAGTACGCCGTGTGGATGGGGAACGTCGCCTGCGCCTTTATTGGTGGATATCTGATCAAGAAAGTCATCCGCTACTAAAGTTCTCCTGGTCCGTTTTCGAATGATCTCCCCGAATCACCGGAGGCGTAGACATGAGCGACTCACTGCATCTTTCTCGTGAACACAGTCGCAACGTGGATGAAGTCGCAATCCACGAACTGCATCTTCCAGGTATCGTGCTGATGGAAAATGCAGGCCGCGGAGTCGTCGACTTGATGGAACAGCAAGGCATCAGCGGCAAGGTGTTGATTGCGTGTGGCAAAGGGAACAACGCGGGCGACGGATTCGTCATGGCGCGGCACCTGTTGCTGCGCGGATATGATCTTGAGCTTTGGATGTGGAGCGATGCGAGTCAACTTCAGGGAGACGCGCTGGCGAATTTCGCGATTCTGGAGCAGGCGGGTGTCGCCGTAAACCACTGCCGATCCGAACAGGATTTACTGCGATTCTCCAAGTCAATCGCCCAAGCCGATTGGATCGTCGACGCTTTGTTAGGTACGGGAGCAATCGGGGCACCACGACCGCCGTTTGACCAAGTCATTTCGGAATTGAATCGCGCAAATGCGCGAAAGCTTGCGATTGATATTCCGAGCGGAATGGACTGTGATTCGGGACAATCTAGTGAGCCCACGTTTCGGGCGGATATCACATGTACGTTTTTCAGTCGCAAAAAAGGCTTTGGTCAAGGAAAATCGAGCGACTACCTTGGCGATGTTTACGTCATGGATATTGGCGTTCCTCAAGGCTGGGTACTTCCTCGTTTGGTGAAGTAGCTTGCGCTGAGTGTATCCCCTCAGCACGCCGAACTTAAATCAGTTAAACTGAGGACGACTTAAGTGAGCGGCACCGATGTGAGATTGGTGAACGGCAAGGCGCTATCAGCGGTTCTCATGGTCTGTTTAACAACGTTCACGGAAACTAACGGAGTCGGTGGCTTGCGCCTCGCTGCTTACGCATGTAATTGATCAACACGTCAGAGGATTCGATGATTGCATCTCAAAAATACGGTTCTTGGACTCTTGTGCTGCTGCTTTCACTCGGTTCGGTTTCCTTCGCCGAAGAGAAAAAATCTCCAGCCGAGATGCGTTTGTTGGAAAGCGTGAAATACCTTGCAGATGATGCGCTCAAGGGACGCGACATCGGCTCGGAAGGCATCGCGGAAGCGGGCGAATATCTTGTCAACGAATTCAAAAAGATGGGGCTGCAAACGGATGTTTTTGCTGGCAGTCCGTATCAGGAATTCAAAGTCAAAACCCAGGTAGAGATGGGTGATCCATCTGAAAACCGGTTGGAGTTCATCGGGCCTCTTGGCCAAACCGCCGATGGCGAAGATGGCGCCGACGGTGAAGAAGGTGCTGACGGCGAAGAAGGTGCTGACGGCGAAGATGGCAAACCAGCAGAGCGGATCAAGTTTGAGTTAGAGAAGAGTTTCTCGCCGCTTGCTCTTGGAAGTACAGGTGAGTTTGAAGGTGAACTCGCGTTCGTCGGATACGGTATCACGTCAGAAAAGATTGGGTACGACGACTATGCGGATGTGGACGTTGCGGGCAAGGTGGTCATTATCATGCGAAAGGAGCCGCAGCAGGATGATCCTCGGAGCGAATTTGATGGACGTCGCTCGTCACTTCATGCGACTTTTCGTCGCAAGGCGCAGAATGCCGTGAAGCATGGTGCGGCTGCCATTGTGTTGGTGAATGATAGTGCATCTCCGATAGCACAGAAAGAAGCGTTGACTCCGCAGGCTCGTCGGATGGGACGCACTATCAGTACAGCCCTCGACAAGCTCAAGGATATGGAAGACTACACAACCGAAGACTTTGCGCAACAACTTGATGCGATGTCCAAGCAAGTCGAGCAGCTACGTGAGATTCACGACGAGATGAATCAACGGAACTACGATCCAATTCTGGATTTTCGTGGAGCCGGTACAGCATCGGAGTCCCCGGTACCTGTTTTCTTCGTGACGCGGAAGA
>CAYYHV010000274.1:6158-10650 GCA_964471695.1 uncultured Pirellulaceae bacterium
CTGCTCAAGAAAGCCGCCGATACCAATCTTACGGAGATCGAAGAGGGGATCGACGCGGACTTGAAACCTCGCAGTATGGTACTCGGAGGATGGACGGCCCAAGGAGTTGCCAAAGTAATTCAACGCCGAGCCGATGTTCGCAATGTCGTGGCGGTGTTGGATGGCGAAGGCCCGTTGGCAAATGAAACCATTGTTATCGGTGCACATTACGACCACGTCGGTATGGGAGGGCAGGGTACGCTGGCTCCTTGGACAGTGGCTGTCCACAACGGTGCCGACGACAACGCGTCAGGAACATCGACTCTGCTTGAAGTCGCCCGACGGTATGCCAGCCGCGACAGGAAGCCCAAACGCCGATTGGTATTTATCGGATTCACTGGGGAAGAACGTGGCCTATTGGGGAGTGCTCACTACGTTGAGCATCCTCGCTTTCCTATCGAGGATACGATTGCAATGGTCAATCTCGATATGGTGGGCCGCCTGCGCGATAACAAGCTCACGGTTCAAGGAACGGGCTCGGCTGAAGAATTTGACGAGCTGATTGATCGACTGAACGGTGACTTCGAGTTCGATATTAAGAAAGAGCCGAGTGGCTTTGGGCCGAGTGATCATGCGTCGTTTTACGAAGGCAAGGTTCCCGTTCTCTTCCTGTTTACCGGGCTGCATTCCGATTATCACCGACCCGGTGATGATTGGCAGAAGATCAATGTCGAGGGGATGGGGCGGATTGCCGATTTTGCTTTCGAGATTATCGATGAATTGGACTCGAACGAAGAACGTCCGACTTACAAAGGTCCTGCGCGCCGTGCAGCACGACGTGGCAATCGGCTGATCCTGGGTGTGATTCCGGAAATGGAAACAGAAGAGGATGCCGGATTGGTCATCCGCCAGCTTTCTGAGGACGGTCCGGCAGAAATTGCAGGGATGAAACAAGGGGATATCGTCACGACGTTGGGCGGCGAGTCGGTGAAGAGCTTGCAGGATTTACGAGCCGCAATTGCCAAACAAAAGGAAGGGGTTCCGGTCGAAGTCAAAGTACTTCGTGGTGGGAAGGAAACGGTGCTTTCCGTGAAGCTCCAAAAAGCCGGTTAGCGCTTGGGCAACCACAACGGCTTTCTCGCTTTGGTCAACCGTGGCTGGGTCTTCCAGCTACGTTTGATTTCGTCGGCGGTCTGGGCTG
The DNA here is from genome assembly GCA_964471695.1 of uncultured Pirellulaceae bacterium. GTDB lineage: Bacteria > Planctomycetota > Planctomycetia > Pirellulales > Pirellulaceae > CAYYHV01. The sequence goes on from CAYYHV010000274.1 coordinate 7,339, forward strand.
TCGGCGATCAACGCGAACGCCGCATTCGCGCGTCCCATCTGGTGAGGCAGTGTATTCGCGGGGCGCAAATTGGTATGCTCTTAACTGCGACGTCTTCGTACTAAAGTGAGCGACTAGGCATTCGCCACCGGTGTTTTCGGGCAATCGACGGCTAAGGCCAAATGGCGCTCACTTAAATTCCGAAGGGTTGGCGGCACTTAGCCCACGGTGTCAGCCAAGGGTGTCGAGACCAAAACAAAATAGTCCCAGGTGGCAGCACGCTATGCTTGAAACTGAAACCGGCCGAATGGCAGCAGAAGATATTCGCAACGCAACCAAAGAGCAGTTGGCCGAATGGGATCGTAGTGTTGTCTGGCATGCCTTCACCCAAATGGCCGAGTACGATCCGCTAATCATGGAATCAGCGGAAGGCTGCGTTTTTCGTGATATTCATGGACGCGAGTATATCGACGGCGTGAGCAATTTGTGGTGCAACGTTCACGGTCACCGGCATCCGCGGTTGGATGCGGCGATTCGAGAGCAGTTGTCAAAAGTCTCCCACGTGACTTCCTTGGGATTGTCGAACCCAACAACCATTCGACTGGCCAAGCGACTATCCGAGTTGTCGCCTGGCGACTTGGATCATGTATTCTTTTCGGACAGTGGAGCCACCTCGGTCGAAGTCGCGGTCAAAATGGCTTTCCAATATTGGCAACAATGCGATGTTCCCCGCCCCAAAAAGACTCGTTACGTTTCGTACGGTCAGGCGTATCACGGTGATACGATTGGGATGGTAAGCGTGGGCGGTATGCCGCGATTCCATGAAGTCTACAGTCCCTTGTTATTTCATCCCTTGCGATTACCTTCACCGGAAACGTATCGCTTGCCTGAGGGAGTCACTTCGGACGCGGCCTGCGACCACTACGCTTCGCAGCTCGAAGCCATGTTGGCTGAGCATCATGAAGAGATCGCGGCTGTTGTGATCGAACCGCTTGTGCAGGGAGCCGCGGGCATTGTCACGATGCCAATTGGTTACTTAGGCCGCGTTCGAGAGTTGACGAAGAAATATGATGTCCTGATGATTGCTGACGAAGTCGCGGTTGGCATGGGACGCACAGGAACGATGTTCGCCTGTGAGCAGGAAGATGTAGTACCCGATTTGTTGTGCATCGCAAAGGGGCTGACGGGGGGTTATCTACCCGTCGCAGCCACGTTGGCGACTCCACGGATTTTTGACGCATTTCTTGGGGCGCACGCCGACTCCAAGACTTTTTATCATGGACATACCTACGGTGGGAATCCGCTTGGTTGCGCTGTGGCGTTGGCTACGTTGGATCTCTTCGAAGAGGAACAGACTCTGGAGAATCTTCAACCCAAGATTGCCCGCTTGGATGAGCATCTGAATCGCATCAGCCAGATGGCTCATGTCGGTGACGTGCGCCAACGCGGGATGATGTGTGGCATTGAATTGGTGTCTGACGCCGCCACCAAGACGGCTTACCCTTGGGAAGAAAACCGCGGCCGACAAGTCTGTGAGGTCGCCATTGAAAATGGTGTGTGGCTGCGTCCACTGGGAAATGTCGTGGTCGTGATGCCACCGCTGGCGATTTCATTGGAACAAATCGACAAGCTCTGCCAGGCGGCTGAGCTTGGCATTCGACAGGTGACGGAAGGTTGAAGCGAGCCGATCTGAATTTTCTACTTCTCCAAATCCGCGACGCAGATGATCCCATGCGTCCACAGGAAGTCACGACTTTTGCCGAGGCGTTGGAGACCACCGAAGACAAGATAGCCACCTGGGACTTGCTGGCTGGCGAACCGCCTCCGTCGATTCTTGACGCAGCGCACATAGTCTTGGTTGGGGGCAGCGGTGATTATTCGGCTGCCGCCAACGATCCCTGGCTGGATGCGGCATTTGCGACCATGCAAAACCTCTACGAACAATCGAAACCTACCTTTGCATCCTGTTGGGGATTTCAAGCTATGGGACGTGCCTTGGGTGGGCGTACGATCACGGATATGGAGCGAGCCGAGTTGGGTGTGGTTACGATGCAAACGACCGCTGAAGCACTGGGCGATGTTTGTTTCGGTTGGTTGGGTGAAACGTTTGAAGCGTATCAAGGGCATCAGGATCGAGTCGCCGAGTTGCCTCCGAATGCGATATTGTTGGCGTCCAGCCAACGTGTGCCAATTCAGGCCTTTACGTTTGCCGATCGGCCAATCTACGCCACGCAGTTTCATCCCGAACTCAGCCGTCGTCGCTTTCTCGAACGACTGTACAACTATCCCGAATACATCCAAAAGATAACGGGGCTGAGTTTTGAGGAGTTTGAAGCGAACTGCGCCGAGCTGACGAAGCCGCGTGGAATACTTGATCGCTTCATGGGCATGGTCTTGGAAACCATTTTTCCCTAACGATACGTTGGAGCTCTTCGACTGAATCGACAAGGTTGGGTCAACCGGGTTGTCGAGAATCGTATCGAAACCTTATGTTGGCTTGAAACCAATTCTCTCAGGAACAGTACGTTGAAAGCACTCGTCAAATCCACCGCTACCGAAGGGCTTACCTTACAAGATGTTGATGAGCCGACTTGCGGGATTAATGATGTGTTAATCAAAGTCGATCGAACGGGAATTTGCGGTACAGACCTGCACATCTACAACTGGGACGCGTGGGCTCAAAAAACAATTCCGGTCCCCATGGTTGTGGGACACGAGTTTGTTGGGGAGATTGTTGAAACGGGCAGCAACGTCACAGATTTTAAGAATGGCGACATTGTCAGTGGAGAAGGGCATGTGGTGTGTGGTCGATGCCGAAATTGCATGGCCGGTCGTCGTCATCTCTGCAAAGACACCAAAGGCATCGGCGTGAATCGACCGGGAGCCTTCGCCGAATATATTTCACTGCCAATGACGAATGTCTGGCTGCACGATCCAGATATTCCACGCGACATTCAAGCTATCTTCGATCCATTGGGCAATGCGGTTCATACGGCATTGTCTTTTGATATTCTTGGCGAAGACGTCTTGGTAACCGGGGCTGGCCCCATTGGCATTATGGCGGCTGCTGTGGCTCGTCAGGCAGGTGCTCGTCACGTCGTGATCACCGACATCAACCCTTATCGTTTGGCGTTGGCTCGGAAAGTCAATGTGTCTCGAGCCGTGGATGTGCGGACTGAGAAGTTGAGCGATGTTCAGGCTGAACTCGGGATGTCGGAAGGCTTCGACGTAGGTTTGGAGATGTCTGGCAATGCCAATGCTTTTCGCGCGATGCTCGACAATATGTGTCACGGCGGTCGTATTGCGATGCTTGGAATTCCCACAGAAGACATG
>CAYYHV010000275.1:0-4051 GCA_964471695.1 uncultured Pirellulaceae bacterium
TTCGAGGAAACTCCGCACTTCCATGCGACGGATTCTATTGTGACTCCGCCAAATAATCGGGGGTCAATTGCTCGCCATTTTGATCCGGAGTGCTTGAGTTGCCACGTGACAGGCTGGAATCCTCAAGAGTATTTTCCGTACAAGTCGGGATACTTGCAGTTAGCCGACGAAAAGCTCCATTCCAACGGCTGTGAGAATTGTCACGGACCTGGATCGCGACACGTCGATGCCGAAAATGGGGACCTCGACGTGACGGACGCTCAACAGGAACAGTTGCGAGCCGAGATGCGACTTACACTCGCCGAAGCCAAGAAAAACACCTGCTATACGTGTCACGATATCGACAATAGTCCAGATTTTGACTTCGAAAAGTACTGGGAGGAAGTTAAGCACAAAGGCATGGACTAAAGCAGCTATAATGTTGACGATCGCTCGCGATCCTCGATTTGCGCTTTGGTAATCCTGACGGAAGTTGGCTGTGAATTTTCGCAATCCGATCGCACGCCTGATCGACTTCTCTTTCGCGATCGTTGTGTCGATCGCGCCGCCAGTATTCTCGCAAGCCCCAACCGAATTCACCACGCACGTAGCGCCAATATTGGAGCAGCGCTGTGTTGGTTGTCATAACGAAACCGATCGCAAAGGTGGGTTTTCTCTTCATTCATCCGAAGCAGCATTCGCGAGCGATGCTATTCGACCGAATGATGCTGAAGCGAGTCATCTTGTCGAGCTGATTTCGCCGGTGAATGGCGAGGCCGAAATGCCTCAGGGGAGTGAACCACTTAGTCCGGAAGAAGTCGCAGTAATTCGTGCGTGGATTGATGCGGGAGCCCCTTGGCCTGAGGGTGTACGACTGGAAACGCCCGTCGCCGATCTAAATTGGTGGTCGCTGCGGCCGCTTCGTCACGATCTCAAGGTGCCCCAAGCTAGTCGTCCCATGCCAGATGGCAATCCAATCGACGGCTTTGTTCGACGCAAGATCGTGGAAAAAGGGTTACGGGCTTCTCCGCCGGCGGATCGCAGGACGTTGATTCGGCGATTGTATTTTGACCTCATTGGACTGCCGCCCACTCCTGAACGGGTTGACGAGTTTTTGCGGGACGAGTCGAAAGGGGCCTATGAGCGATTGGTCGATCGGCTGTTAGCTTCGAAGCAATACGGCGAACACTGGGCTCGGCACTGGTTGGATGTGGTTCACTACGCCGATACCCATGGTTATGACAAAGACAAGCTGCGGCCGAATGCGTGGCCCTATCGAGATTATGTGATTCGCGCTTTGAACAGTGACAAAGCGTATTCCCGTTTCGTCCAAGAGCAGATTGCTGGCGATGTACTCTGGCCGAATACGGTGGATGGCATTGTGGCAACGGGATTTATCGCTGCGGGCCCATGGGATTTTATCGGTCACGCTGAAGTTCCCGAATCGAAAATCGACGGCAAAATTGCCCGGCATCTTGATCGTGACGATATGGTCTCGTCAACGATGACAACGTTCTGCAGCATAACGGTGCAATGTGCGCGCTGCCACAACCACAAATTTGATCCGGTGACGCAGGAGCATTACTACAGCCTGCAGGCTGTATTTGCAGCCCTTGATCGAGCTGACCGAGTCTACGACGACGATCCAGAAGTGGCTCGGATCCGGGTGGAATTGACGAATGAGCGTAAGCAACTTGAACTGGCGAAGAAAGAGCTCGATAAGCAGTTGTATGCGGCTGCCGGTCCGCAACTGAAGGCGATCGAAGACCAATTGAAAAAGCTGGCCGAGGATTCATCGGCGGGGAAGCGGCCGGAGTTTGGCTATCACAGTCAGATCACAGCGAATGCGGATACAACGAAGTGGGTTCAAGTCGATTTAGGGAAGCCTGTTGCGATTGACACCATTAGATTCGTGGGGTGCCATGACGATTTTAACGGTATCGGTCACGGTTTTGGGTTTCCGTTACGTTTCCGAATCGATGTCAGCAACGACGAGCAATTCGTGGCCGATGTGACTACGGTTGCGAATCATACCCAAGCGGATTTCGCGAATCCGGGGACGGCGGTCCAAACGGTAGAGTTGGAGTCGCGTATTACGGCTCGGTTCGTGCGCATGACAGCGACGCAATTAGCGGAGCGAAGCAACGATTACATCTTTGCTGTGGGTGAGTTGATGGTATTCTCCCAAAGCCAGAATGTTGCGATTGGCAAGAACGTGAGCGCCATGGACTCGATCGAGGCGCCGGTTCGCTGGCGAAAGTCGAATCTTGTGGACGGATTCTATTACGGCTCGACCGTTGGGGAGGAAGGGCACCGGCGGATCGTTGCTCTGCGAGATCAGAAAGACAAGTTGATCAAACGCCACGTCAGTGAAGCAATTCTTCGGGACGTTCAGTCGAATCGAAAGCGTTTGGAAGAGGTAGAGGAACGCCAAGCCAGCTTGCCTGCGTTAAAGCGAGTCTATGCGGGCACAATCCATCATGGCTCGGGTGCTTTCGCTGGTCGGGGAGAGCGGGGTGGTACTCCGCGCGATATCCATGTGTTGGCGCGCGGGGATGTTCTCCAGCCGTTGGAGCTCGTGGGGCCTGGCACTATCCCGATTGTTGCCGGTAAGGACTGGCGATTCGATCTGCCGGCGACACATAGCGAAGGGGATCGTCGAGTCGCTTTGGCGAAATGGCTGACGGCTCGCGACAATCCGCTGATTTGGCGCAGTATCGTGAATCGCGTCTGGCAATATCACTTCGGACATGGCTTGGTCGATTCGCCCAACGACTTTGGTCGTATGGGAAAGTTGCCGACGCACCCAGAACTATTGGACTGGCTGGCAGCATGGTTTCGCGACGGGGGCCAATCGCTCAAACGGCTTCATCGACTTTTGGTGACGAGTGCAACGTACCGACAAGTGTCGGATTTCGACGTATCCAATGCCGCGATTGATGGTGACAATCAGTTTCTTTGGAGAATGAATCGGCGACGGTTGTCCGCGGAAGAATTGCGCGACGCAGTGCTCACGGTAAGTGGCAAGCTCAAAGTGGAAATGTATGGTCCTGGTTTTCAGCTATTCAAACTGGAGCGGCCGGAGCATTCACCGCACTATGAATATCATAAATTCGATCCGGATGACGAGCGTTCGCATCGTCGGAGTATCTACCGATTCGTAGTGCGCAGCCAGCCTGATCCGTTTATGTCGACGCTCGATTGTGCCGATTCATCGCAGAGTGTGGCGAAGCGAGACGAGACCATTACCGCGCTGCAAGCCCTTTCGCTGTTGAACAATCAGTTCATGCTAGGCATGAGCGAACATTTTGCCGAGCGGATTCAGTCGAGTTCGCCCGAGGCGGCTTTGCAGATTGCGCGTGCGTTCCGTTTGGTCACGGGCCGCGATCCGGATGAGGAAGAGCAGGGGGCTTTGATACGATTTGCCGAGGACCATGGAAAAGCCAACATGTGCCGGCTATTGTTTAATTTGAATGAGTTCGTATTCGTAGACTGAACCAAAATGGACTTATCTTCGATGAATCGTCGGCGCTTTCTTAACCAGCTTGGTGGTGGGTTTGGCGGCGTGGTGCTGGCTTCGATGTTGCAAAAAGATGCAAAGAGTGCGGCACCCAGTGTCGCCGCGGGTGGTGTGGTGCATCCCTTGCATGTGCCGCCGCGGGCGAAACGCGTGGTTCAGTTGTTCATGGGTGGCGCTGCCAGCCACATCGACTTGTTCGATCACAAACCGGCCTTGGAAAAGCATCATGGCGAGCCTTCGGATTTTGGTGAGAAGGTGGAGGCCTTCCAGGATGGCCTGGGACCATGGATGAAGTCGCCGTTTCGGTTTCATCGTTACGGCGAATGCGGAAAGATGCTCAGCGAAGTCGTTCAGCCGCTTGGCTCGGTGGTTGATGAAATGGCGTTCGTCCACAACGTTGTGGGCAAAACCGGAGTTCACAGCCAGGCGACTTATCTTCAAGCCACCGGCTTTGATCAGCCTGGGTATCCGGGAATGGGATGTTGGATCAGCTACGCCCTGGGGAGCCTAAACGAGAATCTGCCAACATTTGTCGTGTTGCCGGATCGACGA
>CAYYHV010000275.1:4061-7073 GCA_964471695.1 uncultured Pirellulaceae bacterium
TGCCCACGCAACATCAGGGAACCATTATCCGACCCGGTACCGTTGATCCGATTGCGGATCTCCGAGCCAATGCCGGATACGTTAACGCTGTCAGTGAAGTCGCGACGCTACAGTTGCTGAAACGGTTGAACGAGCAACATCAAGATGCGCGTCTTGGCGACTCTCGTCTTGAGGCGCGAATTCGCAGTTACGAGTTGGCAGCGCGTATGCAGCTCAGTGCGCCCGAGGCTTTGGACTTGTCCAGTGAACCGGCCTATATCCTGAAGATGTATGGGCTGGATCATGGTAAGTCGCAGTTTTCTGAGAAGATCAATCCGCCGGAAGAGATCGACTATTTTGGGCGCAAGTGTCTGGTGGCCCGGCGGCTTTTGGAGCGTGGTGTTCGCTTCGTGCAAATCTGGTCCGGTAACGATAACAGCTTTCCGCGACGAAACTGGGACTCGCATGAAGACATCGAACGAGATCATGGCCCCTTGGCCATCGGGATGGCATACGGAGCAGCGGCACTGATCGCTGACTTGAAGCAGCGTGGAATGTTAGAAGATACAATTGTGCTTTGGACCACCGAATTCGGGCGCATGCCAAGCACCCAGGGCAGCAAAGGCCGCGACCACAATCCTTACGTATTCACTAACTGGATGTGTGGTGGTGGTTTTCGAGGCGGAACGACTCACGGTTTGTCCGATGAATGGGGATTCAAACCGCTGGACCGATCCAATCCGACTCAGGTCTACGACATTCATGCCACGATTATGCACCTGCTGGGCATTGACCATCGGCGGCTGACTGTCCGGCACAATGGCATCGATCGGCGGCTAACGGATGTCCACGGTCACGTGATCAAGGAACTGATTGCGTAACTTACTTGTCGTTGAAGAAAACAAAGTCGTTGCCTGCGGCTCGCTGATGGCAGGAAATGCAACTCTCTACTGCCCCTGCGACTTGCTGCTTTCCCGTATCTTTCGAAGTCCGAGCAACTGATCCGTCCGGGTTGTAGGCCACCCAATACCAATCGCTGGCATCAGGGTTCGAGTCCTCAATGCGAAACATCACGGTGATTGCATTGAGTGTACGTTCGGGGCTGTAGTTTTCCATGACAAGAATCGAGCCACTGGGAAGTTCGTCAGGGCGACCGGCAGCTTTTCGATTGAGGTACTTCTTGGCAAATGGCCCATGTGGGTCTTGGGCGTTGTAAAAACCGTCGGTCTCGCCGGGACCAGGCGACCAATATCGGTATTTGGTCCGCTCGAGGTAGCTCCACAGGTCGGATTCGACGTTCCCCGTTTTTCTGGCTTTGGTCGACGATGATTCTTTGGTCGACTCTGTGTCTTTCGAATCAGCCGAGGTCGGTGATGGATTCACTTTGTATCTTGGCGTCGTGGATTGTACACGAGTCGGAACTCGAACCGGTACGCGCGTGGGGGCCCGCTTAACAGGCACTCGCGTAGGAACGCGGCGAACGCGAGTCGGTGGTTGCGGCGTACGAATAACACGCCGAGTTGCGGATTGGGCTGATACATCAGCGCCGAAAATGGTCGTCACGATTCCTACGAGAATCGCAAACCTGAGTCGATTCGCATTCATGTTAAGTTCCTGGCACGCTTGAAAGGCGACTTGTCAGACGGTCGCCCTGCTAAGAACTCTTCGACTTGTGAATAACTTGCGATCCACTGGATTAGTCGGAATCCACAAAACCGGAATTCAATCCCGGATCATTCCTCGACTATTTGTTACAACCCGAATTGTTGCGCGGGCGTTTGGGAGGCGGGGTGGCGCAAAACGCCCGATTCAAATTATTGGAACCGACGCAACTGCTCAGTCGGTCAGCCCCAATTCGGCGAGCACCTCGTCGGACACGTTGAAATTGGATGAGACATTTTGAATGTCGTCGTGATCATCCAGTAGCTGCATGAGCTTTAAGACTTTCTTGCCATCGGTTGCGTCGAGGTCTACGGTGTTGAGGGGGATTCGCGTAAGTTGCGAGGATTCGACGGGAATCTCAGCAGCCTCAAGAGCTGAAAGCAAGTCGCTAAATACATCGGGTTCGCAGGTGATCTCAAAAAGATCATCAACTTGTTTGACGTCATCGGCTCCTGCTTCGATCGCAAGCTCCATCAGCGAATCTTCATCGGATTTCTCTGCGGAAACTAATGTCAGTCCTTTGCGCTCGAACAGGTAGGCAACGCAGCCGGTCTTGCCGAGTTCTCCGCCGTTTTTTGAAAAGACATTTCTTAGTTCCGGGGCAGTGCGATTGCGATTGTCTGTCAGGATTTCGCACATCACGGCGACGCCGCCAGGGCCGTAGCCCTCATAGACAATCTCTTCAAGTGGTCCACCGCCGAGTTCGCCGGTCCCTCGTTTGACGGCTCGGGAGATGTTGTCTTTGGGCATACTCAGCGCTTTGGCATCATCGATCGCTTTTCGCAAGCGAAAGTTCGACGATGGATCACCGCCGCCAAGTTGTGCGGCGACGGTGATCGCTTTGCTCAGCTTCGTCCAGAGCTTGCCACGTTGAGCGTCCTGACGTCCTTTGCGGTGTTGAATATTCGCCCATTTCGAATGTCCAGCCATTTCCAAACTCCCGTTGATCCGCTGTGCTTTTTAGTTAGTAGATTCTATTTCTTGCTGTGTTTCTGAATCTTCGATTCAACGGATTTTAGCTTCTCCGGTTGATCATTCTCGCCAAGCGAGGTTAGCGACTGTTTCCAAAACTGAATTGCTTTGTCGTTGTTGCCAAGCTGAAGGTGAACGTCGCCCAAGTGATCGAGGATGACGCCATCGGGTTCGTCTTGGCCGGCTATCGCTTCTTCGAGATACGGTAGTGCTTCAGATGGACGATTCATTTTTACGTACACCCAAGCCAAGCTGTCGAGGTAAGCGGCGTTTTCGGGTTCCGCTTTGACGGCCTTTTTTATCATACTCAGAGAACGTTCGAGGTGAATCCCGTTGTCGGACCAAAGGTATCCGAGGTCGTTCATGGCTCCAACGTCTTCTGGGTATTCATCAAGTACC
>CAYYHV010000275.1:7083-10603 GCA_964471695.1 uncultured Pirellulaceae bacterium
ACCATTCGAGCATCTTTAAGGGTGCGGCGAGTCGCAGTCGATTCGAAATTGTCGTTGTACTGATTGATGGCTGATTCGTAGGCATCACGGGCTGCATCATTCTGTTTTGCGTGATAGTGAATCCATGCTCGTCGAATCGCAAGGCCTACCGATGGATTGTCCTTGATATGTTCGTCTACGATCTGCAAGGCCGCTTCGGTTTGCCCGTCGTATTCCAATGCCATGGCGAGCAATTCCACGACGCTGTCGAGGTTGACTTCGTCGTTGGGATGCTGGAGCACGTCCCTGAAAATGCGGATTGCCGGTTCGTTTTGTTCGGAGAAGAAGCATTCTTCGGCGTAGCCAAGGCGAGTCGTTGTTAGGTCTTCTTCGGGTAGGTTCTTCTCGGCATGCGCGAAGAATTTCTCGGAGAGTTTGACGTCCTCGTTGGCGAGTGCCAGGTAACTGCACCCCAGTGACTCGTTGGCAAGCATAGGGCGTCGCCGATCGTTCAGTCGTCGAGTCGCTTCGTCGAATGTCTTTTTGGATAATTCTTCATTGTTGGTGATTTTCTCGACTTGCTCACTAAAGACAGTGATGTTGCCGAAGGTTTCCACAATGCGACCTAAGAGGGCGACTAATGGGCCGACTCGCTCTTGTGCAATATAGGAATCCAGCAACAGTCGATATGCTTCAAGGTCCGGTTTCGCGGCAAGTGGTTCGACGAGCAACTGCACGTTCTCCGCATCACCCAGTGCATTGAATTTTCTGGCGGTATACAACGCAAGGTCTGCGTTGGCGGGATCTTTGTCGGCCAGTCGTTGCAGTCTTGCTGCGATTTCCTTTTCCGATTTTCCGGTCTTTTTGAGAGCTTTTTCGAGCAGTTCATAGGCATCTTCACCAGCCGTCGTGCCTTCAGATTTGGCGTATGTCTCCAGATGCTCGATGCATTTCTCCGGTTGGTCAGCTTTGAAGGCCAGTCGAGCTCGATAGTAGTCGACGAGAGCGTTGTTTTCTTCCAGTCGAGCCAGTTCGTCGATGGCTTGTTCTGCAGCGTCGAGCTCTTGGGAAGCGAGGTAAATTTCGACGAACAATCCCTGAACCAGTCGTCGTTCGCCAATGATCTCATCCAGCTCCTCTTCAGGAATCTCAAACGCATCGTGATTTCGGTGTGCGCGACGAATGACGTCAATCGAATCGAGGGCTTCCTTCTCGCGTCCCGAGAGCGCAGCAAGCCGTAAAATATTGAAATGCATTTCTGCATACGTTTTGTCTCTGGGTTCGGGACGCAGCTTTAATGCCTGGTTAAGCATGTCCAGCCCACGAGCCGGTTCGCCGTCTTGAGCCAGCACCATCGAAAGTTGCTGCATCATATCGGGATCTTTGGGACTCAACTCGTTCGCGAGAATCGCGTAGCGAATCGCCGCGCCATGGCGTTCAAGGTGAAACGTCAGGCGAACGATTTCGTGGAGGATAGAAGTTGCCTCAGGATTCCATTGCCAGGCACGTTGATACGACGATAACGCTTCATCATATCGCTCCTGTTGAAAGAGCAGCCGTCCTTTGCCAAAGAGGGCCAAAGAGTGAGCTTTTTCCTCTTCTCGCTCAGTGCGACTGGAACGCTCAATCTTTTCTGCGGGTTGACGGCGTAACGTTTCGAGCAACTCGGCTTCGGCAACGAATCGCTGCTGCAGCTTCTGCCGATCTCGCAACGCAGGTTGGCCAGCGACGGCGCTGACAATGAGGCTGAAAAGGAGGATCGAGGCGGCGAAAGGATGGGGCATCGGGAAAGTCCGGACAAGGGGATATGTTGACCCGGTAATTGTATTCGGCCGACCGCAAAACTGGGAGCGCAACCCGGAATGGCGAGGTTTTCTGCCAGCGGACACTTCCCTACCGAGCGGAAAGCAAGCCTCGATGGATTTTCGGTGACGAGTCGCCGAATTCAGGACAGGGGGATTGCGCTCGGGATCGGGCAGATTGTGCGAAAGAACTTGTAATGAAGCCGTCGTTAGCGAGGCTTTTTCTTCGCCAACTGCTTCGATGTTGATTTCTTCTTGGTCGCAGCCTTCTTCTTGGTTGCAGCCTTCTTCTTGGTTGCAGCCTTCTTTTTTGTCGCAGCCTTTTTGGTTGTTGTCTTCTTCTTCACCGGCGCCTTTTTCGCGGCTTTTTTGGCAGGAGCCTTCTTCTCAGTCGCCTTGGCCTTGGTCGTCTTTTTGGTCGCAGCCTTCTTTGCTGGTGTTTTCTTGGTGTCAGTCTTCTTGGCTGCTTTGGCCTTGGGCTCTTCTTTGGGAGGAGCCGCTTTCTTCTTTGACTTGCGCTTGGGGAGTCGGTCCTTACAATCTGGAGCGATCTCAAGCAGAATGCCGCGGACGTTTTGCGAGAACGGGCTAGCTACCAGATCGGCGGCCAATTGGTGAAGGAGTGAACCAAATTCAACGCCCTGCTTCTTGGGGATGGCTCGTTCCAATCCGGGGACAGCCGCTTTTTCCCGTTCCTTTTCGTCGATGACACCGACGATATACATAACATCCAACGCGCCTCGGTCGACGGGGATGGAATGACCAGCCAGTGAATTCTGCGTGAAGTAGCTGACGATAAATGGAGTCGAGCCTGCGTGCTTCTCCAAGTCTTTGATCGTCTTGCCTAGATTTTGCTTCTTGAGGTGCTCTAAGTCATACGAATACTGCGATTCGAAAACACTATGCAAAACGCGTCGAAGATTCGATGCGGAGCGACGCGCATCGGGAAATCCTTTGAGCGATTCCGCAAGTTCGAGAACTGCGGTAACACGCACCTCATTCCAATCGCTGGAAATCTCGCGAATCCTGGCGAACGCGGCCTCAGCCTTATCGTAAGGCGTATTCTCAAGCAGGCAGGCGAACAGCAAGCACTCCAAGGCGGAATGATCAGGTGATGCGACTGGTTTGTAGTGCTTCTTGAGAACCTTATACGTCTTGTTGATCAGGTCGGCGCGATTCTTAGCCATGAATGTTTTCCGGAACTGCTGTCGGCAAATTATGCGAGTTGGTTGGGGTTATTCTTCTGAATCCGTTTCAATCGTCGAGATCGAACTTTCATCCGTCTCGTTCTGCTCTTCGTCATCGGAATCTTCTTGCGAATCTTCCTTGGGAAGAACTTCTTCAAGGATACGCGTGACTTCGAAGGCGTTTTTAATTCCCTTGTCGAGCACAAACTGAAGCTTGGGAGTATATCTCAAGTCGACTCGATTTGAGACCTTTTGTTGCAAATATCCTGCGGCGTTTCGAAGCCCCCGAAGACTCAGATCTTCCTGGGTTTCATCCCCCATGACGGATACATGCACCTTGGCCAGTCGCAGATCAGCCGATACCTCGACGAACGTTACGGTCACATTCTTAACGCGAGGATCTTTCAAGTCGGTAAGGATAGCCATCGCGACCACTTCGCGGACGGCTTCGGCGACTTTTAAGACACGTCGAGAACTCATGGATGATCTTTATCGGCAGGTGGATATGTTGGCGGGGGATCACATCAGTGAACGCTTGAATCGACTCTATAG
>CAYYHV010000276.1:0-7769 GCA_964471695.1 uncultured Pirellulaceae bacterium
TCGCAGCTGGCCCAAGGGGCGCAGACTGGAAGCCGAAGACATTCGACAGCTTGCCAGAACGCTCAAGCTAATGCCCTACGCTCCGCTTCGTCCAATCGCAGAACCCTACGGCCAATGGACGGCGAAAGCTCCACCCGGCACGGTGACTGACGATACCCGGATGAAGATGATTTTGATTCAGGCCATTCGCCAGAATGCGGTCACCTTGGAAGGACTGGCGACGGCTTTTGCTCAAGCCGGTGAGTTACCCCAATTCAACGTGCGTCCAGAATATGCGACGGTACGCGATGAATCCTTGCGAGAGTTCCAGTCGGCAGCTCGATGGGTGCTTCGCGGCGACAAATCGCCCGGCTCAAAACCTGCCGTTCGTATTTGGGGCGGTTTGCCTACCTGCTGCGGCCAAATGACGACGACTCCTCTGGCGTGCCTTTTCCCCGGCGATCCCAATAACGCCTACATAACCGCACATCAAATAACATTCATTGATCAGGGCACTGCCCGAGATACGAATGCGGCATTGACCGCAGGACTCGCTGCCGCAATCGTTGATAACGAAGGTTCAGCGAAACAACGCTACAAGCGAATGCGCAAAACCATGATCGACGTGGACCCGTATAAGTATGCGGAAGTTCCTTTTATCGAACGCCCCGTTACGCGATGGATCAAACTCGCCGAAGGCTGCGTCGCAGAGTCTAACGGCTCACCAGCCACGTTGTATGCAAAACTCGTTGAGGCCTACCATCCGCAATACTACTGGGAGGCTCGACATACCTTCGGCTGTGCCTGGGCGCTGCTCAACTTTTGCGAGTGGAATCCTCTCGCGGCAATGCATCTGGCAATGGATATGGGACACGACACAGACTCCGTGGCTCAAGTCATCGGGTTAATGGCCGGAGCCGTCGAGGGAACAGCCGTCTTTCCCGCAAGCCTGCGCCAACCTGTCGAAGCCCTTCTAAAAAGCGATTACGACGTCGACTTGGCAGAATGGACTCGGCTAATGCGAAAATCCAAAAAGTCATCTCGCTGATGTACTTCGTCTTCTTTGTCTTCATCAATGAAGACGCGCTCAACAATCCTCGCCAAGCGTTTCGAATCGCCATATGTGGGAAAGTCGACTCTCACGAATTGCCGCTGCGCGTAGTCCACGGATTGCGCCCCAGCCAGACCGAGATCGACCGGTTGGACAAGGTACGCCGGGGCCGAGGAAAAGAACTTGTTCGAGTTCCAGATATTGAAATCGCTCACATCGACACCGCCATCAGCGGTAAAATCCGCACCGCACCAACCAGCACCGACAAAGAACTTATTGCTGTTCCACACATTGAAATCACTCACGTCGACGTCGCCGCTGAGATTTGCATCGCCCAATCGATACGCCCTGCCAGGCCCGATGTTCGCCTCACCGGCCTCCAGTAACCACGCATCTCGATCTGCCAGATCCACGAATCCGTCATCGGTTAGATCAAAATCCAGAACATGGGTTTCGGCGGCAATCTCAGCCACCAAGGCATCGATGTCGTGGCAATCGTAATCACCATCGTTGTCAAAATCGCCTGTCACGGGCAACGTTGCGAATAGGTTGAATTCATAACTCCCGGCACGCTCATTCGCAAAACCTCGGACCGCCGCATAGTAGGTTCCCGGTTCCGTCGGCAACCAGTCAATTTGCGATCCCAGTCCGCTCGGCCCATCATCGTTGAATTCTAGCTGCGTGACTCCGTCCGAATCGAACAAAGTCAACGTCGAATCGATCAACGACAACAACGAGACTTGTAGAGTCACGGCCGCTTCGGCGGGAACGGTGAACGAAAAGTAGTCCACGTCGCCCTCGGTTTCTAGTTCCCCTACATTCGACGAGTTTAATTCGACAGGCGTTGCGACTCCGGGCTGGTTTCCATGGTCATCAAAAGCTGGCGAGAATGTGGAAACCGAAAATCCGTACCGTCCATTGAACAACTCGCCAAACCCTTCCACGACCGCGAAATAGTCTCCATCCGCGGGCGCGATCCACTCAATCTCAGACGACAGACCGGACGCAGTATCGTCGCTAAAAGCGAGCACGGTCGCACCATCTATATCCAGCAAGGTGAGCGTGCTGTCAGCGAGTGTCTCGAGATCCACTTCCAGTCTATAAGCCGTCCCTTCCGTCGCGGAAAAGCGAAAAACATCCAAGTCGCCTAGCAACTCAATGCGTGCCGCAGTCGTACTTGGCACCTCGACAGCAGTAGCATTCGCAGCATCGTCGCCGTGATCGTCTATCGCGTCGGAAATGCTCAACTCATACGTCCCCTGAGATTCGCCCGACACCTCTGCATAGTAGGTACCGGTCGTTTCCGGCGACCAGTAGATGAACGACTCGCCGCCATCATTCTCACCGATTAGCACGGTGGCTTGATCTGAATCTATAATTCGCAGCACACTGTCTTCGAGACTGCCCAATCGAGCTTCGATGGCGTACCCTTCGCCACCGACTGCGGGAAACGAAAACACATCTACGTCGCCCACGATTTCGAGGTCTCCCGCGATCTCGATCGGATTCGTAACCGGTGTCGCCGATGCAGGATTGTCGCCGTGATCGTCGGAAGGCGTCACAATCGCGGTCAAATTGAGCGTATAACTCCCCGTCCCGACTCCACTGACTTTGAGGAAGTATTCGTTCGCACTCGGCGCCGTCCAGATCAACAGCGACCCAGCCCCGCCATCATCGTTGCGCGATAGCACCGACGTGCCATTGATGTCATACAAAGTCAAATTGGTGTTGGTCGACTCCCCCAGTTGCACCTCGATCTGATAAGTCGTATTTGCCATTGCCGTGAAACGAAAATAGTCCGGATCATTTCGAAAATCGACGACTCCAGCCGTGGCGCTGGGCACCGCAACAAGCGTTGCATTTAGCGCGTCGTTGCCATGATCATCGAGCGTCTGCAGAATGCCACGCGCCTCGAACCAGGCGCGAATGGCGCTTTGATTGGCCCCGCCGTTAATGTTTGCGTCCGCGTCGAGGATGGCATGGGCGCCATCCGTCATCGTGGAGTTGGCCGGCAGAGAAAAGTGGGATTCGAGAACTAACTGATCCGTTACGAATCCACCAAGTTCACTGCGGATATCCCACAACGCGGCTGACCATATCTCACCATCTGCATGAACCGTTCTCACCAGGTCATCTGGATAGTGTTTGGTCCCGTCGACTCGCCGCAGGTTCGGGGGTTCTGCCGTTGAGTAAGAAACCGCATCCCATTCGCCGATTGCGGCGGCATGAAGCGACTGGAAAGCCGCGTCGCCCGAATCGGCATAGAAGCTCGCTGCGAGGTAGTCACCAAAGCCTTCGCCCATGGCTCCCATCTCGGTCCCACCCCAATTGGGATTTTGATCATGCTGAATGGCGTGACCGAATTCGTGGATGATGATGTCGGCATCCTCAGCATCGTCGACTCCGCCAGTGCCAAAATGAAGCGAATCGTCGCCAACGGAATAGAACGAGTTGTCGTCGGTGAACCAGTGAGCGCTGGCTTGCGTGGGGAAATCGCGAATGCCGTTCGCGGTCACTCCCGTATCGTCATCAAAACCAAGTGCGTGCAGGTAAGCCTGGACCTGATCAATGGTGTAATACACCATCACCTGTTCAAACCGTGGATCGTCACGATCGTACCGATACTCTCGTGTCGGTTCGTCCGCCAAGGGCTCGTTCAACCCGCCCGCCAAAGTGACGTCGACCCATTCTCCGATCAGTTGACCGGTGCCTTCATCCAGTCGCTCCAAAGTAACCGACTGCATCAACGAGTCCAGAACCGCATTGGTGGCATCGTCATTGTCGACCAAATCCGCGCCGCTACCCTGCGTCTGATATGGATTGGGTTCAAACACATCCCCAGATCCAGTGGCATGAGCCGAACGATCTTCCTGACTCAGAATTCGACCGCTAACGGCGCTAACGACAACCAACCAATCTTCATGCTGAGGCTTGGAAGCGTGGACCATCGTTCTCCACGCCGGTTCGAGTCCTCCGGATTCATTGACAACCATAACCTGCTCGATTCGGCCGTCCATCCATGTTTCAACGGTTCCGACCGAAGCATGAGCCAACTCGATCGCCTTGGTCGCATCAAGTTTGGCAGAGAGTGGCTTCGCCGTTGACACCTCCGTGTGAAAACTCGAATGTACCGTTTGGATTTGCCCACTGGCATTCATCGAAACCGTAATCTGCCCACCGTGAACGGGCACATCACCATACACCTGTTGCAGGTAGACATGACGACTTGCCAAACCGTACTTCGTATCCAAAACCTGAAGCTGAGTCTCCAAGTCACCAGGCAACCCGAACGAATCGGCGTAGTCGTTCAAAAACTGCACAGCCGCTGATTCGGCTCCGTCATAACCATCGACGTTGAGTTGCCGATACGTCGTACGCTCGCCAACATTCTCGACGACAACCGAGTCACCAAACGAATGGCTTGTCAAAGCATCAAGGGAGTTTGAGGCGAGCACAATCCGAGGATCAAGGGTTTCGAATCGCAACCGACGAGGGCCGACGACTTTTGATGTGAGTCGCCTTGAGGAACGCGCACTCGCACTTGAGTGAGGAACGCTACTATTCATTTGATGCTTTATCACCGAAGAAGTCCACGCACTGAGGATTAACGAGCCGACACATCGAAACCAGTATCGCCCGCACAAGTTTTTCCCCAGCATCCCCACCAGATTCTAACACAATTCTGTCAGTTTTCACCTACCCGTGCCCGTGACAAAATCGCTGACTGTACGCGTCACAACAATCGAAACCCGACGCGTAGCCGAGCAACCCACTCGCAATTGAACGCCGTCCCTCGCTCGCGAGGCTGGTAAACTTTCCCAACTGCAACACCAAAAATTCTCGAAAAATCCGCTCAGCCGCTGCAATGCCGCCAGACGACAGCACTGCTTTCACCAGCCTAGCTTACGCGCGGAAAAGTCGACTTGACCTTAGGCCACCAATTGACCAAATTCATCCCCGTTCGACCCAACAACTGTTCGCGGACGAGCGGCAGTCGGAGATTGTTTGACGGAAGGAACCGTTGGCAACTCTGACACTAAAAAGCCCGATTCGATTCGCGGCATGTCACAAAGGCAAGGAGGCCTTGGTCATGCGTTCATCTGTCCCTCAGGCAGGTTCCATTGGACTGCGGGAATTGCTCCCGACCAGTCAAATTTTCGGTTCCAATAACATTCGCGTAGCGTCCTGCTGTGGCGATTCGCGACACTGCAAATCAGGCGATCTATTTGCCGCCATGGTGGGCTTGTCCACCGACGGTCATCACTTCGCCAAAGAAGCGGTTGACCGTGGCGCGGCCGCGATTCTTTCGGAACGAGTCCTTCCCATCGACGTCCCGACGTGCGTGGTGCCCGACACTCGCCAAGCCTACGGTGAAATTTGCCACGCGCTGGTCGATAATCCGACGACGGCATTAAATGCGATCGGAATCACCGGCACCTACGGCAAGACGACGACGGCAATGCTGATTTCCGCAATCCTCGAAGCCGCTGGTGGACGAGTTGGAATCGGCACAACCATTGGATATTGCGATGGCGTTGATGTGAACCTGGACATGGATACGGTTCAACCGACGTCCCCCGAGTACGTACGTCAATTGGCATCCATGCGAGAAAATTCGTGCACCCACGCTGTGCTGGAGATGTCCAGTCGCGGGCTGGCAAGACACAGCTTCGCCGGCACACAACTCGAGGGCGCGGTCATCACCAATGTTCGCCGGAATCACATTCCATTCCACGGCACCGTGATGGCTTATCGAAAGATGAAACAGCGCATCCTGTCGTACCTCAAGCCTGGCGGATATGCCATCGTGAACGTCGATGACCCAGCCAGTAAGTTTGTCCTCGGCGAATTAAACCATCCTGTGCTCACATTCGGTCAAAGGAATCCAGCAGAGGTAACGGCGACTCTTCTCGAAGAGTTCCAGGGCGAACAAACTTTCCTACTCCAAGCCGGCAATGAATCGGTGCCCGTTCGCACGAAGATCGTTGGCTCGCAACATATTTCTAACTGCCTGGCAGCCGCTGCCGTTGGTTTGGTCAATGGAATTGATCTTTCCACGATCGCTCGTGGATTGTCCGACGTGGATGGCTTACCGGGCCGGATGGAACGCGTTGGAGTCCACCACCCAATCCCCGTTTATGTCGACCGGGCTCGCACATCCGACTCGCTCGCTGTGGCTTTGCGAAGTTTGAAAAAAGTCACCGAAGGCCGCGTCATTTGCGTCTACGGCGCGGCTGGCGATAGCGATCCGGCTGAGCGTCCATTGCTTGGCCGAGTCGTCGAGAGGTTGGCTGACGTCGGCATCATTACTCGCAACAACCCCGGAATTGAAGACCCGCTCCAGATCGCACACGACATCCTTGACGGCTATGACCACCCGGCGAAGGGACACATGATCCCGGACCGAGCCAAAGCCATTGGATGGGCAATCAGCGAAGCCGAAGCAAGTGACACCATTCTTATTGCGGGACGCGGCGATGAAAAAACCGAGAAAGTGGACGGAGCAATGGTCGAATTCGATGATCGCCAAGTCGCTCGTTTCTTCCTTGAAGAACTTGAGGCTGGACAGGCTCTACCACGTCGTCGCACGGCGTGATCGACCAATTCAGGGGGAGCTGCTAAGGACTTGCCCTGAGGAATTTTGGGAAGACCCACATGACCGGAAAGTGCATCCAGGACTTGTCGGCCGCCATCGACGGCAGCAAGCTGCGATTTGGTACGATGCCGCCGCTCGGTGGCAATCTCGAACCGATCGGGCGGATCGTCCCAGTCGGCGCCGCAATACAACCTCGCGATGTCGTTGTTTTCACAGCCGAAGACGAACGCCGCGACGAGGTGACTCCCACCGAACTGTACTTCCAAGGCGCCTTGGGCGTCGTGACTTCACGACCCGTGACGCCGTTACCCGGCGGATTCAGTCTGCAAGTGCCGTGTGTCACCGACGCTCTGCACCAGATGGTCGGTTGGTCTCGGGCGGCTTCCTCAACCGTCGTCGTCGCCGTTGTTGGTAACGATCGGTTGCCTACGAAGTTGCCACCGCTATGGGACGATATCTTTGGATGGATCGTCGAAACCGATGCTTCGCTGGCGTTGCCGTTTCGAGCGCTCCAGTCGCTGGATAGCGAGCAAGTCACATTGGTGAACTACCAGCCGGCTGAAGTCTTCGGATGCGGGGTCTACGAGTCACTTGCGCCTGATGTGCTGGTGCTCGCCACCCCTATCGATGCAGGGCAACTAAATGCACTATTGGCGTATTCTGCCGACAACGCATGGGTCATTTCCAGTGCGTGCTGCGACAAACAAAGAGCCATGTTAGAGGAGGCATCGAGCCACCACTGCATGCAATGGTGCCACGTAAGGGCAACGCCGTATAACACTGAGAATAAGGCGGATGATAAGCAATTCGACGCCATTTCAATGGCTTCGGAAGAAATGTTGGCAATCGGCATTGCGTCGAACGTCAAAATTGCAGTATTGGAGTTACTTAGAAATCAAACAGAAAGCCGCAAGGCTTCCTGAACTTTTCGAAGACTTATCAACGGTTTGATAAACACCTGAAGCACACAAGCCATAACGAAAGTGAACAAGGAAGTTCTGTCGTTTATGTTGAGTTTGCGGGAATTCGACATAACCCTCCCTCCTGGGTCGGAGCATTGCGTTATTGGGTCAAGCGGAAACTGGGTCGTCCGCTCTAATAACAGCTTCGCGACGGAACTTAGACTGGGCACCGGATCAGGAC
>CAYYHV010000276.1:7779-10560 GCA_964471695.1 uncultured Pirellulaceae bacterium
TATCTGTACACTGATCGGGTGTTCCAGGGAACACGAAGACGCGTGCCACTGGGCACGCGTCTTTTTTTATACCAACATGCCGCTCGCCCTGGTTCTTTCGCCGTACCGTCGCTTGGCCCCTTGCCGTGTTCTTACCAGCGACGCCTTGAACAACGCGAACGCGCCTGGGGACGCTACTGTGTGACAACACAGCCAAGCACAATCGTGCTACAATTTGATTCAAGCGCCGTCGTTCACCATAACCTCGAGGATCTGAATGTCCGATCGTCTGGCTCGCTTGGCATCGACGTTGTCCGCTACGGGTGCGCTCGCCCTGTTTCTGTGGTATTCAGCGAGTTGGATGCATGCTGCACTTCTCGCATACATCGTGACGGTAAACTTCGCCCTGATGGGTTGGGCTTGGTTCGTTTTTGACAAGCACCAACCCGCATTAAACAGTCGCTTTTTTGACGCGTTTGCATTCGAGAAAAACGGCCAACTGTATGGCTACACCGGATTGTTGTGGTTCCGAGAATTTCAACATCTTATCGGTTGGAACAAGCTTCTGGGTGTGCCAAACATTCGCCTAAACAAGCATGCGATAGAAGAAATGGAATGGGGGACCCGATTCGGCGAGGCAACCCACTGGCTGTGTCTTATCACACTGCTTCCCATTGCCGGCTGGTCTGCGTTCCGCATGTCCGGAATAGGCCTTCCCTATTGGCTCGTCAGCGCAATCGTGCTTCACGTCTATCCAATCATGCTCCAACGTTACCATCGCCCGCGTTTTCGTCGCCTGTTGAAATGGATGAAGATGAGAGACTCACCGTTTCACATCCACGACGAACCAAACCAAAGACAAACGGATTCACCCTAAACCGTCAGCCGCCCAATCCAGTCTCTTTGCCTCAACGCAAACATCCCCACGCTCCACTCCGAATCACGGGGACGGTTGTTGATGCGCCGACCTATCTCCGCAAGCTCTTGTAGTTCGGACATCGTGCGCTTCGTTTAGGACGGTGTCGTAAAACCTTCCCCTGGCGTGTCTAGCGTTTCCTGATGCGAACCTTTGTCTTCTTGCCGTGTCATGATGTTTCACCGACACTTGGCTACAACTGATGCCTTAATACAACTATATCTCCGACGAAATCTGCACCGTCACGGACTTCTTCACGCATAACGAATGTGATGCCTACATTCAGCTCGCTGAGTCCATCACCTTCGACGATGTCCCCATCAATACGGCGTTGGGTCCAATGATCCGCAGGGAAGTGCGAAACAATTCTGAAGCTCAACGATTGCCGACGTGCTGTCGCAACGGGCCATGGCCTTGATGCAGTCTTTCCTATTCGGACATCGTTCGTTTCGTTCAGGGCGGTGTCGTAATAACCTCCCGCTACAAGACCTCAGCACCCCTTTAGGCCAGGCGATTGACAGACCTATCCGTACCCGAACAACGCGTTTGCGAGATGCTCTCGCCTCTTCTGGCTTCCCACGCGGTCGGCGACTCCATTGGCCAACGGCCCGATGGCAATTACCTCTTCTCTTCGCTTGAGTTTTTCCTGCCAGAAGTGCTCCGCGAGCTTCACGACGATTGGCAATACGAAAGCCTCGACGGTCTCTATGCTCGCGTGTTCCGCAAGACCGCCGAACACGAAATCGAGTTTGTGGGGCTAACGATCTTCATATCCGACCAAACGCTCACGCCAATCCATCTCCAATTGCAACTGTCTCCTGCACACGAGCGCGTCTCTTGGATCAACCTCAGACTCGGCGAGCGAATCGGCGACGAGTGCCGCCGCGAACCCTACAGTCGCTCACAAACTACTGGCACCATGTTTCATGTCGTCGAACGCCTTGATACGATTGAGTGGTTTTACCACGTCTGCTACGGCGAACGTCAAACGAAGATCAACGGCCACGCAACATGGTTTTTGCGCTAAGCACTTCGGCCTACCTTCCAACTTTGTCAACGCGGGCTAACCTTGGTACAATTCTCGTAGTTCAAACATCGCTCGATTCGTCTAGGGCAATGTCTCAAAAAAACCTTCCGTTAGCCGCTCGCAACCGATGATCAATACACCGCCACTTGTTCTACTGCCGGGAATGATGGCTGATCATCGCCTTCTGGCAGCGCAGAAGGCGGCGTTTCCGCAACTTCTGATCCCGAGTTGGCCTCGCTTTGAGCGAACCGACACTCTCGCCACTTTCGCTGAACGGCTTGCCGATGAGATTGGCCCCATCGGGCCGTGTTTCGTCGGAGGCGTTTCCTTTGGCGGTGCTGTCGCACTGGAACTGACGCGCCATCTCGATGCCATGGGTTGCATCCTTATATCAAGCGTTCGTTCGTTTCGCGAACTTCCATTGCGTTACCGCATTTGTCGTCCTGCAGGTTTCTTGAACCAGTCCGTATTCGGTGCCGCTGTCCGAATCGGCGGACGTATGGTGCGCCCTTCAATTCCACGTGTTGCCGTGCGGCGAATGGACCGAATGGAGTCGTCACCGTTTTTCTGCTGGGCCACGCGTGCAATCCTGCAATGGAAACCCAGCCTGTGCAACGTGCCCGTCGCTCAGATACATGGCTCGCAAGATCAAACCTTCCCTGTTCACAAAACACAACCGGACCAAATTGTCGAAAACGCAGGGCACATGCTTGTAACTACGCATTCGCAAATCGTTAATGGGTTCATTGCCCGATTTATCGCTCCAAGGGTCCGCCAACATGGTTTTTACGCTAGGCCTACGGCACACCTTCCATGTTTGGCAACGGGCGATGGCCTTGTTACAATTTTCCCTAATCCA
>CAYYHV010000277.1:0-1316 GCA_964471695.1 uncultured Pirellulaceae bacterium
ATCTCGTGTGCCGCTTCATATTGCCCGAGAATCTCGCGAGCCACACACATTCGATACATCAGCTGATCATGAAGTACGGTGCCCTCTTTCGGCACCATGTGCGAATACGACTCGAGCGCTTGAGCCACGTTTCCATGTGTCAGCATGACATCAATCAATTGAAGCTGGCGCACGCTCACAATGCGATCCTCAGAACCCAGCCGGGCATTCGCCACGGTTGGTTGATCCTCATCCCCCTCAATAACGACCGACGTATCCTGTGGAATATCCGTCATCGTCGGCGCCGGCAAGACTGTCACACGTGAGACATCAGGAGCCCAGAAGTACAAACCCAATGCCAAACCCCAACCGGCGCAGCAGACCGCTACCAGCGGCCCAATAATTTTTATTGCGAGGCTGGAATTCTTGGATGCTTCAGGCGATTTGTCTGCTGGCTCGACGTCAGTCATGTTGCCAAGGGGTGTAAATAGGTTGTCATTCAGACGCCACTTTGGACGACTGAGTGCCACTCGTGTGACCCTCTAATCCACATAAATACGCGAAGTAAACGGCACAATTGGCACAATGATCATCGTCGACCCGACGTGTGGACTTAAGGCCAAAATTCTCGCAAGTTGCGCCAGATAGATTCGATAACTCGCTTTGTAAACAACGCATGGAGAGTTCAATTATGCGAATCGGAAACAACAACTTTCAGCGGCACAATGATCTTCGTATCGATTCCGCGCAAACGGGCAAGTCAAAACCGACTTCTGGTGCCACACCAACTGAACACGCCAAAGTCGACGGCGATGTTAATGGACTGGTCCGCCAACTCCGCACCCAATCCGAGGACCGCTCCAGCACGCTGGCCGCTGTTCGAGAACGACTGGCAAGCGGAGCGTACTTAACGCCGGAGTCAGCCGAGCAGACTGCCGATGCGCTCTATCGGGCGGCTGGTTAAGCGACCAAGAATACTGGCAATGATCGACGAATCGAGCAGCGACTCGATCAATGCCGCCACCAGTCAATGACTGGTCGAGGGCTGCTCGCGGTGTCAAGGATGACAAACATGGATGCACTCATAGATTTAAGGAGAAGCAAAGGATGTCGTTTGTCATCGCGAACAATATTTCGTCCATTACAGCGCAGCATAACCTCGGAAGGTCATCTCGCAATTTAAACCGTTCACTGGAAAGACTATCGTCCGGATTCAAAGTCAACCGTGGTGCCGATGGCCCAGCCGCTCTTGTGATCTCTGAAAAACAGAGAACGCAAATCGCCGGCTTAACACAGGCTATCGACAACGCTGAGAAAGCCATTTCTCTCGTTCAAAC
>CAYYHV010000277.1:1326-10534 GCA_964471695.1 uncultured Pirellulaceae bacterium
AAGGAGCGCTTAATGAAATCAACTCGCTGCTCGTAAAGATTCGCAGCCTTGCTATCGACAGTGGTAATACGGGTGTTAATGACTCGGATGCCCTCGAAGCGAACCAACTGGAAATCGAAAACGCACTGGATACGATCCGAAGAATTGGAGAAAACACCCAATTCGGCATCAAACGACTTCTCGATGGCAGCAATGGAATCGACGGTATTCCGACGCAGCCGACGGACGTCTCCTTCCTTAGCGGCTCATCAGCCACCAACGAAGGTACGTATGCAGTCGTGGTCGCCACACCGGCCACCCGTGCGACGGTCGACGCCGCGGCTCAGGCAGCCAACTTGGGCGCTCCAGAAACTTTGACGATAAACAACGTGCAAATTTCGCTGAATGCGGGATCAACACAGACCGACGTCATCAATCGCATCAATAGCTTTACCGCGGAGACGGGTGTCGTTGCTGACAATGGCGGAGCCGGTGGAGCAACACGGCTCTACACCACCGAGTACGGGCTTGACGAAGAGATTACGGTCTTCTCCAACCTGGCGGTGGCCGGCGACACTACCGGATTCGGAACAACGGTGGTTACCCAAGCCGGTTCGAACGTTACGGGAACGATTGACGGCGAAAACTTTGTCGGCGAGGGCAATATGGCAACGGCAGTGACCGGTCCCGCAACCGGCTTGGTCCTGCGAATCGAAGATGATCCGGCAGATGTCATCTCGACGGTCACTGGAGCCCTGGGTGACGTAAACATCGAAGACAACTCGCTTGTCTTCCAAATCGGCCCCAACCAGTACCAAACCACCAAGATAGCCATCGGACAGATGCTGCCAACGTCCCTTGGATTGAACAACTCGTCGAATGCTTTTAGTAGCATCGCCGAAATTGATGTCTCAGAAACCGGCGATGCCCAACAGGCAATCGGCGTGATAGACATCGCGATTGATGAAGTGACTGCCTTGCGAGGCGAGCTGGGTGCATTCCAACAGAACACACTCGATTCGACTGCCAACAGTCTGAGAAACACACTTGAGAATACGGTGAATGCGGAATCGGTGATTCGTGACACAGATTTTGCTGTCGAGATTGCAAACTTCACGAAGCAACAGGTGTTGGTCCAAGCCGGTACATCCGTCTTGCAAACCGCCACCCAGACATCGCAACTGGTACTTCAACTACTCGGTTAGTGGTTGAAGTCACTGAAACGATGGTATTGCGAAATAGCCCGTACCTCAAACGTGAGGTACGGCGCACGAAAGCAAGACATATTCGGGTTGCCGTGAGAAAGCCCCGTTACGAAACAACACATATGTCGGTACACGCGGCAGATAATACTCGCCGCGATTTTAGATAGGGGCAGCAAATGCTTAGCATCGACGGACTAGTCACAGGACTGGACACCACCACCATTATTTCGGGCCTGCTGGACATTCAACAGCGCCAGATCGATACACTCGGGGCTCGTCGTACCGAAATTCTCGCCAAACAAGGCGCCTATTCGGGATTGGAAGCCCGACTTTTGTCATTCCGCGGCTCACTCAGCCGATTGACTTCGATCCAAACCACGGCCCTTCAAGACAAGGTGGTGTCGTCCAGCGACGAATCGATTGTCCAGGCCGCGGCTTCTGATGATGCCGTCGTAGGAACGTACCGTTTGCGAGTCGACGCCTTGGCGGCTTCGCATCAAGTCGCTACGAGCGGATTCGAGTCCCTCACGACGGAGTTGGGTACCGGCGATTTCACCATCCAGGTCGGCGAATCGGCCAGCGAGACAATTACGCTGGACGAGACGAACAATACGGTCGAAGGATTGGTCGATGCGATAAACAGTTCCGGTGCAGCAGTCACTGCCTCGGTGATCAATGACGGTTCGGACAACCCATATCGCATCATGTTGACCGCCGACGAAACGGGCGAGTCCAATGAAATCTCCGTATCTTCGACGCTGAGCGGTGGCGAAGCCGTCAGTTTCGACTTCGATAATCCTGTCCAAGCCGCCTCGAATGCTCAGGTCACTTTTGGTTCCGGAGCTGGAGCCATCTCGGTCACTAGTGAAGACAATCGCGTCGAAGACCTGATCGTTGGCGTCACACTCAATCTGCAGAACGCTGACCCCGATCAAGATATCACCCTTAACGTAGGGCAAGATGTTGAAGGCGGTGTCGAAGCCGTTAGTGCTTTTGTTTCCGCCTACAACGAGTTTGTTGGCCATCTGAACGAGCAGACTCAGTTTAACGCTGAGACGCAAGTCGCCGGCTTGCTTCTCGGTGAGCGCTCCGTCCAATCCATTTCCGATGAACTCTCACTGGCTCTGTCCAGCGTCATTCCCGGCCTGGACAGCAATGCCAATCGACTCTCTGCCGTTGGCATAACTTTCGGTGATCGTGGAGACTTGAAACTCAACGAAGGGCAACTTCGTGACGCGCTCAATGGCGACGTCGAAGGCGTTACCGCGGAAGACGTCGCGCGTCTATTTACCCTCAGCGGCGAAAGCTCTCGCAACGATGTGACGTTCGTGGTCGGTAATGCCAACACACAAGATGGCGAGTACCAGGTAGATGTTACCGCAGCCGCGACACAGGCGCTTGTCGAAGCCGACAACGAAATTTCTGGAACGATTACGATCCACGATGACAACAATACGATCAACCTGGTTGTCGATGGCGTCTCGACAGGCGAGTTGACTCTGGCTGCCGGCGACTACACCGCGGACGAACTGGCTGCCGAGCTTCAGTCGGTGATCAACAGTTCTTCTGAACTCGGCAATCGCGAAGTGACCGTCGTCAACAACGACGGCTTCCTGACAATCAACTCTGAATCCTATGGCGGAAACTCCGAAATCACGTTTCAAAGCGGCACGGCCTGGAACGATCTGGGCTTTAACGGTGATGAGACGGAAAGCGGCACCGACATTCAAGGACACTTCATCGTTGACGGCGTCATTGAAACGGCCACCGGTCGCGGCAACACACTGATGGGCGACGAAGGCAATGCCAACACGGAAGACTTGCAGGTCCGTATCTCCATCCCAGCCAACGAAATTGGCGATGGACCAGAAGCCACTCTGAATGTGACTCGAGGCATGGCTTCAAAATTGGACAAGATTATCGCTTCGATGGTCGAACCAGAAGGTGACTTCCGTCGCATTGACGAACGCTTTGACCTGACCAGCGATGGAATCCTGGAGTCGATTGAGCGTTTGAATGACCAATTCGAAGCTCAACAACAATCGCTCATCTCGCAGTTTGCGGCTCTTGAACGAGCCGTCGGTGAACTGCAAACCACAGGAAACTTCCTGTCGACTCAGTTTGCTGGCATCTCCGGATTGTCCATCTAGGTCTTGGAGTCCGGTCCCCCCGCCTCCAAGCAACCCCACCCCCAAACGGAATGATTGAATGAAGAACTCCCCTGAATCCGCCTACAGCCGACAACGTTCCCAAAGTTGGACTCGCGTTGATATGTTACTCGCGCTTTACCGTTCCGGGATCTCCAGTCTGGACGCGGCCATTGATGCATCTGAATCAGGAAAGACGGCGGATGCCAACCTGCACCGCTTGAAGGCACTGCGGGTCATCTATGGCATCGCAGCTGGCTTGGATATGAACCACGGTTCGGTCGCCGATCAGATTGCCCGCCTGTGTGAGTTCTCTCAATTCGCGCTGCAAGACCACACGGTCGACTCCATGAAGTCGGTGCGTGACATCCTGAAAACGCTGCGATCCGCGTTCGAAGAGATTCGCGAAGACGCCGTGCTACTGGAACAAAAAGGCGTCATCCCGCGTATCGACATGGACTCGACCGTCGAAATCTCCGTCTAGCGAACCTATCTGAGGATTCCCAATGTCAAACGAACAGACAACCCGCGAGCACTATCGAGTCGAGATTCCACGGGCCGAATTTGTCTCGCTGGTAACTCGGCGAGCCGAATACCGTGTGGTCGAGCTATCGGAACGCGGAATTCAATTTGAGATCTCCGTCGACGACATGGACTCCTTCAAATTCGACGACATCGTCTCCGGAAAACTTCACTACGGCCAAGAAGACTCGATTGCCATTCGCGGCACTGTCCTCCGTGTCGACCCATTCGACTCGGCAGAGAATCTGCTCGTCATCGCCAGTATCAGTTCGTTGTCGACCAATCAACTGATCCAATTGCAATCGTATCTGATTCGAAAATACGGCCAGTAAAGGCCAGTAGATAGCCTTAGCGCCTCGTTCCGATGGCATCAGAATACGCAGCCTTCGGACGGACTTCTAATCACGCGACCTCCACTCTCCAGCGGGAGAGTCGAGGCTTGGCAATGACGTGCTGAACCGGCGGTCCTACGCAAGTCACTCACCAGCGCCCCGCCAACCCGACTTCACGGCAAGCCCTGGGTCGTTGCAGTCCACCCTTTGTTGACCTCAAAAGTGGAAACTCTTTCCGCTTGCATGCGCTACTTTCTTCCGCATGCACGGCTATCTTAAATTCGTTACATGCCGTCTAAGCCTGCAATTCAGGCAATTCAAGCATACCCCCATAATTGGCACGTCAATTGCCTCTACACGACTATGACTCATTTGCGAAATTACGACACGGCGATAAAAGGAAGGACGCAACGATGCTTAGCGGAATGTATGCTGCCGCTACGGCTGCTGATGCAGCCGAGCAAAATCAATTCATCGTGGCGCAGAATTTATCCCACGTGAACACGACGGGATATCGCAGGCAAATGATCACCTTCGAGTCCTTGCTGCCGCAGGATGTTACAGACAGCGCAGGTCGCTTTCACGGCTCGAGTACGAGCAACATGTCGATTGATTTCAGCCCCGGAAAGTTCCAACAAACGGAACGATCGCTGGATTTTGTGATCGATGGTGACGGATTCTTTGAACTGGAAACCGCCAACGGACCCAGGTACACACGCAACGGCGCCTTTTTCGTAGGCGAAAAAAATCAACTGGTCACAAGCAACGGGACTCCCGTTGTCGGTAAGAACGGACCCGTTCGCATTCCACCCAACGCCACGCCTGATCAGATTCACGTGACACTTCAGGGGCGTCTAATGATCAACGGCCAACCAACAGACCAGATCAAGATCGTTGCTTTTGAAGACAATCAGAAACTTGAAATGGACGGCAATGTTACGTTCAAAGCGACCGACGACGCTGTCGAAATCACGAAACCAGATGCGCTCATACGTCAGGGATTTCAGGAACAATCCAATGTCAGTGCGACTCACGAACTCATCAAATTGATGACCGGAGTGCGACACCACGAAGCCGCCCAACGCGCCTTGCGATCTATGGCAGAATCACTTCAGCAGCGTACACGAGACAACTAATCACATCAGAATCGACTTGCACTCCACGAGCGCGGTCAACAAATAGCAAGAGAAGGATCACGGATGATTCGCGCACTCTACTCCAGTGCAACGGGCATGAAGGCCCAGGAAACGCTGCTGGACGTTACCGCCAATAATCTGGCGAATGTAAATACCAACGGCTTCAAACGCAGCCACGTGGATTTCGCCGACCTGCTCTACTCCGCGGTTCGTCAACCGGGCGGTGAAGTCTCGGAAGGACAAAACGCCCCCGTGGGGCTGGAAATCGGTAGTGGTGCGCGAGCCGTTGCCACCACCAAGCTCTTCACCAGCGGCTCGCTGGACCGCACAGGAAACTCGACGGATGTCGCCATTGAGGGCAGCGGCTTTTTCAAGCTGACCTTAGCCGACGGATCATTCCGCTACACGCGAGATGGCGCCTTCCATCCGGATGCGACGGGGCAACTCGTTAGCGGCGATGGACTACCACTGGACGGTGGCATCACCATCGAAGCGGGCATCAATCTCGACTCTGTCACGATTGGTGTCGACGGGACGGTCTCCGCCGTGCGAGATGGTCAGAATACCAACCTGGGTCGAATTCAGCTTTTCCGCTTCCCCAACCCAGCCGGCTTAAGCTCTGTCGGTGGAAACTTGTACGCCGCCAACGAAGCATCAGGAGCAGAAGTTCCTGGCACCCCCGGTACCGATGGATTGGGAACCCTGCGACAGGGTTTTATTGAATCTTCGAATGTCGAAGTCGTCACAGAGCTCGTAGGCTTGATCACTGCCCAACGTGCCTACGAAGTCAACGCACGTGCCATTCGAGCCGGTGATGAAATGCTTTCCCAGACCGCTCAGATCGTTCGATAAGCCATTCCCGCAAACGCGATTGCCATGAAATCTACGCATATCACATTGTTACTGTTTGTTATCGTCTGGGTGTCGCCCGCGCTCGGTGAAACGGTACAAGTGCGCCTCAAGGCCAATCCTACCATGGCATACCGTCCAATCGTGCGACTCAGCGACATCGCCGAAGTCAAAACGCGGCGTCCATCGCTGAAAAAGGCAGCCGAAGCCTTGGATATTCTCGAATGGCCCCAAGGCGATACCGAACTGACGATCTCTAACAATATGGTGTACCTGCGCATGCAACTTGGCCTGCCAGAAGCATCGCTGATCGAAGTGACGGGCGCTAACGAAGTCAACATCGCAGCCGCGACCAATGCCGCCAAGCTACCAGCGGTGCCAAACGCCGTAATGCCCCGACATGACGATCGCACCATTATCACTCAACTCCAATCACAATTGGCTGATGCGTGGTCCGTTGAACCCGTCAATGTGCGCGTCCGATTGTTACAACCGATACCCAAGGAGCTCCAAATCGCCAAGGGCCCCGAAGCTATTGATCGAATCGATACTGTTATTCCCAGTCTGGCGCGAACAGGAAACCTGCAGGCCAAACTGCTTGGCTATCGCGGTGAACAACTTGTTACGACCAGCCGCATCCTTGTAGAAGCCCAACTGTTCGCGCGCATCGCGGTCGCTCGAAGTGAACTGCCCAGAGGAACCGTCCTGACGCATGACAACTTGGACGAGTCGCTTCAACCGATTCGCTACAACCAGAAAATCACGACCGTCGACGCGCTTATCGACAAAACGCTCATCACAACGGTTCGACGCGGGCAACCTGTCGAGACAAGGCACTTATCGCGAATTCGAAGTCGTCGAGAATCGACCGTCAGAGCACGAGACACCGTTCGGCTGACAGCGAAACGAGGCAGCCTCAACGTCACAATCACCGACGCCATCGCGCTGCAATCGGGTGCAGTGGGCGATCAAATTCGAGTCCGTAATCCGCGATCAAAAAAAGTACTAACTGCTCGCATTGTTGGCCCCGGTCATCTCGAAGTCGATATGCGTTGACCAGCGCCGTTCCAGCCCCAGACGACGATACCCACCTCAAGACAATAACCTTGCCTCAACAACCAACCCACCGACTCCCACCCTCCTCGGCTGAAACCCATGCATTTCAAGAATCGAACAGCACTATTTTGTTGCGCAGCTTTGGCGATTCCGCTCGTGGCGACCGCTAATGCAAACGCCCAATCCCTCTGGAATCAAAGACAATCTCATCGCGCTTTTTTGTTCTATGACACGCCAGCGCGACAAGTAGGAGATATTTTGACTGTTCTCGTAGCCGAGTCGACGGATGTCGAAAATCGCGACCAGCGCGCGCTCGATCGAGACGCTCGAGCCGGTGGTGGGTTTTCACTCTCCGGTGCCATCAGCGGTGCGCTGGGCTCTAAAGCCACGGATGCGAACTTTAACACATCCGCCAACGGGAACGGCACGTTCGACGGCAGTTCCGCTTACTCCGTGGAGCGTGGTTTTGTTGATCGTATCACCGTGACAGTCGTCGAAAGAATGCCCAATGGCAACCTGAGGATTTTCGGACGTCGCGAACGCATCGTTTCGGGTGAACGTCGAGCCCTCAAGATCACCGGCGTCGTACGACCACTGGATGTCGCCCCGGACAATACGATCCAATCACAGTTCATCGCAAACTTCCGCGTGTGCTACGACGGCGACGGTATCGAATCAAGGTTTACCGACGAAGGCTGGATGACCCGCGCCTGGAATAAGTACCGACCATTCTAGG
Source organism: uncultured Pirellulaceae bacterium (assembly GCA_964471695.1). GTDB lineage: Bacteria > Planctomycetota > Planctomycetia > Pirellulales > Pirellulaceae > CAYYHV01. The sequence goes on from CAYYHV010000277.1 coordinate 9,289, forward strand.
AACATCCGTACCGAGCTGGACAACCTCACCCACTTCCCACGACGAAACCATGAACAACATTCACCATCACCGTATCGACAGAACGGATCGCCAAGCGATGCGGCGATTCGCGAGCCGTTGCGTGTTGGTATGTCTGGTCTTTGCGTGCTGCATCAACGCGAACCCCGCCGCTGCCCAAGTCCGTATCGAAGCGCTCACCAATGTCGAAGGCGTCCGCATCAATCAATTGACCGGTATGGGACTGGTGACGGGCCTCAATGGCACCGGCGGCACCAGCCCGATTACGCGTCAGTTTGCCCAGAACCTGGTGCAGAATTTTGGCATTCGAGCCACCCCGACTCAACGATTATTGATCGTCGACGATACGCGTCAGCGGACTGACAACCTTTCCGTTGTGACAGTCACCGCAGACTTGCCCGTATTTGCCCGGGAAGGGAGTAAGATCGACGTCACGATTGCCGCATTTGATGATGCAGAAAGTCTCTTGGGCGGAACCTTGATAACGTCGCCGCTGATGGGTGTTGATGGCCGAGTCTATGCTGTCGCTTCAGGACCGGTTTCCGTGGGCGGATTTTCGTTCGGGGGAGCCGCCGCCTCGGTCCAAAAAAATCACCCAACTTCTGGGCGAATTACCAATGGCGCAACCGTCGAATTGGAAGTGCCGACCGATTACCTCAACGCCGGCACGTTTCGATTGCTCCTGCGTCACCCCAACTTCCAAACGGCTGAACGCATCTCCGAGGCGATCAATCAACGTTTCCCCGGCGTCGCCATCGCCGAAGATGCAGCCGCAATCAGTGTCATCGTCCCCATCGAGTACAACGTCAACCCTGTCAAGTTCGTGAGCTCGGTACGTTCCATCATGGTCGCTCCCGACATGGCTGCACGAGTCGTCATTAATGAACGAACTGGCACCGTCGTGATTGGCCAACATGTGCGAATTTCGGCTGTTGCGATTTCGCACGGCAACCTGTCGATTGTGACTGCAGAAACACCGGAAGTCTCTCAACCGAACGGATTTTCACAAGGCGAAACTGTCGTCGTGCCGCGCACCGAAGTTAACGTCGTCGAAGATGAAAAACCGATCTTCGTCATGGGGCCCACAACAACCGTTGGCGATCTGGCAATTGCCCATTCAGGCATCGAGGGTGCTGTCGACATCGACGTGATGGGTGGAAGCGTGGGGCGTCTTGCCGCCGCGGAAAGCTCATTCGTCGCGACGACCGGTCCCAGCCTGACAACAGTC
>CAYYHV010000278.1:0-6039 GCA_964471695.1 uncultured Pirellulaceae bacterium
AATTCTGCTGACACCTTAAATTCTGCTGACACCTTAAATTCTGCTGACACCTTAAGCATGGTGCCCAGATGCAGTCTCTCTAGTCGCCGTTCAAGCAGAACGGGGGACGGGAACAGCCATCAATTTCCACGGTAGATAGGTTGAAGAATCGCAGCTGGGAATTTAGTCCAATGGCTCCTCGGTCAGCGGCGTCTTCGGCTCGGTAATGTTGGGGCATTTCTCCGACATTTCCGCGTTCAAAGCGATAAAAGCTTGTTGGTTCTCTGGAACATTGTCATCGAGAAAGATGGCGTCGACTGGGCATTCGGGAATACAGGCTCCACAGTCTACGCACTCGGTTGGGCCGATGTAGAGCATCTTTTCGCCTTCGTAGAAGCAATCCACCGGGCAAACAACAACGCAATCCGTGTATTTGCACCCATAGCACGGTTGAGTCACAACATGAGTCATCGCATAACCTCATTACTTTTGCGAAACGTTGAAAATGAGACTTCGTTTTGTTGATGCCCAGCCGAACAATAAAGTGGACATGTAAAACGAAAAAAATGTGCGAGACGTCTCGGGAGCCTAGATGACTGGCAAGAAGAACACCGATTTGTCGACAGCAGAGTCGTGGGACTCGATAGGTGTCTTCTAACGTCTGCGCCAGGGAGATTCGCTGGCAGCGGAAGGCGTCTATTCGCACTACACCCAGCGGCTGATTGTGTTGGCACGTCGCCGAATGACTGCACGGCTGGCGACGCGCGTCGATCCCGATGATATCGTCATGTCGGCTTATCGCAGCTTCTTTGTTCGGGTTGACGATGGGCAATTTTCAATTGCTGAAACGGGTGATCTCTGGCGACTGCTCGTGGAGATTACGATGCACAAGTTGTATCGGCAGGCTCGCTTTCAACAGGCACAACGGCGTTCTATTGATCGTGAGGTGACAGCGGATGCCATGGAGCTTGGTGCCGAATCGCCAACACCTGAGGCAGCAGCCATCGCCGCGGATGAAATCGAATTCGTCATGAAGCGGCTTTCGCCCGCGGGCCGGAAATCGCTGGAGCTGCGATTGCGTGGTTGCTTGTTGGCCGAAATAGCCGCACAGTCCGGCGTTAACGAAAAGACGGTTCGGCGACATCTGGAAAAAGCACGTAAGGTGATGTCAACCCGCATGCAAGTCGACGATGTTCCTGCGTCTACCATAAACTCTAGAGCGACGTCATCGACCTCATTGACCAAGAACATGTGGGCAACGTCAGCAGCGGGCACCCCCGAGGGCTCGTTGCAATTCAACGACTATGTGCTGCTGGAGCAAATCGGGCAGGGGGCAACGGGGAAAGTCTATCGGGCTCGGCACAAGCAAAATAAAGCCGTCTTCGCCATCAAATACCTGCGAAAGAAACTACAGCGCGATCGCCGCGTCGTTGATAGGATCGAACGGGAAGCCCGCACGGTTCAATCGCTCAAGCACGAAGGTATTTGCCGTATTGAAGGATGGGGTAGAACGCCGGGTGACGGTCGCTTTCTGGTAATGGAATATCTGGCCGGTGGCGATCTGCAGGCTTGGGTAGCGAAGTCGAAGATTGCGTGGAAAGTGGCGGTGGGGTTAGTCACGCAAGTTGCCGAAGCCGTTCATGCGGCTCACCTGCAAGGAGTTGTGCATTGCGATATCAAGCCAGGGAACGTTTTGCTTCGCCAGCAAGCGACTGGACTGGATGCGGATACACGAATCGTGCTTACGGACTTTGGCTTTGCGAAGAATTTAGCCGACGGGTTCGTCCCTGCTGTTTTTGGCACACCATCGTTTATGGCGCCCGAACAAGTCGATGTGTTCTGGGGGCCCATTGGTCCAGCTACCGACGTTTACGGTTTGGGTGCTTTGTTATTCACATTGCTGAGTGGATTGCCACCGGTGACAGGCCGGGATCCGACCGACGTCATGGCTCGTATCGGTTCAGGAGCCGCGAAAATATCACTGGACGGAGTTGCCAGTGCTCCCAAGCCATTGCAAGCGATCTGCCTTGCAAGTTTAGAACGTCGGCAATCCGATCGGCCGGGTTCGGCAGCGCAGGTCGCCGAAGCACTAGCTGCATTGCGGTGACCTCAACCACCGATTGAAATGCGTCGCTTAGCTGCACGTCTGCAGATTCCACGCAAAACCTGATGATGTTTGTGTTAAACTAGTTCCACCAATATCTCTGACGGGGAAGAATGACGTGAAGCTATTTCGCCATCTGAAGCAACAGACAAAATCGGAATTGCAATCTCATCGACTGCGACTTGAACAGCTCGAAGCCCGACACTTGTTGACTGGTGTGGTCATCAATGAGTTGCACTATGATCCGGACAATTCGCTTGAGCGAGTCGAGTTTATCGAATTGCACAATGCTTCGGACTTGAGTATCGACATCTCGGGTTGGCGAATCGACGAAGGCGTCGACTACGAGTTTCCCCCGAATTCTTCCATCGGCGCTCGAGAGTATCTTGTTGTTGCTCAGAACAGCGCCGACTTTCAGTCCAAATTTGGCTTCGCTCCGTTTGGCGAATGGGAGGATGGCGATCGACTGAAGAACAGTGGTGAGCGAGTCGAATTGTTGGATGCTAATGGCGCGGAAATCGACGAACTACGTTTTCGATTGGGGTTCCCCTGGCCAACGCCGGCCAACGGTGAATCCATTGAGTTGATCAACCCGGAATTGGAGAACGATGAAGGTGGGGCTTGGCGTTCTTCGCTGGCGGCTTCTGCGATCATTCAGGAAAATTCCGTATGGCGATATCGCAAGGGGATCACGAACAATCCACCGGCGGGTTGGAACGACGTTGGGTTCGACGAAAGTGCAGATAACGTTGCCTGGCAGGATGGTTCGACCACCATTGGCTATGGAGACGGTGATGACGATACGTTGCTCAACGATATGCGCAACGGCTATTCCTCCGTCTACTTTCGACAAGAATTCGAGTTGGACGGCGCCGTCCCCGATTCGTTGAATCTGCGGCTGTACGTTGACGATGGAGCCATCATCTATATCAATGGAACCGAGATCGTACGGCCCCATGTTTCCAACGGCACGAAAAACTTCGATAGCACTTCAGGGCAAAGCCATGAAGCCGAGTGGGAAGAGATTACGCTCAACGGTCTCGGCAATATCCTGGTATCTGGTACGAATGCGATTGCCGTTCATGGATTGAACCAGAATTCAAACAGCAGCGATTTTTCGTTTAACGCAGCCTTGAGGTCGTCGGGAAACACCGTGTCACCCGGTGCTCAGAACTCCGCATTTTCGACCAACGCGCCGCCATTGATTGAGGATGTCGAGCACTCGATTGCGTTACCCAAATCAGGCGATGAAGTCGTTGTGACTGCCAAGATCGAAGACGATCAAGGCGTTACATCGGCGACGCTGGAATATCAACTCGTTGCCCCCGGCGACTATATCGCGATTGGTGATCCACGTTTCGCAACCGATTGGACGGCATTGGCGATGCGAGACGATGGGTTGGGTGATGACGTGGAGGCGAACGATCGAATCTTTACGGCGACTTTGCCGGGCAATCTGCAATCGCATCGTCAGTTGGTTCGCTATCGAATCTCAGCGACTGATGCTTTGGCAGCAACTGTGTTGGTTCCGTACGCCGACGATCCGCAACCCAATTTTGCCTATTATGTTTATGATCAAACGCCCGATTGGACAGGTGCAATCCGTCCTGGTGTGACGCCCGAAGTCACGTATGACAGCGAGCTGCTCGATTCCGTTGCGACGTACCATTTGATTACGACTCGTCAGGATCACGAAGACGCGCAACATATCCCGAATTCGCCGACCGGGGCGTACGGTGGAAGCGAGTACCGTTGGGATGGTGCGTTGGTTTACGACGGAGAAGTCTACGATCACGTGCGTTATCGCGCTCGAGGGGGCGTTTGGCGTTACTCAATGGGCAAGAATATGTGGAAGTTCGATTTCAATCGAGGCCACGACTTTTTTGCCAAAGATAACTACGGCAACGAATACGATGTCGGTTGGGATAAGCTGAATCTGGGTGCCAATATTCAACAAGGCGATTTCTGGCATCGCGGCGAACAGGGCATGTTCGAGTCGGTGGGCTTCAAGTTGTTCAACCTCTCCGGTGTCGAGGCGCCGAATACGAACCATGTTCATTTTCGGATCGTAGAAAGTGCCGATGAAAATGGTTCGGACCAATTCAGTAGCGACTTTCAGGGAATGTATCTGGCCATCGAACAGTTGGATGGCCAGTTCCTCGAGCAGCACGGTTTGCCCGATGGCAACCTCTACAAGATGGAAAATGGAACCGGTGTCGGGGGGATCGGTGGCGATCTCAACAATCAAGGTGACTGGCCCGAGCCAACTGATTCCTCTGACTTGATTCAGTTTAAGCAAACCTACGAGTCGGGAACGCAATCGGCCCAGTGGTGGAAAGACAACTTTAATCTCGACAGCTATTACAGTTATCGAACGATCGTTGAGGGTATCCATCACTACGATATCGCGAATGGCAAAAACTATTTCTTCTATCACAATCCGGAAACGGATAAGTGGGAGACTTTGCCTTGGGATCTCGATTTGACTTGGGCTAGTAATATGTTTGGCAGTGGCAACGAGCCCTTCCGCAGTCGCGTATTGCCGATTCCCGAATTCGCTCAGGGATATCGCAACCGAGTCCGCGAGCTACGTGATCTGCTCTACAACCAGGACCAGGCCTACGCCGTCATCGACGAGATGGCTTCGTTTGTTTATACCGCCGGCGAACAGTCGCTAGTGGATGCCGACCGAGCCATGTGGGATTACAACCCGATTCTGACTTCCGGTTATGTGAATTCCAACAAAGCAGGACATGGCCGATTTTATGCTGGCGGCGGCGGTATCGCCCCCACTAATAACTTTGAAGGCATGCTGGATCGAATGAAGACGTACATTCAATCTCGCATGAACTTTATGGATGTGGGCGTGTTGACCGACGACGCGCAACTTCCCGAAACACCGGTATTGTTCAGTACGTCGCCGATTGGCTTTCCCGTGGATTTGTTGAGTTTTGCGACGACGGGGTTCAACGATCCGCAGAACGATGCATTTGGAGCCATGGAGTTTCGCATAGGCGAAGTCGCGAATCCTGGTATTTCGACATTTACTGATGGCGATGAATGGAAGTATGAAATTGATTCCGTTTGGGAAAGCGGCGAGCTGACGACTTTCACGAACTCGACTCAAGTCGTATCGTCCGAGCTAACGATTGGAAAGACGTATCGAGCCCGCGTTCGTATGAAAGATGCGGCTGGGCACTGGAGTCACTGGTCGGAACCTGTCGAGTTTGTGGCAGGTGCGCCGTTGGTAACCACATTGGCGGTGACGGAAATCCACTATCATCCCGACAATCCGGCGCTAGGTAATGAGAACGAGCAGGAGTTCATCGAGATTTTGAATGTCGGAACGCAGACTGTCGACTTGACCGGCGTTCAGATTGTCGATTTCGCGTCGACAGCGTATCAATTTGATGCGGGTCTGAGTATCGAGCCGGGCCAGTACCTGGTCGTGGCTCGAAACCCAGACGTTTTTGCTTCGATCTACGGCCACGTCAACTTGGCTGAGGGTGGCTACGCGAATCGCAACCTCGGCAACGGGGGGGATACGGTCACCCTTCTCGACGCGGACGGAGCTCAAGTGCTGAGCTTTACCTACGATGATACGGCTCCCTGGCCCACGGCTGCGGATGGAGATGGACCATCGTTAGAGTTGATCGACCCACTGGCTGACCCTACCGACCCTTCGAATTGGCGAGCGAGCCTCAGCGACGGCGGCTCTCCGGGGCGATCGAACGATCCGTTCCTGGCTGGGGACTATGATCGAAACGGAACGGTTGAGCAAGCCGACTATGATCTTTGGCGCGACCAATTCAACATGGAGGTTCTGAATCCAGGCGATGGAGCCGACGGCAATTTGGATTTTCGCGTTGATGCTGCTGACTTTACCGTGTGGCGAGACAATCTGGGGAATACGCTGGGCAACAATCAAGACCCACCGATCCTTCCGGATACTAAGT
>CAYYHV010000278.1:6049-9463 GCA_964471695.1 uncultured Pirellulaceae bacterium
TGTACTTTCGCCGCTTCCGCTAGGGTTGAATGATCGAGAACGTCGTGAACCCACCCAGTCACTGTTTGTTGCGACTCGATCAGGCGAAGCGGTAGACGAAGAGTTGCCAATTCGGCAACGGCCTGATTATCGTTTGGAGCGGCGCTTGGTCCGCCGAACCGAGCAGGGTGACGCTGCTTCCATCGAGTTGTTGGAGCGGATTTTCGCCGTTGATGACGATTGGAAATAGGCTCGAATGAAGCAGCGAAGGGTGGCTTTTCTCGCGCGTCTCGCCTCATGAGCGAACCAAAGAGTAGGCCGGCAACGAGGAGCTTGCGACGATGTTCCGGCGCTTCAAGAGCAAGACGCGCAGCCGCAGTCTTTCTACTCGCCATTCAAGCCGAATTGCCGTAACAGCGCTTCGCTCGTTAACGGCCTACACTTGCTGTATCCAGTCGCCTTAGATGCTCATCATCAGTCCAAACGAATGTAGGAAGCAATATCCCGCGGTCAATCCGAGCGAGAGTGCCGCCATGATTCCAATGCTTGGTGACACTCGCTTGAAAAAGGCCAATGCTCCAATCCAGATTGAAGCTGTTCCCGCAAGCAGGTTGCCGAAGATTTGAAATAATCCTCCCCAGGCCACGCCCCAGATTCGATGGTGCACGTTTTCAAGGAAGAACCAGTGCGATGCCGTCAACAAGACGATACTCGCTAGCGTTCCAAGAACGACTCGAGTATTCATCTGTGAGCGAGATGGCATGGTGGCATGGTCGAAATCAGAGGAAATAGAACAGGCAGGCTCAATGAGAGGCAGCCCGAGTGCAAATATCGTTCGGTTAACCGCATTCTTCTACTGGCTCAACAGTTTCACCGCTCTTGCATGTTGTCATTGATGACGTGGTTCAAGCGTGCGAATCGCCAGAAGTTCCATTAAAGCCAGCCACCGCATTGTCAATAAACAAAGGTACAAGATCAACCCGAGCAATGAGCATGGAGCACTTCTGTTGGGCGTGCTTGGGACGCTGCTAACGTTAGGTTTTCCCTGTGTCTCGCGATACTCTGTAGTACGTTGCATGCGGTTGAGATATCGATTGACTTTCGATCGGTACCTGTTGGTGAGTTTTCGAACCGACTCGTGATCGAAGAAGTTCGCGACCCCCACCTTCATCCACTATTGCATAAGTCGTTCCAGAGATTCTCCGATGGCGTCAAAGTGAAAACGTCCTCTCGTCCGAGTTTGCGGTGAGAAGCTGATATTAGGGCAGTTTGACTTTCTTGAATCTCGCTTCATCCATCTCTTCAAAACCGCCGCCATTGAGGGCGACCAGCCGTTTGCCGCCTTTGCCGGTCTTCTCATAGGCGAGAACTTGATCGCCTTCGGGCGTGCGGCCAGGTTTTCCGTAGATGATTACGAGTGGTTCGTTGTCGCGATTGGACGTGAGAAGTTCCTTGGCGTCACTCAGGCCGAGCTTCTTAAGCTGGGGTAGTGATTGTTCGCTCAGGAATTGCACCAGCTCGCCTTCGTTCTTGGGAGCCGCACCACGCTTGAAGTATTGGTACTTGGCGTACTCTGAGGATAACACCGCGATATGCGAATTCTTGGGGTCATCCTTATCGACTTCGACCTTCTTTTCACAACCAGCCATCATGCACGACAGTAACGCCGAAACCAGGAGAAAATACCTCGGGAAAACAGAACGACAAGTCATTAAGAGTTCTCCGGTTGTGAACCGATTCGCGAAGTGCGCCAAAAAAAGCGAGCCAGCAAAATTGCTGGCTCGCTTAGTATTCAGATTTTCTGTTGCCGATGCAACAGCCTTGCCGCGGTTTAGTTGAACTCTGTCGAGTCGAGGACTTGGCCATCAGCACGGTGGCCAATGTTGTTAAGCGTCTCGAGATCAATTCCGTAGTTCAAGAAGTGAACAGAACCGTCTGCAAAAACTGCGTTGACACCGGCCGAGTGGCGCGATCCCGCAGCCATACCATTTACAGGCCAAGACAATTCGGTGCTGTCGGGCGTAAGGTTACAGTACGTCGAAACAAGCGTATCGAGATCCCAACCGTCGGACCAGCCACGATCGTCGAACGGTTGCTGAGGTCCCAAGTCGAGTGGCATCCATTTTTCAGTGATGATACCCGTCTTGCTCGTTCCGTCTTTGATGTTACGCATCTTGGTGATCGGCGTGTAATTGAGGTCGGTAACGTTGTTGCCTACCTTGTAGAAACTGCTTCGGACAATCACGCCGTTGAAACCCGTATAGCGAGTTCCCAGCTGTTCCTTAGGAGCAGGTCGGTGATCGTTATTGAAGGAAGTTGTTCCCCAGAATCCGTATCCGACGCGGCAGCCACGATCATTGGTCAGGAAAGCCTCAAAGCGACGGCCGCCATCCGGGCCGTAGATCTTTACAAGATCAGCGCGACTGTGTCCCGGAACCATTGCCGCATAGTCCATCATCCATGCTTCGTAACGCTGTGAACCTGTCGGTTCACTATTGTTGATGGTGCGGGATTGCGGTCCTCGGCGCGATGGGCAGTAGAACATCGACACGGGACTGGAGGCGATTTGTGCCGTAGTCGTGAGGTCCGTGATGGCGCCTTCTTCCAAGTATGGCAAGATTTGGTAAGCCCAACTTAGGCCCTGCTTCTTGGGTCCGAACGGTTTCCCACCTTCCGAATACAACTCAATTGGAGGCCAAGGTCCGATACCACCACTTGGGAAAGTCCGTACGGCACTTTCGAGATTGAGAATGGCGAGCCCCATCTGTCGGCAATTGTTCATACATTGTGTTCGGCGAGCAGCCTCACGAGCCTGTTGAACGGCGGGAAGTAGCAATGCTACGAGGATCCCAATAATTGCAATAACGACGAGAAGCTCAACAAGCGTGAACCCACGCTGGCGCTTCAGATGCATCGTTTTCTCCTTGTCCGAATTGATTACAAAAGGATGAAGTCGAAAATCAAGAATACCACTATTTAACTATCGACTCGCAGAGTTGATACGGTAACTGTAAATCAAAGCACAGTCAACGTTTGCGGTGTTTTTGGGGGTGTACTCCCTAACCAAAGGAACTGAAAAGAGGGGGTGAGAATTGAGAAAATGAGCTCCAAATATTGAGTTGATCTCAAATCACCGTCGGTTCAAATTCGCTATCATTTTGGCACCTGCTACATTCTCCGCCAACAACTATGGATGCACAAATGAGATTTAGGTGCCTTTTTATAACCTTTGCGTTGGTTTCCTCAGGGTTTTGTCCCGTGCTTGGCCAAGCACGAGATTTAAATTCTGATTCGCGACCTCTGTTTGATGGTACTTCGTTTGCTGGATGGGAAGGCGACACGAAGGCGACTTGGCGCATCCAATCGGGTGCAATTATGGCGGGGTCTCTTGAATCTGCCGCGCCGCGTAACGAATTCTTATCGACGGTTAAATCG
>CAYYHV010000278.1:9473-10533 GCA_964471695.1 uncultured Pirellulaceae bacterium
GTATGATAATTTTGATCTGCAATTAAAATACAAGATCACAGGCGATCAGAACGTGAATGCAGGCGTGCAGTTTCGTACGCGTCGAATTCCGAATCATCACGAAGTCAGCGGTTATCAGGCGGACATTTCTCCTGAGTACGATGGCCACCTCTACGATGAGAGTCGCCGTCGAAAATTCCTCGCGCAATCGGCCAAGGCGACGCAAGAAAAAGCCCAACAAGCCGTTGGTTCCGATGGTTGGAATTTGTATCGTATCCGAGCCGAAGGAGATCGCATCCAGCTTTGGTTGAATGGCGTTCAAACGGTGGACTACACCGAGTCCGATCAAGCCATCGAGCGCGACGGCATCATTGCATTGCAAATTCACGGTGGGATGAAGGCGACGATTGCGTACAAAGACATCGTGATCCGCGACTTGTCGCCACCACATATGGAAGTCCCGGATACCGATGATGGCTTGCCCGGCGTAGGCCCAATTCGTCGAGCCGACTGGTTTGCCAACCTGTGGAAATCGAAACGAGCCGCTTGGGCCAAGGATGTAGAGAAAGATCAGAACGCCATTGTCTTCCTCGGTGACTCGATCACGCAGGGTTGGGGAGATGATATCGGCGGGGAGTTTCGCGAAGCTAAAGTCGCCAATCGTGGTATCAGTGGCGATACGACTCGAGGCATGCTCATTCGACTGGAGGAAGACGTCCTCGATCTGAATCCACAAGCCGTCGTCATGCTGATGGGGACGAATGATCTTGCCAAAGACCTGAACTAAGCAACAAGAGATGAAGCGAGGGTAAAACACCCTTGCTTCATCTTGGCTTAAATATTCCCGCCGGAGGCATGTAACGGCTGCTGTCGGACGCTCCGCGGGGAATGTTTAAGCCAAGATGAAACCGTTACCGGAACGGGTACATCCAGACCTTGTAATCCGCGATCAATTCATGGGCGTGATCGATTTGCTCTTTCGTCATCTTCTTGACGACTTCCTCCTGACTGATAGCAGCATCAGGATCGCCACCGATGGCGGACAGCGCGTACCAGAGGTAGGCGCGGGTCAGATCGGGGG
>CAYYHV010000279.1:0-10481 GCA_964471695.1 uncultured Pirellulaceae bacterium
CTTCGGCTTGACCTTCTTCAGTGAGGGACAGCATCTCACCATTCGATTCCAACCATTCACGTGTTTCCAGCCAACGGATGGCTCGGCGGATTTGCTCAGGTTTGGCATCGACATACTTATTGACAGTCGCAATGTCGATCGGCTTTCCCTCGGCTTTGCGGAAGCAACCCACCACATCCTCTACCAGGCTTTGAGGAACCATCGCGCGACGTCGTAACCAGTCCGCCATGATTCCGTAACGCGGTGCCACAAACAGTACGACGAAGAATTGAACCGTCCCGGCAAAGACAATCATGGGGCCAGTGGCTACGTTGCCGATCCATGTTGATATGTACAATCCCAAAACGACACTGGAGATGCCGAACACGACGGCCAAAAGTTGCATTCTTCCCAGCCGATCGCTGACTAGATACGCCGTAGCGGCGGGGGTCACGAGTAAGCCCACGACCATGATCACGCCGACTAATGGTACGCCGGCGATCACGACCAAGGATGTACAGGCGGTCAGCAGGTAGTCGAATGCGACCACGGAAATGCCGATCGAGGCTGCCATAACCGGATCAAACGAAGTGATTTGGAATTGGCGAAAAAGGAGAATCACCGTTGCCAATACAAAAGCAGCGATCAAGCCCATCAGCCAAAGATCTGCATCACTAATCGTCAGCACCGATCCAATTACGAAATGGTATATGTCGATGTGGATGAGATTGCTGAAGTAGGATGCCAGAATTGCACCAGCCGCAAAGACGCCGGTGTACATGATTCCGATGGCTGTATCTTCCTTGATGCGCGAAACATTCGAGATAAACCCCACCATACCAACGGTCAGGAACCCCGCGAGCATCGAACCCAACAGCATGGCGCCGGCGTGCGTTTCTCGATCAAAGAATATCTGCATGAACAGGTAACCGGCCGTGACTCCCGCCAACATGGCGTGCGCCACTGCGTCACCAAGAAAAGCCATTCGGCGTAGAATGACATAGCAACCGATGACGCCACACACCGCAGCAATTAATGAGCCGCCGAGGAGGGCTCGTTGGAAGGATTGATGGGTCAGCGGTTCAATAAGTAAGTCGTACATGGATATTGCCTAAGTCGAGGAGCCAGCGGCTTCGCGCGTTACTGGGGCGGCTCCTTGAGTTCGCGGACTTGACCCGGTTTGGATTCGGGTTGATGCTTTTCAAATTCCGAGAAAATTCTCAGCCGCCCTTCGTAGACTTTGCTGAGCAGACCAGGGTGGAGTACCTGTTCCGGCGAGCCATAGGCGTACAAGCGCTGCTTTACCAGTATCAAGTCGTCGAAGTATTCAGCAGCAGTCGCCAAATCGTGATGCACAACCATCAACGTGCGTCCCGACTCCTTGGTTTTCTGGAGCACGTCAAGGATGGCACGTTCGGTGGCTGCGTCCACACCCGAAAACGGTTCGTCCAGTAGCAAGATGTCAGCGCCTTGGGCCATTGCTCGAGCCATGAAGACGCGTTGGCGTTGGCCACCGGAAAGTTGTCCGATCTGACGATCCTCAAAATCGGACATGCGGACCATCTCCAGCGCCTCGCGAGCAATCCGCTTATCTTCTTTGGACGGGTCACGCCACCACGGGACTTTGCCATATCGTCCCATCAAAGCTACGTCGCGAACCGTTATTGGGAATTCCCAATCGACCGACCCATGCTGGGGGACATAGGCCACTCGGCCTCGAGCTCGCTCAGCCGATTCGCCGAACAGTCGGACGTCGCCGACATCCGGTTTCTTGAATCCCAGGATGGTCTTAATCAGAGTCGATTTGCCCGACCCATTCGGGCCGATGATGCCCACGAGTCGACCTGCCGGCACACGAAACGATACGTCCAACAAGGCCGGGGTAGGGCCGTAACTGACCGTTACGTCGCGGACTTCGATGGCGGGGGGTTGCGAGCTTATCATGACGGCAGTCCTAGTGGTCGTGGGGTTCGTCAGTCGACGGTTCGATATCAATCATGACGGTACCGGAAACAGGTTCCCCGGGACTGGAACTGATCCACTTTTCCGCAATCGCTTCCGTGTTCCGAAGGATACGAATTCTTAGCGCACGTTCGAGATCTGGGTTGTTATTCGATGCAGTCGCGGTGACGAGAAATTCGTTCTTGCCCTCGACGATATCCTCGATCTCGACTTCAATGGGCGTGCCCGCGGGTACGACATCAGTACGATTGATGACTTGCTTGCCACGACGCGATACGACCAATGATGTCGCGTCGGATCCGCCAAAGGGATCGGGCCCAGCCTCGAACGTCAGCATGACGTCGAGGGTAAATTTGTCCTCGACGACGCGTTCCTGAATTTGCGTCGCCTGATTCTTCTGGTTGGCGACTGTTGTGAGAAACCACTTCACGCCACCGAGTATGGAAACGGCGACAATGAAAGCGAACAGCGGACGCATACTAGTTGTTTACCGAGGCAGTCATCGGGGCAAGTGCTTCCACGATAGAGAGCACATTCTCTGTCATCATACCGATATACGTCTCTCCAGCCGACCCGGCAGTCCCCATTGAGTCGGAATAGAGGGCTCCCCCGATCTTTACGCCAGCCTCTTTGGCGATGTCCTGAATGGCTTTGGGGTTCACACTGGTTTCGACAAAGATTGCGGGAACACCGGCTTTTCGAATCGATTCGATCACTAACCGGCGACTCTCCGGAGTCACCTCGGCGCCGATTTCCTGGGTAGACCAGCCGACGGGGGCACTATTTTTAAACGCATAGGCTCCGCAAAAATAGTTGAACGCATCGTGACTGGTTACCAAGACACGTTGATTCGCAGGCACCCGACTAAACTGCCGTTGACTCCAAAGGTGCAAAGTTCGCAACTGATTTCGATAAAGATCGGCTCGTGCCTTGAAGTACGAAGCGCGTTCAGGTGCCACTTCGCAGACGGCTTTTTCCACGTTATTCACGTAGATGGCAGCGTTCATTGGCGAGAACCAAGCGTGGGGATCTTTGGTTGGTTTGCCATTCTCTTCCAGCGTGAGCGGTTTTACTCCATCCGTACACGAAGTGATGGGCTTGCCCTCTTGGGTGGCAAGTGTTCTCATCCAGTCGCGGCCTTCGAGATGAAGTCCATTGTCGAGGCAAAGATCCGCAGTCCGAACCATCTTCTGTGCGTCCGGCGTGATCTCGAAGGTATGCGGGTCTTGCCCGGGTGAGAGGACACATTTGACTTGGAAGTGATCGCCCACAACCTGCTTCGCAAAATCGGCGATCTGCGTCGTCGAGCATACGATCGTCTGACGGGTGGAGCCGTCGTCTTCGGCGATGGCAGTGGATACGAGTAGCGTTAACAAGACGATTGGCAGAGTCGCATTTGGAAAACAGGCAAATCTGCCTGGTGGTGACTGAAACATATCGATCTTCTCTTATGTGAGGTTGCGCCAACCGCACGTGCCCATTGCCGTCTGCTCTGGCACCCTAAATTGAATCGTTTTCCTGCCTCATGAAAAGGCCAGTAGCTACGGCGACCACCGATTTCCGCGGGCAACCGCCGAGGCTTGCTAGAGCGCCCGCCTGACTTGAGAAAAAATCGTGAAACAGGATTTTCCGACTGTTGACACCAATCCGAAGGCAGAATGCCAAGATCCCCGCCATAATGCACCAATAAATTGACCCGGCAAGATTCGAGGGATAAATTACCTTATCGTCATTCTTGCGACTCTGAGCGTTTGGTGGATATGGCAGTCAATTATTACAAACGATTTCGTATGGAGTTCGATCTCCGTCGAGTCATCGCGACTCCGGCCGCGATCAACGAATATCAGTTTGTTCCTTGGCACGCTGATCTGCTTGAGTACCACGCCGACGTCAAGTATCGGAGTTTTACGTCCGAGTTGGACTCAGTCGTCTTTCCGTGTCTGGGCGAACCTCATGGTTGCCTGCAACTGATGAATGAGATTGCCGATCGAGACGGATTTCTGCCGCAAGCGACCTGGTTAGCTGTTTACAACGGCGACGACGAATCGTTGCCTCGTCACTGTGGCACCATTCAGGGATTGCGAACCTCGCCGACGATCGGCAGCATTCAGAACGTCGGCACCGTCCCCGAACATCGCGGACGCGGGCTCGCGACGGGTTTGGTCATCCGAGCCATTCAGGGCTTCCAGGCCAATGGACTGCGTCGCGCTTTCCTCGAAGTGACGGCTCGGAATATCCGCGCGGTGCGTCTTTACCAGCGACTGGGTTTTCGAGCCACGCGCACGGTCTACAAAGCCGTCGAAGCTGCCTACAGCTAAACGTCGATGTCCCACCGTTAGTCCTACCTCGACGCCAGCGATCAACCTCATCTGCAGAATCGTGGTGTTGTGAGAACAAGTCCCTCGCAGTTTGCTCGAAAGCTCAATACGAGCCGCGGTCGCGGGTCCCGGTCCGGTTAGACCTATTCAACTTTCGGTTTCGCAATTGCCACAATGGCCGCGAAGCATGATCTCGGTAATCGTGCCAAGCTTATCTCTTCGTGGGCCGCGTGACGGTGTTAGCTGGATTTTGAAGTCGTTCATGCAGGAAAGCTGACCGCAATCGATACACATGAAGTGAGGGTGTGTGAACTCCGCGGCTTCGTCACCCGTACGATACTCGAAGCGACGAGTCTGATCGCCCAGGTCGAGACGAGTCACCAACTCGGCCTCGGCGAGTTCGTTGAGGCACCGAAACAAGGTTGACTGGTCGAAGCCGAATTCATTCAGGGCGTCGACAACTTCAGAATGGCTCTTCGGCGTTGCTTCATTCGCCAAGAGTCTCAAAACAGCGACTCTCGCCGCTGTCGCACGTAACGAAGCGTCTCGAAGTATCTGCTTGGCCCACGATGCATCGGTGGTGTTTGAATTCATCTTTCTTTCAGTTGCTCCAAAGTCTTTTCTTCATTCTAGGCTCAGAGGATGGAATTGCAAGTGCATTGCATGTGCGACTGCTGTGTGTGGGATGTAATCTCGTTCTCGGTTGAGACGAACAGATGATCGAAGGCCTAAGACTCTTGGCACTGCTTCGGTAGCGGACGGTTTTCACTGATCCGTCCATGACTAATTTGGTGGATTTGCCTAGACGGATCACTTGCAATCGTATTGCACGTTCGCTATGGTGCAATCGAGTTGCAGGTGTTGCTCGCTTACACGACGCCGAAATTATCGCCCACGAACCATCGCATGGCTCGTTAGCACTTAGTGAAATTCAATTTATGCCAGTCAACCAATCGTTAGCGATGAAGACTATTTTGGGAGTGGCCTTCGCTGTCCACTTTCTGGGGATTGCAGGATGTCAGGAATCGCCACAGATTCCTTCCGATGCTGCTGCCATCGAGCCTGTTTCCTATGTCAAAGCTGATGATTTGTCGGCCATTCTGGACGAGGAAAGTGGAATTGTGCTGATCGAGTTCTGTGTTCCTGTGGGTTGTTTTCGTTGCAAAGAGATGCGCAATCCAATCGAGCAATTGGCAAACACAGAGCGAGAGAGACTGTCGATTCGACGTGTCGACTTCAACAAGCACGCTTCCTTGGCGAGGCAACTCGGTGTTTCGGTTTGCCCGAGCTACATCGCATTTCACAAGGGCAAGGAAGTTTTCCGTGCGGCCTATCCGACGTCTTCCGATTTGATCGCTGCGGGCCTCGACGCGGCGCTGCGTAGTGCCTCAACCGAATAGTACACGTTCATTGTTATTCAACTCATTACAGCCTCCATTACTTGAGTCACGCCGATGCTAAAGAAACTCCCCGTAACCGTCCTTTCCGGCTTTCTTGGCGCCGGCAAAACTACGACGCTCAATCACATACTCGCCAATCGCCAGGGACTGCGCGTGGCGGTGATCGTCAATGACATGAGCGAAGTGAACATAGACGCTGCGCTCGTGCGCGGTGGCGTGGCGGCACTCAGTCGCACGGAGGAAAAGCTCGTCGAGATGTCGAATGGATGTATCTGCTGCACGCTCCGCGAAGACTTACTCCAAGAGGTAGCAGAACTGGCCAAGGATGGCCGTTTTGACTATCTCCTTGTCGAATCGACCGGAATCAGCGAGCCAATGCCGGTTGCTGAGACGTTTACCTTCGCCGACGAAGCGGGGCAAAGCCTCTCGGACCTTGCAGAGCTGGACACCATGGTAACCGTCGTTGACGCCGAGAATTTCCTCAACGATTTCGCCTCGCATGACGATCTGGTCGATCGGGAGATGGGGCTCAGCGACGAAGACGTGCGGAATGTTGTCGATCTGCTCACCGACCAAGTCGAGTTTGCGAATATCATTCTGCTCAACAAATGCGACCGGATTGATGAGGCAGAAAAGTTGATGCTCCTCGGCATCCTGCGTAATCTCAATCCTCAGGCGCGCATCATCGAAACCGTTCGTGGCCGCGTTGATCCTGATCAGATTATTGGGACCGGACTCTTCTCTCTTGACGAGGCGAGCGCTCAACCGGGCTGGTTGGAAGTCCCGCGCGGGCAAGAGCAACCCGAGACCGACGAATACGGCATTACGAGTTTTATTTACACGGCACGTCGCCCGTTCCACGCGAGTCGGTTGTGGAGCAAGCTCGATCTGGCTGACGGCGTCTTGGCCGGTGTGCTGCGATCCAAGGGGTTTCTTTGGATTGCTTCCCGTCATGATCATGCCTACACCTGGTCGCAAGCCGGCGTTTCGGTGCAACTCAACCCAGCCGGCCTCTGGTGGGCGGCTGCTCCGGATGAGGAGTGGCCCGAGGACACCCTCGAAAACGCTGAGTTGCGCGGCGACATCCAGTCTCAATTCGATGGTCCCCACGGCGACCGGCGTCAGGAAATCGTTTTCATCGGTATTGATATGGATCGACCTGTTATCGAATCTCTCTTGGAAGAGTGCCTGCTGACGGACGAGGAATTGATGGCAGGTCCTGAAGTTTGGCTGACGTACGACGACCCCCTTCCGCAGATCGAATGGGATGAGGTCGAATCGATGGAGGAGGGAGCATGAGCGATATGATCATAGCGCAAGACACGGGCGATGGTGTCGGCCACGGAAGCTACCTTGCCGACTGGGCGGGAATGGTTGCGTCTATCGCGTGCGCAATCCACTGCGCTGCGATGCCGCTGGTACTGGCGTACCTCCCAGCCTTGGGGCTCGGCTGGTTGGCCGACGAAGGGTTTCACCGTTGGATGGCGGTAATCTGCTTCGGTCTGGCTGCTTTCGCGTTCGTACCGGGATGGCGGAAGCATGGCAATTTGACTCCCGCGATATGGGGCGCGGCGGGGGTGATCATGCTAATGGCAGCCGCTTTTGGTTTGGAGGGCGGGTGTTGTGCGAGCTGCTCGGCTGAATCTACCAATGTCGTAGCCGTTAAGTCGTGTGTCGACGACGCATGTTCGCTTTGTTCGTCGACATCCTCAGGGGAATCGGAGTCGAGCAATCTGCTCGCGCGCATCGTGCCCTTCGTGACGCCTCTCGGAGGCGCATTGCTCGTCATCGGGCACATCGTGAACCATCGCAAGTCTTGCTTATGCAGCGGCAGTCATTGCTGCTTGACAACCGTCGAGAGGGAGTGTGACGAATGATGTTGTTCGCTCGATGGTATGCTCGACAGCGGGCGACTGTCGCTCACCGCTGGCAGCGAATCGCCGGCCAGATTGTCCAACATGAGCACTGTGGGTGGGCGATTCCCTACCGGCACTTACTGCGTCAGCCATTGGGCGTGTTGGGTTTAACCGCGTTGGCGGCCTTTTTGTGCGGGTTGTTCGTCGCGCCGCAAGGTTTCGTCGTCTTTGCCTCGGTGGCGACGGTGATCGTCGTCGGATGTGTGTGGCCTTGGTTCGGGATACGGGGTGTGTCGTGCCATCTGAGTTTCGTGACTACACGGACGGAAGAAGGGAAGCCAGTCGAAGCGGAGTTGATTATCACCAATCGCTGGCCTTGGCCGGTATGGGGCCTTGCCGTTGAAGGCGGGTTCGACCAAGCCTGTCTATCGGACGAGGAGGCAACCGTCGCGATCTCTCGAATCGGTGGCTGGTCGAAGGGACGCTATCGCTGGTCATTCACGCCAACGATTCGTGGTAAGTATCCCGTAGGCTGCCCGCGACTTGTGACGGAGTTCCCCTTTGGGCTATGGAAAGCAAGAAAGCAGGTGGTTGTCGCGTCGAGTGTGATCGTGTGGCCTCAGCGTTTTCCGTTGCCACCGCTTCCTCTACATTCCGGCGCTCAATCCTGGGTGGGGCAGCCAAGCGAGTCTGCTGCTGGCAGCATGGGGCATCGCACGATGGTGCGTGAATACCGACACGGCGATTCCATGCGGCAAATTCACTGGGCCAAGACGGCGTTGTACGACAAATTGATCTCTTTCGAGCGCGAGGGTTCGGCGGTGTCCGACGCGACGATCACGCTCGATACGTCGAACAGCATCCACCCTGAAACCGGGCCCGACTCGACCCTCGAGTGGTCGATTCGCATTGCCGCGAGTGTAGGAGATGCACTCCTCCGGCAGGGAATCGCGTTGACGTTGGTAGCCCCAAAAACCAAGTTTCGATCGGCAGCCAACGGGAGCAACGCCGCAGCAATGCTCGACTGGCTGGCCGTTCTCGAAATGAGTGAATCGAACACTGACGAAGGACGCTCGCTCCGATACTCATCAACCGCGCTCACGATCAACATAACGACTGACCTATCCGAGGCTTCTGCCGGCGACTCGATCGTGCTGGTTACAAAGCCACGATGTACGCCGACGCCATGCTCAAATCCAGCGTTAAACGGCTGGATAACGGTCAGCCCAAGTGCCGACATTCCCAGGCAGATTCGCAAGGGCTGGCGCAACGGTCCAAGGAGGCTCCGGCATGCATGCTGAGCCTTCCTTGAACGGGTTGTCTCGCGTTTTGGCAGCTATCTCGACGTTAATGCTTCTTCTCGCTCTCAACGATCGGCAAGGCGAGATTGTCGTAGACGGTTACCACTTGGGAGTCGCGTTAATCCTGGCGTTCACGATCTATATCTTTAGCGGCGAAGCACGCCACGGAATGGGGCGTTCACTGACGGTTTTGTGCTTCACTGCGCTTGTCTTGCTTTCGTTCAGTTGGAATGTCGTTCAGCGTGCGAACCTGCTTTGGGGGCAGCCCTTCGAGATTCAACTCGCCCTAGCGTTACGAAATATGATGCTTGGTTTGGTCGCCAAACGGACAGACCCACAAGCTCAGCAGTATGGTGCGTTGGCGAGCTGCTTCTTGGCATTGTTCAGTATCCTGTGGTTCATGCATCTTTGGACTGTCGTTGCGTTGATCATTTACACCATCGTTGGCATGTGGTGGTTGATGGGCGTCTACTGGGACCGTCTAAGCGGCTGTTTTCTCACACAGGAAGAGATTTGGATTCCATGGAAACCGCTCGCCGCTGCTGGATTGGGGGTTGCTGGATTGCTCCTTCTACCTCAGTTGGCCAATGGCAGGAACTTCACCACGGCCATTCAAGGCTATTTGCCGAGCTCCGGCGGCACGCGATGGAAAGACGAGTTTGCTTATGGTGGCGTCGGTGATGGCCCGCAAATGGTCAGTGCAAGGGAGAACGCAAACAGCTTTGGACCAATCGAGAGCGAGTTATTTCTCGAGTCCCAAATGCCAAGTCTCTACGACTGTTTCAGCGAGTTTTCTGAAGAACCCCCCAAGCCGCCAAAGAAAGGACGTGCCATCCCGCTCGCTCCTAGCATGATGCAGCAGAATCATCAGAAGCAGGGGGTCAACGAACAAGCGGGGCGCGAATTCAATGCGGTGAGACAGCTGAAAAAGGATTCGCCAGCAGTCTCGGACTTGCGATCGCGGGCGCTTCTGCAAGTCGCCGGTCGTGTCCCTGTTCATTTAGGACTGCGTACTTACGACTTATGGAATGGCCACACGCTTTCGACGTCTAGTGGCTCGCCGCAGCGCCGGCTGTATTTCGACAACACAGGAGTCGACGGTCGACCGTGGGTTCGCTATACGGACGCCTTCGAGGATGAGCTTTTGACGTATCGCGATCATCATGAGCTTCGCATCATAAATCTGAAGACCGACCGAGTTCCATCACCGCCGGGAAGCATCGGGGTTCATCTAGACAAGATGCACACCGAGTCGTTGTTTACTGTTGCGGAAGATGGAATGCTATCGCTGAACATGGATTTTGTTCCGCAGTTAACTGTGATCCATGTCGAGTCGCTTCAACGATCGGCTGATTCGGTGCCACATCTGCCAAGTTGCTCTTTGACACCGAAGGCGTCTGGAACCCGCATTGCGGAATTGGCTCGGGCATGGACCTCCGGTTGTGACAATGACTGGCAGAAAATCGAGGCGATTTGCGAACGTTTGCGTTGTGATTACGTTCTGGATGCTAAGCATATGACGCCTCCAGGTGTTGACGATGCTGCTGCTCACTTTCTGTTCAGTTCCCAGCGGGGCCCCGACTATCTTTTCGCCACTTCCGCTGCATTGCTTGTTCGCAGCTTGGGGTACGAAGCTCGGGTTGTGAGCGGATTCTATGCGAACCC
>CAYYHV010000280.1:0-10446 GCA_964471695.1 uncultured Pirellulaceae bacterium
ATGTAGCCCTTGTCGAACTGCATGCCCTCGACGAAATCCAAAGTCGTATCGGCAGTTTTGCCTTCTTCGACAGTGATGACTCCGTCCTTACCGACCTTCTCCAACGCATCCGCCAGGAGTTCGCCGATGGAACGATCATTGTTGGCACTAATCGCGCCGACGTTGGTGATCTCTTCCTTCTTGGAGACTGCCTTGGCCTTGCTGAGCAGGTACTCTTCACAAGCCGAAGCCGCTTTTTCGATGCCTCGGCGAATGGCCGTAGGATTGCTGCCGGCCACGATGTTGCGAATGCCTTCACGGAAGATGGCACGAGCCAATACCGTTGCAGTCGTCGTTCCATCGCCAGCCAAATCCGAAGTCTTCGAAGCGACTTCGTTCACGAGCTTGGCGCCCATGTTCTCGAAGCGATCTTCCAATTCGACTTCTTTCGAGACCGTAACACCATCCTTCGTGACAGTCGGGCCACCGAACGATTTGTCGATAATCACGTTGCGACCCGTTGGTCCCATAGTGATTGCGACAGCATCAGCCAGCTTGTCGATGCCGCGAAGCATGCGTTGTCGTGCATGATCTTCGAATAAAAGTTGTTTTGCCATGTGAATGGCTCCTTATATATCGTTGCGAGTCGAACTCGCGTTGCTGACGTTGTTAGCTGACCTTGGCCAGAATGTCCGATTCGCGAAGGATTTTGACGTCGTCGCCATCCACTTCGATGTCCGTTCCGCCGTACTTGCCGTAGATGACTTCGTCACCAACACCAACGGAAAGCGAACCCCGCTCGCCAGTATCGAGCAGCTTGCCAGGGCCCACGGCAATCACGGTGCCACGTTGTGGTTTTTCCTGAGCACTGCCGGGCAGAACGATACCACCAGCGGTTACTTCTTCCGGATCAATCGGCTCAACTACGACACGGTCATCAAGAGGTTTGATTTTGATCTTTGTCTTGGCCATTGCTTTCTTCCTTATGCTTTAGTGGCTTTGAGAAGCCGTTTTGTTTTGTGAGGCGAGCCGAAAGTCGAACATCGCGACTCGCCATGGTTGGGTTCTTAAGGTCGTGGCAACGATTACATCATGCCGGGCATTCCGCCCATGCCACCCATTCCCATTCCGCCCATGCCACCCATGCCGCCCATACCCATTCCGCCCATGCCACCACCGTGATCGTGATGATCATCGCCGCCAGCTTCTTCGGGTTCAGGAATGTCCGTCACACACGACGACGTGGTTAGAAGCAGCGAAGCCACACTGGCTGCATTCTTTAGAGCCGTGCGAACAACTTTGGCAGGATCAATGACACCAGCCGCAACCAGATCGCAGTATTTATCTTTGTCTGCGTCGTAGCCTTCGTGCTTGCCCTTCATGTTGCGGACTCGATTAACGACAACAGCGCCGTCGAGCCCTGCATTTTCCGCGATAGCTCGAAGCGGTTTGTCGAGAATATTGCGAATGATTTCGATGCCGTGAATTTCGTCACCGACGCAGTCATCGCCAAGCTTCTTCAGAGCTTTTGCCGAGCGAAGCAGAGCAACGCCACCACCGGGAACAACGCCTTCTTCAAGAGCGGCAGCCGTAGCGGCTTTGGCATCTTCGAGAAGTGCTTTGCGTTCCTTCATTTCTGTTTCGGTAGCAGCACCACAGTTAATCTGAGCAACGCCACCAGCCAGCTTGGCTAGTCGTTCCTGCAGTTTTTCACGATCATAGTCGCTGTCAGTGGATTCGATCTCGCGACGAATCGTGTCGGCTCGGCCTTCGATGTCCGCTTTCTTGCCGCCGCCACCAACCATGATGGTGTCGTTCGAAGTGATGCGAATCTTCTTGCATTTGCCGAGGTCCGAAAGCTTGACGCTCTCCAAGTCAATTCCCAAGTCCTTGAAGACAGGGGTTCCGCCAGTCAAAACTCCGATGTCGCCCAACATGGCTTTGCGACGATCGCCGTAACCAGGAGCCTTTACGGCACAGACGTTCAAGATGGCTCGCATCTTGTTCACAACCAACGTTGCGAGAGCTTCGCCTTCCACGTCCTCAGCGATAATCAACAGTGGCTTGTTCGCCTTGCTGACCGCTTCCAGGATAGGAACAAGTTTCTTGGCGGATGAGATTTTTTCTTCGAACAACAGAACGTAACAATCCGTCAACTCGACGACCTGATTGTCCTGGTCGGTTACGAAGTGAGGCGACAAGAAGCCGCGGTCAAATTGCATGCCTTCGACGACTTCGACGTACGTCTCGCTGGAACGGCCTTCTTCAACCGTGATGACGCCGTCCTTGCCGACTTTCATGAAAGCCTCGGAGAGCACGTCCCCGATCGACGGATCGTTGTTGCCAGCGATCGTCGCGATCTGCTTGATCGCCTTCTTGCTCTTGTCGTCGATCTTGTCAGCCAGCTTACGGATGGCTTCGCTGACCGAATCCGTGGCTTTGGCGATGCCGCGTGACAGAGCCATAGGGTCTGCACCCGCCGAGATCATCTTGAGACCTTCGCGGAAAATGGCTTCTGCCAAAACCGTTGCCGTGGTGGTGCCATCACCGGCCACGTCGTTCGTCTTGCTGGCCGCTTCTTTAACCAACTGGGCGCCCAGATTTTCGGTGGGGTCGTCCAAGTCGATGTCTTCAGCAACGGTCACGCCGTCCTTGGTGACTTTGGGAGATCCCCAACCTTTGTCTAAAACAGCGTTGCGACCGCGTGGTCCGAGCGTGCTACGTACGGCTCGGGCGAGCTTTGACACGCCAGCCAATAGCGGCTGCCTCGCGTCGTCATCAAATACCATGTTCTTCGCCACAGTGAATGCCCTCCTTCTGGTGGATTACACGTGTGTATGTGGATTCGAAACTGCGAATCGACATTGATCGCAAATCTCGGTTTGTTCGTTCGAACTGTTCTGTAGTCTTGTTGGTCTGGCCAACGGCAAGCCGCTTTTGGCAATCTGGACAGTTTTTGAAGCTTTTCTCAAAAAAGACGTTTACAAAACGACTGTCACAGATGGCAGACCATCCCCGTGTTGGGCACCACAAAAGCAACCGCTGTGCCAATTACCGATTGAGCTAGAGATGCTGCGGTTGGGTAAGGCACACTTCGTCAAAAAACTACGCGGAGGGGAACTCTTGGTTTGCCGAATTCGTCGATAACGGTAGGAAAGAATCGGATACTTGTCAGCGAATCGGGCTGATCAATCGATTGTCAAAGATGCAGAACTCCTGGTCTGTCGTCCAAGATGATGCCAATTTGGCAGAATACTCTGCAGCGAGGTCACGAACCACGTCAAATTGCCTGCGTACTCAATCGGTTGCTGCTAGGAGGAACCAATTCGACTGAGTAAAATTGGTGTTGAGGCCTCTCTTCAACGGAACAAAACTCCCAAACGCTGATTTTGCCCATTCTGGGCGATACCGCGCTGGGCTGGATTCTTGCAAAATACAGGTATGAAACTCGGGCGAGCGCAAATTCATCGCTTGTGGCTGTGGCAGTCGGTGCGTCTCCGTGCGCTGATGAAGATGGGCGGGATGTGCGTTCTTCTTCTACTTCTGGGGCTGTCAGCAAAGCTCTCGGCTCAAACCCCACAGCAACCGCCAACCGAAAAGTCGCCGGGGACTGCCACAAAAGACAATCCTCCAGTCGTGGATTCGGGCGTCGAGACGCTTTATGTGCGAGACGCAGATGGTGATCTCGTACCTGTGCTGAATTTGTCGTACGAAGATTTCTTGCGACTGTACAACCTCGACCGTCAGCTTACGCAACCCGAAAAGCCACCCAGCTTCAGTATCGAGCAGCTGACCGTTTCTGGATCGGAAATTGCGAACCGAGCCGAATTGGAAATCTCCCTCAGTATCAAACTGATGACCGATGAAATGGTGCGCGTACCATTGCGACTGAAGGGAGCCGTGCTGAATGGTCCTGCCGTCTACGAGGGCGACGGCGAACATATCATTCAATCGGCGGATGACAAATCGGGCGGGTACATCAGTTGGTTGCGCGGCGATCCCATGGACTCGCACACGCTCAAGTTGAAGGTATTGGCTCCCATTCTCCAAGTCGGAAGTCAGTCGCGTTTAGAGCTGACGTTACCCCGTGCCGCAGCCTCACGGTTGGAGTTGGTGGCCAACGTGCCCAACGGTTCAGCCACTGTGAGTCAACAATCCCAATTGATCGACAAGGAGCTGTTAGGAGAAAATCGGACTCGATTCATCGCCACGGGAGTTGGCGGCGACTTTCAGATCACTTGGGGCAACTTGGCAATCGCTCCGCGCGAGCGTCCGAGGATTGTCGAAGTCGAGGGCGATGTGCAGGTGCTGGTAAAAGGCCCTGGAGCCGTGAGCACCGAGGCTCGTTTGCGCGTTTCCAGTTTCAGTGGCGAAATGCGTGCGTTGCGCGTTCGACTGCCTATCGGCTCAAAACCGGTGGCGGTGGAAAACAGTGAGTACTCCATTGAGTATGTGACCAACGAAGGAGCCGACAACCAACCGAACCGCCCAATCGCGATTGTAAAATTCAATCAGCCGACAAAGGGGCCTGTCGATCTGCAACTGGCTGTGGAACAGAATGTTGGAGAATTGGATGCGACCAAGCCATTGGATGTACTCGGTTTCGAAGTCGAAGACGCCGTACGGCATTCGGGTGTCGTCGCCTTGATCGCCGACGGTGATTGGCTGGTGCGGTGGGATGAGCAGGCGAATTTGCGTCGGATCGCGGTCAACAACGAATCGCTGTCGCCGGGCAAGTTGACGGCGGCATTTCAGTATTATCGCCAGCCATCAACGCTGCCGATTCGCATCTTGCCCAAGGAGACTCGTGTCATTGTGGATCCAACGTACTTCTTTGATGTACGTGAGGACTCGGTGGAATTGACTGCAGATTTGGCTTTCAAGATTCGAGGCGCTCCGGCTTCGTTTCTGAAAATCGATCTGGCGGGCTGGGAAGTTATCGACGTCGGTGATCCCTCGCTAATACAAGAGGATTCATTCACGACCAGCGAAGTGGCTCCTCTGGAAATTCCGATGGCGTCGCCCAAACGCGGTGATTTCTCGCTCAAGGTTCGGGCAACCAAGCCGCTCGACATTGCGGGCAAGCTGCTCACCATCAATTTGCCGACCGTGCTGGACGCCACGGCTTCGCCTGCTTTAGTAATGGTTTCGCCAGCGGACAATTTGACGTTGTCGGGCAAGCCGCAATCCATCCGTTCGTTTGATACCGAGCCGGCTCCGGACAGTCTCAAGTATGGTGAGCGCGAGCGCAAGCCACTTTGTTATCGCTACCGCGGCGAGGCTGCCTTGGGATCGTTGCAGTACGATATCGGCCTGAAAGAACAGGCGGTCACGGTTCGCATTGGCAACAATGTCGAGGTGACTCGGGACGTCGCCACGTTGACTCAGGATTTCCGTTTCAATGTTCGCTATCTTCCAGTCGACGTTTTGACGCTGACTTTGCCCAGTCGCATGCTGGAAGACGAGAGTTTTCGGTTGGAGCTTGATGGGAAAGAAGTCGATCCGACGGCTCGTCGTATCGTGACAGATAGCGGCGACGATTTGCTCCAACAGCTTGAGGTGAAGTTGCCCCAGTCACGCGTTGGCGACATTCGTTTGCGCACGAAGGTCAGTCAGTCGATGGGCAGCCTCAACGTTTTTGACTTGCCCGCGGCAACGACCAATATTGGCGAAATCACGGAATGCGTTCTTCGCATTTCTTCGCCGAATTCGATTGGCGTGACGCTCAATCAACCCGAGGATTGGACGGTACAGGTACTCTCCAGTCCCGGGAGCGATTCGACTTCGAATCAACAATGGAAATCGAGTATCCAACCCGAGCGGATTTCGCTCGGCACCCGCTTCATTCGTTCAGAGAGTCGCCAACCGACGGTGATCGAGCGGGTGTTCGCCCAGACGTGGATGACGGCTGGAGCCCGACAGGATCGAGTCGTCGTGCAGCTCTCCATGGCAACGAATCCGCTACGATTCAGACTGCCCGCAGGCGCGGAGGTGGATCGGGCTCAGTTGCTGGTAAACGGTGAAGCCGTGCGCATGCGAAATGCTGGCGATGATTGGTGGGCCGTCGACACGAAACCGACGACGCCGGACAGTCTACTGGTGGAGTTCTTTTATCCGTTCCGTCAACGGAGTACGCCGGGCATGATGACGATGCAGTTGCCGGAGATCGACACGGCTGGCTGGACAAGGAAAATCTATTGGCATCTCGTGTTGCCCGGTCACGAACATCTGGTGATTGGACCATCCAGCCTTCAAGCCGAACATCGCTGGCGTCGCAAGGGGATGACGATTGCGCGTCGCATCGAGAAAGATCAAGCGTGGCTGGAAGAATGGGCTCAGGGTTCAAGTCAAACGTCACCGGACGGCGAAGTGAATCAGTATCTGTTTAGCGGCTTTGGCGAGTCGCCGGGTATGACGCTTCGGACCGCGACTCGAAAAACACTGTTGCTGTGGGGATCGGGGCTGTGTCTTGTCGTCGGGCTATTGTGGAAAGTCGTTTCGTCGTTGCCGTTACGTTGGATGTTGGCGCCGATTGCCGTTCTCGCCACAGCGGCGGCTTGGGTGTATCCGTCGACAACGCTGGTTGTGTTGCAAGCCGCAGCGCTGGGGTTAGTCTTACTTGCGGTCGCACGCATTCTGGATTGGATGATTAACCGAACGCCATCTCCGGCTGCTGTCGTCCAACAACCGCTGTCGGATATCCTGCCGACACGGAATGCACTCAACGTGAGTAGCAGCGTTCATGAGCCGCCGTCGTTGGCGTCGACAGACACCGCGATCGTCAGTCTTCCCACGTCCGAACGAAACTAAGCCATGGGTCGTCAGAATCTTTGCCGCGTCTTGGTGACTTTGGTCCTTACTGGCTGGCTGTCGGTGAGCACGGTGGCTCAGGATGCCGCCAACGCGAGCGACACGCCTGGCGTCGATGTGGGGATTCCTTTTTCGCGTGTTTATTTGCCACTTGAAGAGATATCCCGGTTCGGTAGCGATCACATCCCCGTCGAATACGAGAAGTTTGAATCGATGGTGACCGCCGCTTCGCACTCTGCGACGGGGCGTGGCAGTGCGAGTGACGCCCGCACTTATGTTGAACGGGCCAACTACAGCGCTCGCTTTGAGAATGGCGTTTTGCTCGACGGAGCCGCCCGACTTGAGGTGCAGCGAGGCGCGTCGGGACCGACGGAGCTGGATTTGGGCGATAGTAATTTTCCCGTTTCCCGGCCACGTTGGGAAAACAACGACTTTGATACGGTTCCTGCCGTCGTCGGCTTGGGACCGGCAGAACGGCAAATCGCTGTTGTCCAGCAGTCGGGCACGTTGCTTTTTGACTGGTCACGTCGCGGCGTTCAATCGGGAAATGGATTCCTGTTTCAATTCGAGTTGCCGCCGTCGTTGCGAAGCACCATTTCACTGGTACTGCCCAGTGCGATGCAGATTGTCAGCCCAAATCGGTTCGTTTCGAAGGAAACAGAGTCGCCTCAGTCCAATCGCTGGACGCTCGAAGTGGGGAGTGCGACCTCCGTCCCAGTCGTCGTGGCACGGCAGCAGGATTCAGGCAACGAGTCACTGGCGATTTTTGATCAGTCATCACGCTATGAGGTCGCCCACCAGGGCATTGATGCAATCGCCGAAATTGCGATTCAGGTTATCGATGGCGTCGTCAACGAGTTGCGATTGGAGCATGGCGAGACGGCTCGGATCAAATCGCTTGTGGTGGATGGACGCGAAACGACTCTCGTGGCTTCGTCGCCGTTCGATGTCGACTCGCCCGCTGGAAGTCTCGCGCGGCTGGCAACGCCCCTATTGCCCGGGAAGCATACGGCCACACTCGTGTTCTCCGCCGATTTGCCGGACAAGTCCATTTGGTCCGTGCCAGACGTGCAACCATCAGGCATGATTTGGCGTTCGTCGTCAGCCCGCTTGGAGCTTGTCGAGCCGTTGACCATCAGCCGTTTCCAAGTGAACGACGGACGTCAGGTCGAACCCGAAACGTTCCCAGAGCCGTCGGCTGATAGCGAAAAACGATTGCAGGTAGCCGTTGAGTTTCATCGTCCCGGTGGCAATGTCGAGCTGGGAGTCCGAAATATTGGGACGGATATTCAAGGTAACACCGTCAGTTCAATCACTATGGGAGGACAGGTGACAACTGCCAAAGTCGTCACCAACCTGAATGCCAGCACCGGATACTGTTTCGAATTGGCGGGCTCGATCAATCAGCTGTGGTCGATTGATTCCCTCGAGGTGGTTCCCGAAGGCATTCTTGAAGACTGGGTCGTCGAATCCAATCCGAATGGTCGTAGTCGCATTCAGATTCAGTTGGCAAAACCGCTTTCGCCAAACCAGCCAATCAAGGTTGTGGTCGATGCGCGACGTCCCCTCGGGCCCGGGCGTGATCTGGATTATCGCAGTCTCGAGATCCTGAGGCTGAACGATGTTCGTTCAATCGACGAGTTCTACGCAGTCCGCTGTCTGGGTTCATTTCAATTGCAGATGAAGGGCAACGAAGAAATCGCGCCGCTCGATCCAGCCGAGATTCCAGGGGAGATGGCCGGATTGGTCAATCTCAATCGTGGCGACTATGTTTTTCGCGGCTCGGAGGCTGATGACGCCTTGGCCTTTGCCTACGCCCGCGGTCGTCCACAATGGGACGCGAACGTACAAGTCGATGCACACGTTCACAGCGACTTTGTTCGCGAAAAATATACAGCGGTTTGTCGAACGAACAGTTCGGCGATTGAAGCCGTCACACTCCGCATCTCACCTGCGCGCTCCGAGTCGATTCGGTGGACGCAGGAGGGATCGGATCAAGAGCTGACGGCGACTCGAAAAAAAGTCGGGGAAGGCGAATACAACGCGGAACTGTGGGAGGTTCTGATTCCCGAATCCAAAGCCGAAACGATTACCGTAGTTGGGAACCGAACGTTTGAAATATTCACCGAGAATCAAACTGCGGTTCCCTTGTCGATTGCCCGCGCGACGAATGCGACGACTCAACGATCCAAAACAAGCGTTCATGCAGCACGTGAACTTCCCACCGATTATCGCGTCGAATCGCAATTGGAGTCGTTGCCAATCTCGCCGGAGCCGCTGGATCGCAGCTCCGATTCAATTGGAAGTTTTCTCGTTCCCTACCGTTTGTCCGATCCCGTTCGGGAAGGGGCAATTCGACTGGTACGCGGGCAAGAATCGCCGACCCACCGCGCCTGGATCAGACTCGCACAAACCACCACGAGTGTGGCGGCGCAGGGGACGCTGGTTCACGAAACCAATTGGGATGTCGAAAATTTTGGACGTGAGTCACTGAAGTTGAGGCTGCCGGAAGGTTGTACGCTTCGTCGTGTGATGTTGGACGACCATCAGCTGATGGTCGCCAGTACCACGGAAGCCGCAGCGACGATTCCATTGCCTCGAGGGCAACGCAACGTACGCTTGACCATCGAATCCTCTGAGCAACGCTCGGCATTGGCCCCATTTGACTACTTGGCAGTAGCACTTCCCGATGTTGACGTTCCTCTTCTGACGCGAGAATGGAAAGTCAACCTGCCGCCGCGTTATCGCGGCTGGGGTTCCGTCGGCGACGGCTATACCACGACGCTGGCAAGTCGCATGTTTGGCTGGGCCGCCAGGACAGGCACGGCGCGCACGGTGTCGTCTTGGAAGGGGAAGGTCAGTGAGGACAATCAAGGATCGCTCCGAATCTACGATGCGGGCGTCGTGGCGCTGATCGGCTGGATGGTTTTCCTGTTGCTCATTACGGCGTCGGTATGGCGCAGTATTCCCTCGCGATGGTTCGTCATTTTGATCGGCGTATTTGGTTGTTTGCTTCCCATCTGTGGAATGCCGTTTCTCGCGCCTTTGCGTGGGGTATTCTGGGGAGCCATGGGGGCCATGTTTGCGCGATCGCTGCCCCGCACGGATCGTAGTTTGCGTGGAGTCGGGAAACAGGCTTTGCGATTGTTTACCAAGGCTGCAGTGCCTGTCGGCGGAACTAGCCTCTGGTTGTTAGCCGCGATTTTGGCGTTGTCATTTTCTGTGGTGTGGGCGCAACCGCCTCTGAAACAAGCCGCTGTCAAGCTTCAACGCGTTCTCTTTCCCGTAAAAGATGGCGGGCAACCGGATGGGAAATACGTATACGTTCCGTCCGCAATGTACGACCAGTTGGTACAAGTCTCCGAGTCGCGTAAACCCGTGGGGCAGCGATGGTTGCTGACGTCGGCGGTCTACTCGGGAGAGTTGGCGCCGCAGGGGAGTGAGTCACCGTTGTCGATCCAGCGCGTCTCCTGCACGATCGGATTGGAGACGTTTCGTCCTGGACTCACGATCAGGCTGCCGATTCCCGCTCCAGAGTCGTTTGACGAGAAAGTCCAACTCGACGGCCAGCCCGTCGATTGGACTTGGAGCAAGAGTCGTGATGCAATCCAGTTCCGCGTCGCCCCGACGGGGGCCCATCGAGTTAAGTATTCTCGG
>CAYYHV010000281.1:0-10424 GCA_964471695.1 uncultured Pirellulaceae bacterium
ATAAATCGGGTAGCCGCGGCCATTTCTGCCGGCAGCCCCACAGCACCTAGCATGCAGGTCCGCGCTAGACGGTTCGACGAAGCGGAGCAAGCTCACGCCAGATTTGCTTTAGCGAAACCAGCCCTTGCTCTTCGAGCCATCGGTTGGGCATCGCGTAACGCACGGCGGGTGCGCGAGACATCCGCCCATTGCTTTCGCGACTGATGCCGTGGTCAACACAATCGTTGAGCAAACGTATTAGTGACCGATAATCGAATGCTCGATCAAATGTCTTGATGACAGTATACTGCGACAAAGGGCGAACGGAGACGGAGGGACTTGCACCCCACAAGTAAACGTTCGTGCCCGATTACGGCAGGCGTTCTGTCGCAAGCAAAGGTTTATCTGGCACATCATGCTTTTCGAGGGAACCCGTGGAGCAACGTGAGATTCTATTTCGGGCGAATCAAACTCCGGATTTTGAGGATGAACTGGAGACGCCCAATGCCGCTGACGAAATGTGGAATAAGTTCACGTCCGGCGCGTACCTCCCTTCCGACGACTCGAAAGAGTCTCGCGATGAATTGCAACGAGAGATGGACGACGATTTGGCCAACGCATTCGCGGGTATCGATTGGGACATCGTCAACGAAGCTTGCAGTGACCCAACCGGCTTTGCGCACAGGATTGATGATGAAATGCTCGCGAGTGTGCCAATCGGCCACAGTCGCATTGGGGGCACTCCCGACTTACCGCCCAATTTTGAATGGCCCAAGTGGGAAGGATATTTTGTGCCTTTGCTTGCGCAGATCGACCTATCCGAAGTTGAAGCCGCAAGCGGTTTACTTCCAAGTTCGGGCAGGCTCTACGTATTTGGCGTTCGAGGCAATAAGATCTCGCCCGTTCCATATATGATTCACCACATCGACTGCGAAAAAAGTAAACTCATTCGCTGCGCTCGCACATCCTATGAAGAAACTTGGGTTCCGAACGATCCGGAAATTGAAACCTGTCATGTGCTTACGCCCACGATCCCAATGGCAGTAGCAAGTCGCGCAAACTTCAAGACGGATATTGACGTTGTCGCGTCGCTTTTGACGTCCACGGTGGAAGGCTATGGGAATGCCAACAAGATCGCAAGAAATGAATCACTAAAGGGCGACGATTGGATCATTCTCTTCAGTATGGTGTCCATGGAACCCAGGTACAACAGCGGTTACCTGCATCTATTGATTCGCGAAGCGGCTCTTCGTTCGCGAGACTTCTCCAACCTCCATCCATTCATCTGGTTCGGAGCTTGACCATCACACTCGCCCCACCGATGAATTCACGCAAGCACATCGCGATCGTCATTGCATCGTAGCGCCAGTCGTGCTGGGCATACGTATCTGGAGTGTCCAATCAAACTTCTACCTTTCCGACTCTCTATTGCTACCTCTTACCACATACCTTTCGCTTGTTGCCCTCCTGTACTTCATCGGCGATGCTACCGAGCGTCACATGGAAATTCGCGGCTAACAGTCGCTCGGAGCATACCTCCTCCTGGGACTCCTTTTCCCAGTCCCATTCAGCGTTGCCTGTATTTTATTCTCCTTCGTAACGCCACATGGCGTACATGGCGCACAAGGTCTTTGGATAGGGCACCTCATTGGCATGTTCACATGCGCAGTTGCTTGGAACATCGCCATTCGGCCAAGCAACGCCATTGGCGATTGCAAAGCTGAAGAACATTCGCAACTCACCAAGGGTAAATCGAATACTCTCCGACGATAGCACGCAAACACCAGTAGCTTGCTTCCCTGGTCCGAGTCCCCCCAACCCAATAATGCAATCTCAATCCGCGTCCACAAAAACGCATCAGCAACTCCAGAAAAACTCTCCCCGATCCTTCGGGGAGAGAACACGCATCGGCATGGGGAATCCGATGCGTAGAGGATGTTACCCGACTTGGGCAACACTATTCTGCGACCGATTCGCGTCCGGCCCTTGTCGATATCGCCCGATAGAACTCAGCGTCTACGCTGTCGCTAAGATGCTGGACATGACCATCACCGAACGCATGAACCACCATGCCGCCCGCGTGATCGCTACTTGGCCCCCAATCGCGACTACCGCCGGGGAAACTTTCGTAGTACAGGTTGTCAATTCCTGCAGCCAAATCCGGCCCGTAGTTCAATGCGTGTAACTCAGGGTTATCCGGTCGCATGGCTACAACCCAAGTCGACGCGGCGTCGTACCACGCACTAACGCTCTCTTCGCGACTTTCCGAAAGCAAAACGGTCTTGGACGTGCCGTCGGACATATCCCGCATTGCTGTTCCTTTGCCACGGTTACTCCGCAGTCCCGGCACCATCGCCGCGTCATAGTGGACTCCGATCGACTGCGACACCAGCCTCGATCCAACCAGAGCGACGTAATTGCCAATCGCAGATTCCGTCTGTTGGTAGCGACTGTCGTCCGCCTCGTCGTCCCCTGAAAAACTGGGGCAAATCAAACTGCCAAGTTTCTTGGAAGCCAGCGGTTGGCCATTGAACGTCGCATCGACATGGTATGCACCTGCACGAAGCTGATTGGTTGACGACCGAATCTGATCGTAGAGGGCATTTTCTTCGATGAACGGTAACAGATAGACGACATAGCTGAACCCACCGACTTGTCCACTGGTCGAATTGGAATCAGCCGTACCGGGTTGGCCCAATGGGGCAACAACCAGTTCCTCGGGCAACGGAAAAACTCGGCCCGTCTCAGTCGCGATATGCCGATCACCGGCAAGGGGAAAACGACGATGAGCCGACTCGTAATTGAGCGCTCCAAGCGAAAGTTGTTTGGCTTGATTGCCACAACTCATTCGTCGTGCAGCTTCGCGAGCCACCTGGACGGCAGGCAAGAGCAGGGCTACGAGAATGCCTATGATCGCAATGACCACCAGCAACTCGACAAGCGTGAAAGCTAAACGATAACGACAACCTCTCTTCGGTTCGTGATCCACGGAACATCTCCTGGTATGAGTGTTCCTGTTCCCAAGATTTACGTTAGCGAAACGCATACCACGACGCAAAAATGTCGCCAAACATCGGGAAAAGCGAGAATCGCTGGCTCTCGCTCACAGCACTTGCTTCTCCCCCAACCATTGCTCGAGCAAGCCATGGCGCAGTCGCGAATCCCGTCATCAGCGTAGGCCCTGGACGCGATTCCACCCCATGGCTTGAACTCAGAGCGCCCTGAAAGTCGCGACGGGATCTAAGCGTGCAGCCTGACGAGCCGGCAGGAGACTGGCAACCGTCGTGACAGCCGCAGCAATGCATGGCGTGAGAATGATCAACCACCACGGATACGCGAATATCTCATCGCCGAAAGGCTCTTTAAGTTTCCATTCCAACAGTTGGCCAATGTACTGACTGGTCATTCCTGACAGGACGCGGCCCAACACCAATCCCAGAATGCCGCCCAGGATACCAATCAACATGCCTTCGAGCAGGAACATGCGGCGAACATCAATGTCCTGAGCCCCAATTGACTTCATGATCGCGATCTCACGGCGACGCTCAAGCACATTCATTACCATCGTATTAGTAATACCGACACCCGATATCAATAGCGCCGCTGCGGCGATGGCGGTAATGATCAACGTAATCAATAGTACGGCTGATCGAATTTGCAGAGCCAGTTTCGACATGGACTGCGTTCGAAATCCAAGATCGCTAATCTCCGTCTCAAGCCGCATGACGTTTTCGGCTTCATCAGCACGAATCACAGCATTGATCTGCCGTGTCGGTGGATGAATCTTCCTCCAAATCTCGCTGGCAGGTGCATGCGTCATTAACGCGTTTCTTGACAAGCTGTTCAACCAAGGATGAAAACGAACCTCTTCCAGACTGGGTGTTCGCACAACACCGACAACGGTAAAGTCCTCGGGGTCATAATTCAGCTTGTCAACTTCCGCCTGGATTTCCCGCTTCAGCTTTGCACTCGTTTCGTCCGCTTTCTTCTGCGCCTCTGCGGGCAATTTGCGCAACGGTTTTTTCTGGGTTGCCAGCAACTGGCTGGCTTTTTGAGTCAGCGTCTTATTCCCAGGTACGAAACGTACTGTCGTTCCAACGATGCTCGCGATCTCTTCGTCGCTTTGAATGCCAAGCTGATAAAGATACAGTTCGCCCAGGATAATCTCGTTCGCCGACTCGCCCGAAAACTCACCGCCGGCGATGATATAGTCTTTCAAGCTGCGATTCGGCTGAACGCCTTTGACTTGCGTAACCGTCCAGCGAGACTGCGAATCGACATACATGGCGGCGCGAAAATTCACGACTGGCCAAATGCCAGCAACATGATCCATCTCAGCCAGCTTCTTGGCTGACTCCAGATTCAGCGGGACGTTCTTCCGTCCGCCGATTCCACTTGCCCGCGCCAATCGTATGCGTCGTTCGTCCGACATTTCCTGCGTAAAACCAGCCTGTCGTGCCTCGTCCGCAGTGACATCGTCCATCAGAAAGCCGCTGGATACAGCAATTTCCATCAACCGCTCACCAACGCCTAACCGTTCGTTGACTGTGCGAATGACGCCCAGCCCACCTGAGAGACTAGTGAATAACAAAAGCGAGCCCAATGAGACACCACACAGTGTCAGCAGCGTTCGAAGCTTGTGTTGAAACAGTCCAAACAATGCGGTGCGAAGCAAGTCCAGCCAATTCACGTGGATTCTCCCAGTTGCCCGTCACGCAACCGCAAGACGCGATCCGCGAATCCCGACGCAAGTTCTTCGTCATGAGTTACCAGGATGACCGCCGTATTGTTCGTCTGTGAAAACTCCGTCAGCAGTTCCATGATTTCGCTTGCAGTCGCTGTATCGAGGTTCCCCGTCGGTTCGTCCGCCAAGAGCAAAGATGGGTTTTGAGCCAACGCCCGTGCAATCGCGACTCGCTGTTGTTCGCCACCTGAAAGTTGCGCCGGGCGATGGCGGGTGCGTTTGCCCAAACCGACTCGCTTCAGAGCCTCTTTCGCTTTGCGCCGCCGAGCCATCCATGGATGCCCACTGAACATGAATGGCATTTCGACGTTCTGTAGTGCCGTTCTGGTCGGAATGAGGTTGAAAGCCTGAAAGATCATGCCCACCGAATCCAATCGGTAACTGGCCATCTCCTCGCTCGTCATCGTATCAAGCTGCTTCTGCCCCACCGTAATGGTGCCCGAGGTAGGTTGGTCGAGCCCACCGAGCAGATTCAAGAGCGTGGATTTGCCCGACCCCGAGCGGCCCAGCAATGCCAGCCTTTCTCCCGGTTCGATCTTCAGGTTCACATCACTTAACGCGGTGACGGAATCGTATCTCGACTTGTAGATACGACTTACGTTGTTCAATTCGACATAGGGGGACGGCAGCGAAACCATAGTTTGATTCTATTTTGCGCAGCCCGCTGTGCAAACCGCCCCACGTCGATTGGACGGGGCAATCGAGATTATCGTGTTGACGGCTCTTGCTTATCTGACGGTTCATCTTGCCACCAGGCGACGATCTGGTCCGCAATCAGGAAGATTGAAGCCACGAAGACGCCGCCTACATACCCACAGACTCCACCTACCAGCGTCCCAGAAAGACTCATGGAAAGTGGATAGGCGTACAAACTGAGGCTCAGCCCACACAGCGCACCAACAATCATTGATGCACCACGTGGAACACGCTGCATGATGATTTGCATCAAACTGATCACGGTCAAAAAAGTAAACAAGCCGCCTATCACGACGGCACGCAGCTCCGCGTCCAGCGATTCGGTAAGAAACTGTAGCGTCGCCATAAGAGCCGCGATGATCAGGGTAACCAGCCCGATGGCGCCGATGCTGAATCGCCGTGGTACGTGGTAAGCCTTGATGGGTCTGGGAGCCGCTTCACCGGGTCGTTTTCCCCAGACGACTTTTTG
Organism: uncultured Pirellulaceae bacterium; assembly: GCA_964471695.1. Lineage (GTDB taxonomy): Bacteria > Planctomycetota > Planctomycetia > Pirellulales > Pirellulaceae > CAYYHV01. Next base: position 5,889 of record CAYYHV010000281.1, read on the forward strand.
CAGTTGCTGAACGATTGCCCGGTATACCAGCAGGCCAACAACCGTTGCGAGTACCGCCACGCTGATTGCGGGAACCGGTGGCCAGTACCAAAGCGGACCATATTGAATCAAACTCCAGCCGAATAGGATACAAACCGTGAGTTCAATCCCACGACGAATGCGACTGGAAAGGATCGGTGAAATTGCCTGCTGCTCCATGTGCTCTTCCTTCAATCCCATCATAGCTGCTCCCGCAAGCAGGACGGAAGCTAGCCATCCCAATCACGAGTCTTAGTTCATGAAAGCACAGAAAATCTGCGAAACCCGAGCCGCCGCATGGTGTTAAATTTAACGTGGCTCGTACCCCCCAAAGCTCGCGGAGAAGGATATGTCTCTGAAGTTCGTTTCGACGATATGCTGGCTGTTTTGGTTGGCATCTCCCATCATGGCCGCGTCGCCCAAAATTGCCTACTACGGCACATTGCAATCCGGCTTGGAAGAAGCCAAACGTAGCGGTCGACCGATCATGTTTGTTTCGGCAGCCCCACATTGTCACGGCGTGTCCGGGATCTGGTGACCTGGCAAACAAAATATGGACAGGAGTCTCTTGTCCGACACATCGATCGCTGAAGCATCTCGCGACTTCGTTTGCATTCGGTTGGCGACTTATGAAAGCGCTGAAGAAGCCGCGTACATGAAGAAATTGTACCGCGGGCGCGTAGAAAACATCGCCAATACGACTTTTGCTTTTATCGACCACACAGGCGAAAAACTTCTGTCCCGAGCAAGTCGCGGAGCCAACCAACAGTTTCGTCGCCCCAGCAGCATGGTGGACGCCATGGACGCCTGGATTGAAAACGAGTATTCCACGGCTAAATCACAGCGATACAAAAACGCCAAACTACCCTTGATGGCCAACTTTGAAATCGGATTGAATGTGGCTGCCTGTGATTATCTGCTCATAATTGCCTTGGTCGATGTCGAAGAACTCAAGGAAGACGGGATGGAACAGCAACTACTAAAGACCGCCTGGAGCGATGAGTTTGCCGGGCAATTCATCTACGCCAAGGCCAAGCCATCTCAGCTCAAAAGTGTGTCAGGAAAGAAACGCCAATCGGGCGTATTCGTTGTCGAACCTGACCCGTTTGGTTTGTCGGGGCGGCTTTTGGATTCCACCCCGAGTGGTTTCGACACCCAAGAACTCCAATCAAGGCTTCGTAAGCATCTTGCTGAGTATCGACCAGCTCCTAAGGATAGCCGTTCACATATCCAGATGGGAATCAACTTCGGTTTTGATTGGAAGTCCAAGATCCCCGTCACCGATTCGCAAGCGAATCGAGCAAAAGAACGAGCCCGAGGTAGCGGTTCCTGATCTTAGGGCCACGGCGTTAATCGTGACGAGCGTTGGGCTCGCCATTGTGAGCGGCTGGCGCCTTGTTGCTCACGGATACCATGAAGTTTTTGACGGCACGGAACCAGGTAGGTGAGCGCCTAGAGCAAGTGACTGAGATCCGTACCAGTCCCTATTTCGGTCATTGCCTCTCCGGCTAGAAAAAGCTTGGCTCCAGTCGTGCCCTCCAGCGTCATGCGATCACCGACGACTCGCAACCACGCACCCTCGCGCAAACCAACGACGGGTTGAGCATTCTCTTCGTGAAATTCACGAATGCGTTGCTCACGCGTTTCCCCCATGTGTTTTGAATCCGGATTGGGATCCAGATAGTGCGGATTGATCTGAAACGGCACCAACTGCAATCCATCAAAAGTCGGCGGATAAACGATCGGCATGTCATTGGTCGTGCGAATGGCCCAGCAAGCCAAGTTGGATCCAGCACTGGTTCCCGCGTAGGGCATTCCGCTTTCGACGCGTTCGCGGATCGCAGCGCCGACCCCCGATTCGTGAACTCGCTTCGCTAACCGAAACGTGTTGCCTCCACCAACAAACACGCCATCCGATTCCATGACCGCTGCGACAGGGTCGGCATGTGTGTGGATCGACGTCATCTTCAACCCCATGCCCTCAAAGGCGGAACAAGCCTTGGTTCCGTATCCATCCAGATCAGCCAGCGCATAAGGAATAAACAGAAGCTTGCTGCACTCGGCAAACAGCGACTGCATGGCATCCGCGCAGTGCTCAAGGTAAGCGTGTCCGTGTTGGGTCGAATTGCTAACAAGGAGTAAATTTCGCATTCTGCGACTATATGGAGATTGCCCGATGCATCAATCCGGCCGATGTTGGGAATCTGGACACGATCCAACAATTGACAATTTGACATTTTCTGACGGAGCGCCATAATAGAGATGTGATGGAGAAGATGTCTAGAAAACAGCGTGAAATCCGACAGCGTGAGGCTCAAATCCTCAACGTTGCCCGGCAGATCTTTATATCTGACGGATATCACGGGTTAAGCATGGAGAAAATTGCGCTCCAGATGGAGTACGCGAAGGGAACGATCTACGGACATTTCCCAAACAAAGAAGAGATCATGATCGCCTTGGCCAATGAGGCGCTTCAAAAACGAACGGCAATGTTCCGGAAGGCTGCCAGTTACAAAGGAATAACACGGGACCGCCTGACGGCAATTGGTGCCGCAAACGAGTTATTTGTTCGACGATTTCCCGACCATTTTAGTGTAGAGCAGTTGTTGCGATCGCACTCCATTTGGGACAAAACCAGCGAAAAAAGCCGAAGTACGATGTTAATGTGTGAATCTCGGTGCATAGAAACGGTTTCTGGTGTAATGCGGGATGCGATTGCGTGCGGCGACTTGGAGATGCCCGCTGGCATTGCTCCCGAAGAGTTCATTTTTGGATTGTGGTCGATGAGCCTCGGCGCCTACTCGATTATTTCCACCAGTCGGACTTTGCCAGACATCGGAATTACCAATCCTCACTACGCAGTTCGACGAAACATGAGCCTGATGGTAGACGGCTTGAATTGGCAACCTTTGTCGTCGGAACGCAAGTACGAAGACATGTTCGACGAGCTGCAAAAGGCGATTTTTCCAGACGATTTAGCGATTCTGGACGCGGCCTGAACCGGTACCTTTTTTTACGAACTTTTTGACGGACAGTCATAAAATGACACAACGTTCGCTATCCATACTTTTCGCTGTATTGATCGGCGTTTCCGCCGTTTACGGCCTCAACAGAATGAGAACCAGCGACATCAACGATGTTGATGACTCAGTTTTGAAAAGTAGCTCACGAGAATTGCCCGTCAACGTGGTCGTGGCGAAACAAGTGGGTTCTTTCCAAAACGCTCGTGACTTTACGGGGAAAATCTTCGCGCGTCGCACCAGCGATATCGGTTTCAAACGCGGTGGCAAAGTCGTCGAAGTGCTCGTCGAGGAAGGCCAAGCGGTCAAGAAAGGTCAGGTTATCGCCCGATTGGATGTCCGTGAACTCAATTCGCAAATGCAGCAAACAGAAAGTCGCTTGAATGCTGCAATGGCGCAATACCTGTTGCTCAAGAACGGTCCGCGCGCTGAAGTCATCAATGCAGCACGCGCCAACGTCCGCCGAATGGTGGCCGTCTCTGAACTCCAAACACGCGGGCTCGATCGGCGCAAATCGCTGTCGATGGCTTCGGCTGTTTCAGGGGAAGAAGTGGAACAATACGAATTCAACGATGCAGCATTCAAAGCCCAACTTGCCGCCGCGCGTGCCCAGCTCGCAGAACTAGAGGCGGGCACCAGAAAAGAAGAAGTTGAGATTCAGCGAGCCGTTCTGGATCAAATCGTCGCCGAGAAGGATACGGTAAAAATTCAAATCGAAGACAGCGAACTTACCGCACCATTTGACGGCACTATCGCCAAGCGATTCGTCGATGAGGGGAGTGTCGTCACGCCAGCATCTTCAATTGCCCGAGTCGTGGAAGACGAACTTCTCGAAGCAAAGATTGGCATTCCCCCTGTGCTGGCTTACAACCTTCGCCCGGGCGACGAATATGACATTGCATGTTCGGGACGAACGGTCACTTCTATACTTCGTTGCGTGCTACCCGAAATTGACCAGCGAACACAAACTCGCACCGCCATATTTGATATTCACACCAGCGGGCAACTTGGTCCGGCTGTTGGTGAAATCGCACGAGTCTCCTTGAATCGGACTGTTCAGGCAACAGGTTTCTGGCTTTCGTCCGAGGCACTCTCAATGATGGCGATCGAGTCGTCGCAGCTGGACTTCACCGACTGGCGGCTTTTCAACCCGTCATCATTGTCAACGGCGAACTTGCTTCCGTGACTGATACCCCAGCGAAGGCAAGATAGCGATGTACGACTATTTTTATCGTAACCCACGGCTGCTGATCCTTACGACTTGCCTGATCCTTGTCGCTGGCTTGTCTTCTTTCGTGTTGTTGCCACGCATGGAAGACCCGGTTTTGGCAAAACGAGTTGCCACGATCAATACGATCTACCCCGGCGCGAATGCGGAACGTGTTGAGTCGCTGGTCCCCGAGCCGATTGAAGACGCCCTGCGTGAAATCGAAGAGATCAAGGTAGTTCGTTCCCAAAGCCGTTCGGGCATCTCTCTGATTAACGTGACTCTTGGTGA
>CAYYHV010000282.1:0-517 GCA_964471695.1 uncultured Pirellulaceae bacterium
CAGTTCGATCGCGGCTACTTGTCGCCTTACTTCGTGACCGACCCGAACTCGATGGAGTGCGTTCTTGAAGACGCCTATGTACTCGTTTTCGAAAAGAAGATCACTAACATCAAGGACCTCGTTCCACTGCTTGAAGCTGTGGTCCAACAAGGCAAGCCTCTGTTGATCGTCGCCGAAGATGTCGAAGGCGAAGCTTTGGCAACGTTGGTGATCAACCGACTGCGCGGCACGTTCAAGTGTGCTGCCGTGAAGGCTCCCGGTTACGGTGATCGTCGCAAGGCCATGATGGAAGACATCGCAGTGCTGACCGGCGGAACGGCCGTCTTTGAAGCATTGGGGCTGAAGCTTGAGACGCTTCCCATCACAGACCTCGGTCGTGCGAAGAAGGTGATTATCGACAAAGACAATACGACGATCATCGAAGGTGGCGGCAAGAGCGCTGACATTAAGTCTCGCATTGACCAGATTCGCCGCGAGATTGAGCACTCGACCAGCGATTATGATCGCGCAAAGCTGG
>CAYYHV010000282.1:527-10424 GCA_964471695.1 uncultured Pirellulaceae bacterium
TGCTACTCGCTATGTTGGCTGGTGGGGTTGCCAAAGTCAATGTTGGTGCTGCCACATAATGCTAAATGATGCAAAAGAAAGCTCGCGTCGAGGACGCACTTCACGCGACTCGTGCTGCTGTTGAGGAAGGTATTCTTCCCGGTGGTGGTGTTGCACTCGTTCGCGCAGCTTCAACCGTCAAGCCTGGCGACGTCTCGCAAGACGAAGAAGTCGGTTTCAATATCGTGCTTCGCGCCTGCCGCGCTCCACTGACCATGATCTCAGAGAATGCTGGCCAGGACGGTGGCATCGTTTGTGAAAAGGTCGTGAATGGAAGCGGCAACTTTGGCTACAACGCTTTGACAGACAAGTACGAGGACCTCGTAAAGGCTGGTGTTATTGATCCTGCCAAGGTGACTCGCACTGCACTTGCCAACGCAGCCAGCGTTGCCACACTTCTGCTGACCAGTGATGCACTCATCGCCGAAAAGCCGAAGGATGACAAGAAGGGCGGCCACGGCGGTGGCCACGACATGTATTAATGTCGTTGCTGGCCCTCACGCTGGGCACTTTGAACACCTGACTTCGGTCAGTTCATGATAGACACCCGCAGCCTTTGGTTGCGGGTGTTTCGTTTTGTTGGGGCTAAAGATTCGGCAAGAGCGACGTATGTTTGTATCAGTCTGCAAGCTCGTAAGGCAATCGAGCTAGAATATCGACTTGCGAAATAGATTTCTCAACGTCGCTTTCGATTGATTGCCTGTAGCCCGCCTCACTTCTTTTTCTTGGACGAGATAGATAAACGTTGGATTGCGCCGAATCCGATATTGTTCGATCAATGGTGACTTGCCGCGCAGATCAACTTTGCTGATACGAAAGCCCTCTGATTGTAAAGCGGCGACCGCCGCTTCTCCCGGGCAGCCTCGTCAGCCACGTCCGGCAAAGTAGAGCAACCGTCCTTCCGCCGTTTCTGGGTCGCCGACGACGTACGGTCGAACGTCTTGCCAATTCGAGTAAGTTGCGTAACAGATAGGCACCGCAAATGCGAACGAAGCCAAAATGAGGTTTTTGAGCATCGGAGTCTTTGTGTAGTTTGTCAGTGTGCTGGAAGCCGGTATCCATGGAAGCCTAGTTTCCCCAGCGTGTAAGCGACTTCAGAATCTGTGTTCACCGTGTATTGAATTGCAGCGGGAGTCCGGATATTCCGAATCAGTCAGTTTGCGGGCTGCCAAATTCAATCCAAAGTAAATTTTTCCGTCAGCGGGCTCTATGAATACCCCCACGCATGTCATTGTCAGCGCGCTCGCTCTCCGCGCCGACAAGCATCCGGAACGAATGTGGCCAGCCGTCGTTGGTGGCATTCTGCCCGATGCGACGATGTTTGTTTTCTACGGAATTCAGAAACTCATCTTTCATACTCCAGAGCGAACCATCTGGGAGACGCTCTACTTCCAGCCTCACTGGCAAGCATTCTTTGATGTGCTCAACTCGATTCCCATGATTCTGATTTTTTTGGGATTCGCACTTTGGCAGAAATGGGATTGGGGGAAATGGTTGAGTCTTAGCATGCTGCTACATGTGGCCTGCGACTTGCCGCTGCATCATGATGACGGGCACAGGCACTTTTTTCCGCTGAGCGATTGGCGATTTGAAAGTCCCGTTTCGTACTGGGATCCTGGGCACTACGGTTGGGTCGCCGCGCCGGCCGAGTTGGCTTTGTTGGTCGCCGGCTGTTTCATCCTGGTGCGATTCAGCAATTCGATCCGCGTACGTTGGTTGGGTGGGATCGTGTTTTCTGTAGCCCTGCTCTTCGGAATCTTCGCGCTTGCAGTATGGATTGTCTAGGCAACGGTCCCGCTCGATCTCCGGCCGGCTCCGCGTATAGATAACGGCTCAAGTATCGACGAGGACTTGGTTCATTTTTGGGATGTGCAATCGGGTTGACGTTGCCCCGAGTTGAGCTGGATTTCACGATTGAACTGTCACGATCCCTTGAGAAGCAAGTGCCACTTGGGGGGAGTTGGGGCGAGCAGGTGAAGACATGAAGATGCCTAGGTTAACAACTATGCAAAACACCCATGAGCGGGGTTGAACCGTACTGCGACATCTTTATAAAAAAAGCCATGTCGAGCCCACGTTGGGCTCGGGGAACGATACTTACGTTATTCGAGTAGAACTAATCAGTCTAAAGACTTCGAGGTAAAGCCACTGCGTCTCTGAAAAACGCCAATATCTTGCTCTGTGTTTCACAGAGTCTGGTATTGGCGTTTTTTCGTTTGAGACGCACATGTTGGTGTCCTTGAAGTTCCGAACCAATTCGACCCAGCAGGACAGCGAGTCCGTTGCTTCGAAGATTGTGCGCTTGCACGGCTTGGTAGATGCCAAGCGTGGCGCGTACGGTCTCGAATCAAAAACGGCTTGATGGCACGCTTCGGTACGGATGCGCGAATGCAGCATGCAGGACATGCGGGTAGACGCTCATTGCTTGCCTGACGCGTGATCAAGTTGTCAAGGAATTGCTTTATTCCGACGCTGCGATCGCTCCACGGCCTAAATGGCGGTGAGAGATTCTCTCAGGTTCGACCCCTTGTTAGTTTCCGGTGGAATGCCGCCGTTATGTCAATATTCAGTATCAGTTTATGGAGATTAGAAATGTCGAAGATTCAACTTAGCGTCGTTGCCGTACTTGCACTCGTTTGCAGCGTTGCCAATGCCGAGCGATTCAATTTGGATTTGCGGGGACCTGTCGTGAAAGCGCCGGTTGAGTCGGACCAACCCGTTTTCGAAAAAATCGAACCCGCCATGGTAGCGACTCCTGTCAACGTTCTCGTTGCATCAGCGACGCGTGAAATGACTTCAAGCGAAACCATTCGAATTAGTTCTCAGGTCATCGACCAGTCGGAATTCATGTTGAGTTTGTTTCAAGGTGACATACCGACCAGAGATCAGGCCCACGTCGCCGATATTACGCTCTTGAGCTCCCTCTAAAGTTCGCTTTTTTGAATTGTTCATGCTTTGGTTTTAATATTTCTTACTGACACGACAGACTGCCGTAGGAAGGATTGGGAATCGTTATGAAATCGAAGCTACCATGCCTGCTGATCGTCTTGTTGACTGTTGGTGTTCTTAACGCACAAGTTCCTGACCCAAGTTTGTGGTCTGGGGATACGACGAACCCGAGCGGGGAACCTTCCGTCCCAGGGCTTTGGTTAGACAATCAAACCGGAATTATTCGACTTACAACGCTCGGCTTGAATCAGACAAACGATACAACGGGTCCTTCAACCATTGGAGGCGATGACGTTGGGTTGATCTCCATTCGCATCGAAGGGCCACCAGCCGCCGAGCGACTTCTTGATGGCGCTTGGGTGAATCCCAGTATAGGCGGCGAGTTGACTTGGACGGCTCAACACTTCGCTGGCCAGGAGCAAGTCTTCGGAGTGGGGACGGCTGAATTTCTCGAGCCTGGCAACTACGATCTTTTCCGCTACGATCCTCCGCTGAAGGCATGTGCCACCGGCGACGTTGAGATCGGCGTGAATTATTCTTCGTTTGCACCAGGTGGTATCCTGATTGGCAACGCGGTTGCACCGCTGAGCGGGGCTTCCAGTTGCCAGACGCTGCTTTTTGATTTTAGCGGTGACTACCTTCTCAATTGTGACGATGTTGACGCACTAGTTCATGAGATCGCAACCGGAAGTAGCGACTTGCAGTTCGACTTGAATGGCGATGCGATTGTCGATCACGCCGATTTGGATTTTTGGCTACTCCGCGCAGCCGAGTACAACGGCGATGGATTCGGTTATCTGCCGGGAGATGCCAATTTGGATGGGCAGGTTGATGTAGGCGACTTTAATATCTGGAATCAAAACAAATTTACCGAGGCCATCGGTTGGTGTAGCGGAGATTTTAACGCTGATGGAGTCGTCGATACATCGGACTTCAATCTGTGGAATCAGAATAAATTCACCTCATCCGCTCGGCCGCAGAGTGTTCCAGAACCCGCTGGCTTAGGATTGCTGCTGATTTGCGCTTTGATTCCAACTCTCAGGAAACGTCGCAACTAGTTTGCGGTGAGTTGCCCACTCGCCAAACTCGGGCGAAACACGAACAATGACAGGGTCATCTCCAACCTGTTATTGAGAATCCCGATGCTACGCCATCCCACGTTTTTGCTGATAAGCCTGATCGTCCTGCTTGCTGGTTGCCAGCCGAAACCCGTGCCGCCGGTACCTCCACAAGGTGGCGACGAAGCGGTATCTCGTTCGACCGATCATTTGACTCCCGAGAACATCAAAGCGCATAACCAAGGCGTGGCTTTGATGGGCCAGTTCAAGTACGAGCAGGCGCATGATGTCTTTGAGCCGCTCGCCAAAGCGTTCCCCGATTGGAACGATGTTCAAGTCGATTTGGCGATTGCCAAACTTAATCGCCGTCAGGAAAACGATGTAGAGGGCGCTGAAGCACTGTTGGATGCAGTCATCGCGGCTGATCCCGAGCAGCTTCGAGCCAAGTATTGTCGCGGGATTCTACTCAAGTATGCCGGTGACAACGCGAACGCGCTCAAGATGTTTCGCGAGGTGGCTAGCGCGGATCGAAGTGATGCCTATGCGATCTATTACACGGGCCAATGTCTGTTCGATGATAAGGACTATGAATCTGCGCTGACGCGATTTCGCGCGGCGAGTTCGATCGACCCTTACTTGAGAAGTTGTTACTACGGTGCGTTCCAGGCTTACCAGCGTCTGGGCGATATGAAGAAAGCAAAAGAGCAGCTCGCCGTGTTCCAAAAGCTGGCGAACAATCCCCAGGCTCGGAATGCTGAAATCAAATACTCGCGAATGGGACCCAAAGCCGAAACGATGGCCGTTCGCATGCCGGGTTCGGTCGCCGAGTCACCGCAGGGTGAGTTGTTCGAGTCGCCAATAAAAGTCGTGGATGCGGCTTGGACGAACGGTCCCGATTGTTCCATCACCTGCTGCGATTTGAATGGTGACGGAATGACGGATTTGTTCGCATCGGGAACGAAGTCCGCGGTGCTACTTTCCGTCGAAGAGGGTTTCAAGATGGCCGCTGATCATCCGCTGCACGGATTGAGTGATGTGCAAACGGCGTTATGGGGAGATATCGACAACGACGGCTTGGTCGACGTGTACCTATGCCGGAAAGGGCTCAATCAACTTTGGCGACAAACCGAATCCAACAAGTGGAGCGACATTACTGAATCGTCGAAGACGGCTGGAGTCGACGCGAATACCATCGACGGAGCCCTCTTTGATGCGGATCACGATGGTGACCTGGATATCTTTGCCGTCAATGCGGATGGTCCGAACGAACTGTTCAATAATAACCTCGACGGTACATTCCGCGCGTTGGCCAGTGACCAGGGGCTGCAAGGGGATGATGCCAGTCGCGGAATCGTTGTGTCCGATTTCGACAATGATCGAGACGCCGATATTCTCGTCTTCAATCAAGGCAACGTCCATCAAGTCTACGTGAATGATCGGCTTTGGAACTACGAAATGTGGGAGACTTATCATCCGTTTCGTGACGCGACGGTGTGGGCAACTGTTGCTGCAGACCTCGACGCCAATGGCAGTCCCGAATTGATTGTGGCCGGGCCCGATGGGCTGCAAGCCTGGACGCATACGTTTGATGACAAGTACGATTCGCGTGACGTGCTCGACAAAGTCGGCGAAGGAACGCTTGCTGCACAAGACATCAACGGCGACGGTCGACTGGAGATTATCACTGCTACGGAGGATGGTTGGGCGGTGGTGGATACCGATGGTAAGCCGCTCTTCCAAGCCCAAGCGGCCATTGGTGGCGAGTTCACGTTGCTCACAACTTCCAATGGCTATGCAATAGTCGCGTACGACCAGGAGGAAAAGGCGCCGGTCATTTGGAAGCCCGGTCCCGGGCGGTCTTCGTTTGCTTTGGTGGTGTTTTCGGGGAAAGAAAACAAAGCCGATCAGATGCGATCCAATGCATCCGGGGTGGGGATTCGAGCCGCGGCTCGTGTCGGCTCGCAATGGACTTCGCTACAAACCTTTCGCGATCGTTCTGGGCCGGGGCAAAGTCTCCAACCTGTTCCCGTTGGATTGGCGGGCGCGGCCGCAGTCGACTATGTCCACCTCCTTTGGCCGGACGGTTTGTTTCAAACGGAGCTTGGGTTAACGCCAGACAAAGTACATCGTATTGAAGAAACGCAGCGTCAAGTTTCCAGTTGCCCCGTGTTGTTTGTCTGGGACGGTAACGAGTATCAGTTTGTTACCGACATTCTTGGAGTCGGTGGGCAAGGCTTCAATCATGGTCGAGGCGAGTATGGTCCGCCGCGACCGTGGGAGCGATTGATGTTGCCCGAAGGCTTGTTGGCGGCTCGCGATGGGCACTTCTCCATGAAAATTGGCGAGCCCATGGAGGAGTCGTGTTATCTCGACCATGTCAAACTCGTGTACTATGACTTACCCCGTGGTTGGAAAATGACGGTGGACGATCGGCAGGCTACGGGCGCTCCCGCCGCGACAGGCAATCCTGTCTTTTATCGCGTTTCGATGGAGCCATCGCATGCGGAGAACGATCGTGGCGAAGACGTATTGGCGTTAGTCGCCGAAGCGGATCGTCGGCCTGTGATGCCGGGTAAGTCGGATCGGCGTTTTCTCGGGCATACGGCGAAGCACAGTTTGACGCTTCAGTTTGAGAAACCGCTTGAGGAAATCCAGAATCGACCCGTGCTCGTCATGGATGGCTGGGTGGAGTATCCCTACTCGCAAACGACGTTTGCGTCGTGGCAGGCGGGCGCTCCGTATGAGGCGCCGACTTTGGAGGCTCGTGGCAGCGATGGACAATGGCAAGTCGTCTATGAAAAATTCGGCTATCCCGCTGGTATGCCTCGTCAGATGGCGTTGCCATTGGACCCGGAAAAGCTGCCGCAGGGGACGACGGCTTTGCGATTGAGTTCGTCGATGGAAATTTATTGGGATCGCATCTTCGTCGCGATCGAAGTCCCATGTCCAGAGGCGAAAAAGGGAATCTGCGAGTTGAAGTCTGCTGTAGCTCAGGAAGTCGGTTTTCCAAAACGCACAAATACCGCCGACCGCCAACCGTCTTACGATTATGGGAATCGAGTTCCACTGTGGGACACGCGGCACCAACCAGGCTACTACACGAACTTTGGACCGGTACTGCCGCTGTTGGAATCCGTGGATGATGCGATCGTCATCTTTGGTCCGGGGGAAGAAGTCGAAGTAGAGTTTGTTGCACCCAAGGACGCACCATCCGCCGGTGTGACGCGTTACTTCGTACTGGAGAGTGCGGGGTGGTGCAAGGACATGGACCTCTACACAAAAGACGGCGAGTCGATTGAGCCGCTGCCGCTTCGCGCCGAGTCTGTCGGTAAGGATAATCCGCAGCGGGATGCGTTGCATCGTAAGTTCAATCAACGCTTCCGGGCTGGTTAAGGTTGGGGAAGTCGCTGCTGCGCTGGGATAGTGGTTTCGCCCAGCCAAGCAATCTATGCGGGATGGATGAGTCCGGTAATGTCAGTTTTGACGCTCCAGACTTCATGGATTTGGTGAATAGCGGCCGAGAATTGTATACTGGCCATATGGTTGTGTATCTCCGATCCGTCGTCTTGCTTCTTACTGTGGCCGCCGCTGCGTCAGGTGATCTCCTGTTGCTCAAGACGGATGGGCGAATTGAAGGTACGGTTCTCAACCCGAACCAGAATCCGCGTACCAGTTTCGTCGTGAAGCTTGATTCCGGTGGTCGCGTCACGGTGGCAGCCGACCAAGTCGAAGAGTACAAACCTGCTTCCAAGTACCAGCGATTGTACAAACGCAACCTCGAAAAGATGCCAGCGACTGCGGCAGCAAATTTCAAGCTGGCCGAATGGTGCGCTAAGAGTGGCTTGAAGAAAGAGCGGCAATTTCATCTCTTGGAAACGGTTCGGCTCGAACCAAACCATAAAAAGGCCCGCCAAAAATTAGGGCACAGCCTGCGCGGCGGACAATGGATGACTCGCCAGGAATTCATGGAGAGTCGTGGGATGACGTTGTACGACGGAAGGTATCGACTGCCTCAAGAAATCGAAATCCTGAAGCGAAAAAAGCAGGCGGATCAGAAGAAAAAAGAATGGGCTCAAAAAATCAAGCGTTGGCGTGGTTGGATTGGTCGAAAAAGAGAAGCCGAAGCGATCGCCAACTTTAATGCGATTGAGGACGCCTTCGCGGCTCCAGCATTGGTCGAGATGCTGAACAAAGAAAATGAACCGGCGCTGCAACGGCTGTATATTCAGTTGCTTGGACGACTAAACACCATCGCCTCCACCCAGACATTTGTGAAACTTGTGTTGGGAAACGTTTCGGAAGATATGCGCGACTTGGTGCTCGATCAGTTGGAAGAGCACCCGGGTCGTGACAATGCGATCGACGCGTTTATTAAATCACTGTCGAGCAGCAAGAATGTGGTGGTACGTCGTGCCGCCGTCGGATTGCAGCGATTGCCCGCTGAGCGCTCCGTTCGACCGCTTATCGACGCACTGGTTACAAAGCATAAGGTTCAGATTTCCAACAGCCAACCAGGGCAAATTAGCACCTCCTTCGGCGGTTCCTCTGGTGGAGTTGGCGGCGGCGGTGGTGGTGGATTGTCGATGGGTGGCGGGGGACCTAAGTTTCGTGAAGACTCGGTCAACAATCGTGAAGTCCTTGATGCATTGCTTCCGCTGGCTGACGGTCCAGACTTTGAATACAACAAGCTGCAATGGCTGCGGTGGTTAAGCAATCGCGACGCCGCGCCGGGTCTTAACCTACGTCGGGCTTCTTGAGAATATGACGGGGTCGATAGCCCTTTTTCTCGTCGTCGATATACTGTGTTCATGAACAGTGGATTGACCGCAGAGTATTTCTCCGATCCGGCGATTTTCGATCGCGAATCCGAACGGATTTTCACAACGCATTGGTTATGCGCCGCGCGAGCCGATGACGTTCGCCAGTCTGGATCGTTCATCGTGGCTGATGTCGAGAACTCCAGCTTGCTGATCATTCGCGGGACGGATGGAAAGTTGCGGGCTTGTCACAACGTTTGCCGGCATCGTGGCGCGATTTTGCGAGAAGAGAACGGCAATCTCGAAGACGGCTGTGTCACGTGTTCCTATCACGCTTGGGCTTATGACCAGTCCGGTGGGCTTGTTCGAGCCCCGAATATGCAGCAAGAAGCCGGCTTTGTTGCTGCGGACTTTGGATTGCATCCAGTTGAGTGCGCCGAATGGAATGGCTACGTCATGGTGCGGTTGGGAGCTGGTGCGAGTTTTGACGAGTCGTTCGCTCCCATCAAGGACAAGTTCGCCCCGTGGGGTATGGGGAATTTGGTCGTCGCGCAGACGTTGGAATATGACATCGTAGCGAACTGGAAATTGTTATTCCACAACTACAGCGAGTGTTACCATTGTCCGACGGTTCACCCGGCGCTAAATCGACTGACGCCCTACAAGTCGGCTGAAAATGATCTCTTGGCAGGAGCCTTTCTTGGGGGGCCGATGCAATTGGGCGAGTCGGCTGCTTCTATGACTATGGATGGAAAAGCCGTTGCCAGACCTCTACCCGGTTTGGATGCAACGCAGGCAAGACAAGTGAGTTTTTACACGGTGTGCCCGACGATGTTTATCAGCCCGCATCCGGATTTTGTCTTGGTGCATCGCATTGAACGAGTTGCGACCGACCGGACTCGCGTACGCTGCGAGTTTCTGCTCGAAGCCGATGCCGAGGCGAGCTCAAAAGGACTGGCATCAGCCGTTGAGTTTTGGGATATGACAAACCGTCAGGATTGGCGCGTTTGCGAGCTCGTGCAGAAAGGCGCGCATACGCGAGGATTCACAACGGGTATCTATTCACCTTTGGAAACCGTGCTGCCTTTGCTCGA
>CAYYHV010000283.1:0-10352 GCA_964471695.1 uncultured Pirellulaceae bacterium
TGGGGCGCTCATTGGCTCGCCTGCTTACATGTCGCCAGAACAATTGCAGGGCGATTCCGAACTGGAAGATTCGATTTTCTTCACATCCGTCGACAACTTGTTTGTCATGCCTTCCGGGCCAACGCCATCGAATCCCGCCGAGCTGCTGACTTCTCCAGCATTCGGTGAATTGCTTGATGTCGTCAAAGAGGATTTTGACCTGGTCATCGTGGACACTCCGCCTGTTCTTCCTGTCACGGATGCAGTCGCTGTGGCGGCTCGAGTCGACGCCTTACTGATGGCTATTCGAATTCGCAAGGGTGTACAAGTCACAGCGACTCGCGCGAAAGAAGTACTCGACAGTGTCGACGCAAATGTCATGGGCATCGTGGTCAACGCGATCGACGGACGCTACGGCGGATCGTCCTTCGGTGGGTATGGCTATGGCGGCTATGGTGGCTATGGTGGCTACGGAGACAGCCACGGTTACTACCTGGACGACTCGCAGAACACCAAAACGAATAACGGGATCGCCCGACCTAAGGCTGCTTCCAAGTCAAAAGCGGCTGAACCGCTTCGATTGGTTTCGAAGGCTGAATAGCGAGATGGCTCTTCAGTCATAGTTTTGGGCAAGAGTTTTTCATTGTCTCAATGTTCCCGGACTTATGCATCCTCGCAGCGCCGTAGCGGCTCGAATTCGCCGGAGCAAGGAACCGACATCCGTCCATGCCGCGGACGGTCCACCAAAGCGGTGGGCTGACTCGGCGTCGACAAAGTCGCTCCAGTTCATCACCATCGCACTGACCTTGGTTTGTGTGCTGGTGCTTCCATGGATGCTGGGTGGAGTCTACGATCGAGCGATAGCGCTAACGGGTATTGTGGCCGGCGTCGCGTTGATAGCGGCTGTGTTCCACGCCGTCGTCGTGGGTAAGTCGATTCCTGGTTCGGCAGGCATTGGACTGCTGTTGGTCGCTTTTGCGTTGGGGGCGGTGCAGCTCATTCCGCTACCCGTCGAATGGGTCAACGCTCTTTCTCCCGAGTCCGTGTCGATTCGTGACACCCTTTCCGGGGTAGACCCCGCTGCGAACGCGACGTTGTCGATTTACCCGTTGGCAACGCGAGCCGATTTGGCTCGACTGTGGGTGGCTGCGGCTTTTGTGTTGATTGGATTTTTGTCATTCTATCGAAGCGTAGCCTTACATTGGCTTTTGGGGCTGGCGCTGCTCAACGGTTTTTGCGTTGCCGTATTTGGTATCTTTCAACGAATTTTATGGAATGGGCGGCTGTTTTGGGTAATCCCGTCGCCTTCAACGCGTTCGTTTGGACCATTTGTAAACCACAATAATGCCGGCGGCTTTCTTTGCTTGTCGGTCGCGTTCGCTGCGGCGATGTTGTTCTATCGTTGGGCTGGAAATAACGCTTGGGCAGTCGACGGAAATGGACGTGAACAGCGAGATTCAAGTCGAATGCAATTCACGTCAGTTCGAGTCGCATTGGCAGAGATGACCGATGCCGGCAATCTGGCGATGGCTATTGGGATTTCAGGAATACTCGCTGGTGTGTTGATGTCGCTTTCTCGCGGAGCAGCCCTCGGTGCAGGCGCGGGAATCGTTGGCGCCTTGTGCGTCATGCGAATTCGAGGGATTCGCAAGCAATGGCTGATGC
Organism: uncultured Pirellulaceae bacterium; assembly: GCA_964471695.1. Lineage (GTDB taxonomy): Bacteria > Planctomycetota > Planctomycetia > Pirellulales > Pirellulaceae > CAYYHV01. Next base: position 1,645 of record CAYYHV010000283.1, read on the forward strand.
TCTTGATCCTCATGGTCGGAGCCGCTTTTCTCGTCACATGGACTCGCAGCGCAGACATGATTCAGGCTCGGATCGCCTCCGTCTTCGATGAACGAAACATGGATAGCATTCGATTTCTCCACTGGATGGACGACGTCGATATGGCCAAAGATTATTGGCTGACCGGGTCGGGCATTGGGACGTATCGTTTTGCCAACCGACCGTACCAGAACATCTGCGATGATGGCTGGTTCCTATACTCAGAGAATCAATATCTCGAGTCGCTCTTGGTGGGTGGGATACCAGGACTCCTGATCCTGTTGGCGTTGCTAGGCGTCATGATTCGAGCCGTCGTTGGGTTGGCCCGCGCCGGTGGACGTGAAAATACCACGGTGGCAATGCTGGGTGGAGTCGTCATTGCCAGTCAAATGGTGGCTGGTTTCTTCGACTTTGGGCTTTATATCCCGTCCAATCTTGTGCTGTTTTCGCTTGCCTGTGGAATTGTGTGGCGGCGATACGCTGAGTTGAACAACGATAGCGACTCGCATCAATTGACGAGACATTTCGTATGGTCGGCATTCTTCATCGTTTTGATCGGCATCGTGGCTGTTCCTGAGCTGGTAAAAAACGCCAACATTGAAATGGTCATGGGAGGAACGGGACGACGCATCGAAGTCGCGACGGATTCTCTCGAATCGATGCCCACAGATATAGACGCTCGTATCGGACGGATGGTTTCCGCATTGGCGTGGCAACCTGATCATGTACTGGGACAAGCCCATCTGGCCAACTTGTATATGGCGCGTTGTCAAAGAGACATTTATTCGAGGCTGTTGTCAGAAGTCGGCGAAGACACAAATCCCAGCCAATTGTGGTGGTACGCGTCACCAAGATACTTGAGTATTCGAGCCAACGAGATGCGACGGCAAGGCGATGTTGTGGGGCTGGAGCGATTGCAGGCGACGGCAGAAGTCAAAAACGACTTAACGCAGGCGCTGACTCACTTTGCTATCTCGCGAGCCGTGTGTCCCTTCGTTCCTCGCGTTCACTTCCGTTTGGCCGTGCTGGAGCCGCTCGTTCTATCGGCGGCTTCAGACACTGAGGCTCACTTGTCCCGCGGGACTCGAGTCGCTTCAATACGTCCCGATGTGCTTCAGAATGCCGGAGCAGTCGCCCTGATGACAGGACTGCGCCCCGAAGGACTGGAGTGGTTCCGTAAATGCGTTGCGTGCGAACAAGGCGTTTCCGAACAATTGTTGTCGTTGGCGATTCCATTGACTTCGCCGAGTGAATTTCTCGAAAGTGTCGCAATCGTGGATCCCCAGGAGTTGATTCGCGTCGCCGACGAAAATCTTCAAGGCGACGAGCTGGAACCATGGCGGACGGAATTTGCGCTTCGCGCAATAAAGCTGGGTAATCAATCTACCGCTGAAGATGGCGCGGGAGCCCAAGCAGTTGGTGATGCTTACACGATACTGGGCAAGCCGCTGCAGGCCATAAGTGCCTATGAAATGGCAATCGAGCAAGATAAGTCGAATGTCGAATATCGGTTCCGACTCGCTGTCGCCTACGAAGACCAGTCGATGCTGAGGGAGGCTGTTCGGGAAATCGGCATTTGCGTCCGAATGATGCCTGAGAAATCAAAGTACGAACGGATGTTAAAACGCGTTCAGCGAAAGCTTCAAAGGAAGGAAGCGTCGACGATCCCAGGTTTGAATTAGTCGCATCCGTTGGGGCAGCGCATTAAAAAAACGCCAACAGTGTGCTGGCGTTTCATGGTCTCATTCACAACGAGTCGCTTCGGACTAGTTCTGCATCGCGCTGTCTTTGAAGCCGAATTCGCCGAGCTTGGCGATCGCCTGATCAACGTCGAAGTTCTCTTTGTCGACGGCAATCGTTGCAGTCTTCGAGTCGAAGCAGACGTCGACTTGGTTGACGCCAGAACATTCGGCCAAGGCACTTTTGACGGCGGGAGGACATCCGTGCGAACAAGTCATCCCCGGAACTTCAATTTTCACCAATGTCAGCGATTCGTCTTCCAAATCGATACTGGCGACTTCGGTTTCTGCCGGTTCAGTCATTGTTACGTTGGAATCATCTTCCTCGGCTCCACCACCGTCTTCGGGAGGTGCACAGCCGAACATCGCAAAACAACATGCCAAAATCACTAACCACTTTTTCATCGAAAATTCTCCTGTGTGACGATTCGCAACCACCAGGGTTACGTATAATTTCGTGCCTGAACACGTATAATAGGCCCTCGAAGTGGTTGCGTGTAGGCCAGCTTCGGACGATGGGCCAGTTTATCATTGAAGATAGCTCGTCGACCCGTCAGGATTTATCAAGCAGTTCTACTATCTTTTCACGACCTCGATCTCGAGCGTAGTCGAGGGCTGTCCATTGATTTTGGTCTTTCATGAGTGGGTCCGCGCCGGCGTTGAGTAAGCTTTCACAAACGGCAACGCATACGCTTAAACCCCATTCTGCGGCGTGATGAAGCGGTGTCATCTCGTTTTCGTAAGTATCCTTGTCATGGATATCTGCACCAGAATCCAACAGTAACTGCACGATCTGCACGGTACTGTCATTGTTTTTCCGCGGCCGGACGGCCCAATTTAGCGGTGCCGAACCCTCACATCGAGAGGACACTATTTGCGGATTCTCAACGAGACAGTTTCGGACTTGTGGCAGTAAACCCAAGGTGGCCGCGGAAAAAATATCAATGCGGGCTCCCTGCTGGATCATCCAGTTTGCAACGGCTTCGCATTCCTCGCATTTGCCGTAGACCAGCGTTGAACGCTGAAGCGGTGTTCGTCCCTGATCGTCGGTTGCATCGATTAATTCTTGATCAGCTGCAACCAATCTTTGGACTTGCTCCAAAAGTCCGCTTCGAGCTGCGGTCCAGATATCACATGGAAACCCCGTTTCAACCAGTCGCAGAATCATTTCGCGATAATGAGGTCGATGGAAAACGACTCGATCGGCAGCACGACGGATCGCAATTGTAACTTCTGGGTCAGTCCGGAAATCGGAACTGACATCCGACATTGTGGCGTTCAGAAAATCGAGGTTTCCGTCCGCAATGCTTCGGATAAATTCTGTCTTGTCCATTGCCCGTATCTCCCGAGTGTCCAAGTCGTGAATGACTATTCTAGCGAGATAATAGCGAGCTGCTTGGTTTTCTGGCTGCTGATGGCGAAGAATGGCTTTGCCAAAACCAAGGAGTAAGAAAATGTCAAGATTTCGCAATGTTTCAAGCGACGCTGCAAACCCCAATTCAAATTCGCCGAAAGTTCCCAGCACCAATGACGCCGAATTGCTTGACGCCTACTCGCGAGCCGTCATCCATGTCGTGGAAAGCGTCGCACCGACAGTCGTTAGCATTGGACCGTTGCCAAGCGATCAATCGACGGGCGCCGGATCCGGATTTCTCATTACCGACGACGGCTATCTTATTACCAACAGTCACGTGGTGGATGGGCGACGTAGCTTGCGGGTGACTACGGCGGATGGCGACAAGCTGCATGCCGACGTGATTGGTGATGATTCGGCGACGGACTTGGCGCTCTTAAAAGCCAAAGCGACTGACCTGCCGTTTGCGATTCTGGGAGATAGTGCGCGAATTCAGGTAGGACAACTTGTTATCGCAATGGGCAGTCCATTGGGTCTGCAGTCCACAGTCTCGACGGGAGTCGTCAGTGCATTGGGCAGAAGTATGCGAGGTCAGGACGGACGCTTGATTGAGAATGTCATTCAACACGCGGCTCCAATCAATCCCGGAAACTCGGGCGGGCCTCTCGTTGATACACGTGGACAAGTCATCGGGATCAACACCGCTATTATCGCGATGGCTCAAGGCTTGGGTTTTGCGGTACCTGGAAATACGGCCGAGTTCGTCGTTGGCGAATTGTTGACGCATGGAAAAGTACGGCGACGGCAGTTGGGTATCACGGCAGCGGCAATTCAGGTTCCACGAGGTGTGGCCAAGTCACTGGATCTGATAAGTTTCGACGGTGTGCAGGTTGTTGCCGTTCAACCGAAAAGCGACGCAGACCGATTTGGATTGCGAGAGAATGATGTGATAGTCTCCGTCAATGATCGGCTGGTCGGCAATATAGATGACCTGCATCGCTTATTGAGTTCTTTACCCGACACGACCCCGATGGACATGACGGTTATCAGGAATGAAAATCTGGTCCATGTAAAAATCGAACCCAACCGGTAATTATCATTCCGTTTTTTTTAGAGAGACATCCAGATGGTTTTGCAAGGCAAGTCAGTGTTGGTCGTTATCGTTGCGCTGCTAATCGGGAGTACGTTATCTGTCCCGCTTTCTGCGCAACCTGCCGTAGCTAACATGGAAGAACAAAAGGCATTGCAGGAGAAAATGCTGAAGTTTCAGGAAATGCAGATGCTGCTGTCTCAGATCGGATGGATCAAGCATAACCATGCGATGCGCGCGGAACTGGAGATTTCCGACGACCAGATCGCCAACTTGGAAAAAGTGGGTGGCGAGTACCAGAAAGCGATGCAAGAAGTCCAGCTTGTCAATCGCGATCGTACCGAACAAATTCAACAACTGGTCGCCGATGGCAAACATCAAGAGGCTCAGCAACTGGCGATAGAATTCCAAACTGAGATGTACAAATTAGCCGAGCCGTCCATGAAGAGCGTAGAGTCCACATTGCTGCCTCATCAGCTCCACAGAATCAAGCAGATTGGATTACAACAACGTGCGAAAGCCAGCAATAAGTTTGGCGACGAATTTGGTGTCGCGCTGGCGCTTCGAAAGCAGATTGGGCTGACCGATGAAGAATTTAAAAAGCTTGAAGACGTTATCGCCGACTCGCGCAAGGAATTCTACGAGAAGGTTAAGCAGCTGAAAGAGGAAGCCAATGAGAAGATCATGGCTGCGATTCCCAAGGCAAAACAGGAAAAGCTCAAAGAGATTCTGGGAGAAGACTATAACCGAGAAGAGGCTCAACGCGCTTCCATGCAAAAAATGCGAGAGAAAGCTCAAGAACAAATGAAAGTGCAACGCGAAAAAGCAATGAAAGCGGCACGTGAGAGAGTCAAGCAGGCAAAGTCGGCTGACGAGCCGAATTAGCTTGTCACGCTTTTCTGGTGGATGCTAGTTTTTGTTGCGAAGGAAGTCGTTGATTCCATCAAACGTTCGAGCCCATCCTTCAACGCAAGCCTTGTAGTGTTCGTCATCCGCATCGGGGAAGCCGCTTTGCTCGACGCGGAGCACCGACTGGCCAGTTCCCGTTGGGGTAGTTCGGAAAGTCGTCGTCCAGTCCGAGCCAGCGGGGACGATTCCCGATTTTGCGTGATAGCGATATTCGCCAAGGACCAATTGCTCTGGCGGATCAAATTGCAGAATCCTGGCAACTTGTGACGTAATCAGGATCGTCGACGTCTTCACCCCAGATTGCGGACCAATAGCCATCGGGTTCCGCTAAAACGATGGCTTGACGAGCACTCCACCAGTGGCAAATGGAAGTCGGTGTTATCAGCAATTGAAATAGCGATTCCACGGATGTTGGAAACGCTCGTTCATGAACAATACTGCGAGTCATGCTGGTTTTGTGAACGGTTTCAGGAAAGTGTTCACGGCTTTCCAATAGGCACCATTGTCTTCAAAACGCTTAAAGAGTGCTCGCGAGCCATGATTCCCAGCCGAGTCCGGGATGAACCTCGTCTTGGTTTTGCTTGGAATCGCGTCAAAGATTTCCTTCCATCGCGGATACTCGTTCTTCGCCGAAGTGATAAAGACGGGAACGGTCAGCTTGCTCGCGCCCTGCTTGATGAAATCTTCGGGCTTTCCGAAGCGGACGAAATACTCTCCGGGGGCGAACGACATAACGCCGTCTGCAATTCCTTGATTCGTGCCGACAATTCTTAATGCCAAAGCCGAGCTGTAAGAGCTGCCCCAGAGGATCAGCTTTCCTTTGGCGTGCTTGGAACGCACATGTTTCAATGCTGCGATAATATCCTGTTCAGCGTCCAGGAACATCGTTGACTTGCCAGCCTTTTCGGCGGCTATGACCGTTTCGTTGCTAACGCCGTTGACTTCTTTGCCCGATCGCTGATCGATGGCGAGGCAGTTGAAACCCAGCTTGTTGAGCTTCGGAGCAATCTCGCGATACTCGCCGCGGGACCATCCGGCTTGATGGCAAAGCAGGATGAATGGCGCTGAGGCATCGTGGGCGAGATACAGATCGCCGGTGATGGGAATCCCATCGGCTGATTTAATCGTGACCGACTTGTGAGTTTGGGTCGCAGTCTGTGCCACGCACATTGAAGTCAACAGGGTTGTGAAAATCGTGAGTGTTACAAGACGCATGGCTGACTCAAATGTATGAGGGACGTTCCCGAGAACCTGAAATGAAAACTACCGTCAGTAAACGCGACTAGTCGTCGTCGCGAAGTTTCGCCAAAACGGAGTAGTCTTCTAGTGTGCTGGTATCGCCAACGTCTTCTTTGCCAGCTGCGATGTCTCGCAATAGTCGGCGCATGATTTTTCCACTGCGAGTCTTCGGCAGCGAGGAAGTGAATCGCACGTCATCAGGTTGGGCCAAAGCGCCAATCTCTTTGCGGACATGCTGCTTCAATTCGTTGCGTAGTTCGTCACTTGGTTCGACATCGCGAAGTGATACAAAGACAGCCACGGCTTCGCCCTTGAGTTCATGAGGACGCCCCACGGCAGCCGCCTCTGCGACGCTCGGATGGCTGACAAGAGCACTCTCAATCTCAATAGTGCTCAAACGATGCCCTGAGACATTGAGCACATCGTCGATGCGCCCCATGATCCAGTAATAACCGTCCTTGTCGCAACGCGCGTTGTCACCCGCAAGGTAATTGCCGGGGACTTTACTCCAGTATTGATCCTGATAGCGTTCATCATCCCCCCAGATTCCACGTAGCATGCCTGGCCAAGGGTGTGTGATCACTAACCAACCGCCCTGCCCTGCATCGACAGGCTTGCCGTCTTCACCAACAATCTCTGGCAGGATGCCTGGGAGCGGCTTGGTACAACTGCCGGGTTTGGTGTCGATGGCACCGGGCAGCGGACTCATCATGATGCCGCCCGTTTCTGTTTGCCACCACGTATCGACGATCGGGCATTTCTCATTCCCAATCTTTTCGTGATACCACATCCAGGCTTCGGGATTGATGCCTTCCCCTACGGTACCCAAGAGTCGCAGACTGGAAAGATCATGCTTATCTACGTGTTCGTCACCCCATTTAATGAACGCACGAATCGCCGTCGGTGCCGTGTAGAAAATGCTTACTTTGTGTTTCGCGCACAATTCCCAGAAGCGATCTTCCGCGGGGAAGTTTGGAGCGCCTTCGTACATAACACAAGTCGCGCCGGCTGAAAGTGGGCCGTAAACAATGTAGCTGTGCCCAGTAATCCATCCGCAATCAGCAGTGCACCAGTAGACGTCGTCTTCCTGGTAATCAAAGACCCATTCGAATGTCTTCTTCGTCCACAGGTTGTAACCCGCGGTGGTGTGCTTAATGCCTTTGGGTTTGCCGGTGCTTCCGCTGGTGTACAGGATGAACAGCGGAGCCTCGCTGTCCAATGGCGTCGCCGGGCAATCATCACTCGCCTTTTCCAGCTCATTGTGCCACCAGAAGTCGCGTCCTTCCGTCATCGCGACTTCGTTACCAACTCGCTTGAGGACAAGGCATTTTTCGACCGTTGGTGATTTCTCTAGCGCCTCGTCGACCGTCGCCTTGAGTGGCAGCTGTTTGCCGCGACGCCAACCGCCATCGGCAGTCACCTGCAATTTGGCACTGGCATCATTGTTGCGGTCAGCAATCGCCTCGGCCGAGAAGCCTGCGAAGATGACTGAATGCACGGCACCAATGCGAGCACAGGCCAGCATCAGAATTGCTAATTCGGGAACCATCGGCATGTAGACCGAGACGACGTCGCCTTCGCCAATTCCGAGCGATTTCAGCATGTTGGCGGTTTTGCAGACCTCAGTATGCAGCTCAGCGTACGTGAGTGTACGTACATCTCCCGGTTCGCCTTCCCAGATGATTGCCGTCTTATCCTTGCGGCCGTCGATCAGATGCGCGTCCAGGCAATTGTAGGAGACGTTCGTTTTGCCACCGACAAACCACTTCGCGAAAGGCTCATTCCACTCAAGGACCTCCGTGTAGGGTTCGAACCAATGAAGTTCCTTGGCGTACTCATCCCAGAACTTGATGGGGTCAGCTTTTGCCTTGTCCCAAAGTGCTTGGTAACTTTCGAGCGAATTGATTTTCGATTTGGATCGGAATTCATCACTCGGCGGGAATAGCCGATCTTCTTGCATGACCGAGTCGATTTGACCACCACCTTGCGTCATTCGAGAACTCCTTGCTTCGCGGGTACAGTCGCCGCTGATTAGAATCTGTCATGCCAAGAAAATCCCAGCAGAATCCAAGGATTCTAAAATTCGTGGAATTGGCTGTCAATGAACACAAGTCACGCTTCAACCAGCCCAGCGGTGGAATCATTCATTGGTTGACGTGATTCTTCACCTTCCTGGTCATGCACTATCGTGGCGGTTTGCATGACGCGTATGCGTGGCCCTTGTTTCAGGACGCTTTGGAGTTTCGCGTCATCTGTCATTACTGTTTTCAGGCGAGAACGAAGAAATTCAATCTTCAGTTTTGCTTCCTCCCATTCATCGCGGGGGGCATGCATCAGCGTCTCAAGCTCCGTCATGTAC
>CAYYHV010000284.1:0-10325 GCA_964471695.1 uncultured Pirellulaceae bacterium
TTCTGTCTGTGTCCTTAAACAGTGCGTGCGCAGAGCAATTGGCGTTTATGTTTGACGACCCCTTGGGAGACGCCGACGGGCCACCGGTACCAGAGGTTATTGGCGCGTCCGTCGTGTTTGACACGCAGACGGGGGCTTTCACTGCGACGGTGACGGCATCAGATGCTCAGCCATTCATTCCTCTTATGCCAGACCTTTTGAGCGTAAACATTAATGCATATAACCCGGACGCTGGCCCAGACGCTGATCCCGCGTACTTCAGGCTAAACCTTACCATCACTGATTGGAACGAAACTTCCAAAGAGTTTATCTGGACTGGCGTTAACCCTCGCTTGACGGCCTGGGAAGAGGGAGATCGCGTGGCCCTAAGCTCTATCGTTTTTGGCGCCCCTAACGGCTCTGGTGGGTTTGGGTCGTCCGTAGGAATCTGCGAACCGGGCGGCAGGCAATGCTTTGCATTTGACGCAATTGCTTTTGGCGAATCAACGTTCGTGACGGCTGTGCCCGAACCCTTCTGCCCATTCTTTCTTTTAGTTCTTCTGATTTTCCATACTTACCGGCGTCGTTGACATTGCCTGACTTCAACATTTACCGAATGTTCGTTATGTGACTGCCTGGTTAAGGGCTTTCGCCAAGATTCATCGATCGACCGTAGCCTGAACTTCGTCCTCAGGTGGCAGGGCAGAGCGCAGTCTTATTTAGCGGCTTACCGGTTTTGCAATCATGAGCGGCCGAAGCGTCGGAAGTCTGAGGATTCTGCATTTGGGAAAAACGGATTGCAGGGATGAAAGTTCCTCGTCCGTTACTGACTCTACTTGGATTTCCAAGTCGACGAGTTCGGGGAGCGAACTAAGGCATCGTTGTGTAGCGAGTGAAATTGGGCAACGAATCAGTCTCAGGCGGGTGATGGGGTTAATGGCCTGGAGTTCTGTGAGCAGTTCTTCGCACGGCTCAGAAAAGCACGAACAACTTACGGAATGGAACTTCGTATCACGCAGTACGTCAACGACTTCAGTAGGTAGGTTGCCCCCGAAAATCTCAACACCGGCCAAATCTCCGACATGTGGTAGGTGCTCCTGTAACCCGGCAACGTCGATGGCGTCCGACGGATGCAACGAGAGTACGCCTGATCTGAATTCGACTCCGCTAAGTCGCTGCAATTCTGCGTATGCGCGTTGACGAACGTAATCGCACCTTTGCGGAGTACCCGCCAGTTCTCTGAGTCCCAGATAAGTGACGTTCGTCCCTGCGGTGTAAAGTTTCCCTAGGGAACGAGCCTCCTTGAAGTGCCGAAGTCCTTGGTCCGTAATGGCAGATTCTTCCAACCCCAGTTCTTTGAGGTGTATTTGGGATCGGAGTCCAGTGAGCCCATCGTCGGTAATTTCTGTTGAACACTGACCTTGCGTGCAGCCAAGGTACAAGTGACTGATCAATGGGTATTGGGTAATCCTGTTGAGCTCTGCGTCGGTTACTCGAGAATTGGTAAGACGAATCTTGACCAATGCAGGTCGTTCGATGTTTGGAAAGAACCAGGTAAGTAACTTCCATTGAAACTGGTCTTGGTCGACGACTGTCGTTTCGCGAATCTCCCCACCCAATCGTCTGACGTCAGCCGCCATTTGCCGTTTCAATCGCACGGTTCTCAGTGGACCGAAGAGGTAGGATGAAACGATCGCAGTGATAGTCGTAAGGACGATGAGTGACCTGATTCCATACCTCACGGGATCCCTTTCACGTTGGTTGTCGAGGTCGGGCGTACATGGTCATAACGACACAAGTATGCCAATTTGACTCGAAACCGAATAGGCCTGTTACGCAGATAACCGACTGTTAGCGATTCGGCCCATTTTGAAGGAGTGTGAGGAGGAGGGTGTTAACCGGCAAGAGTCGCGTTGCGACGAAGTGAGAACAATCCCAGCAGTGCGAGCCCAGCCAATAATCCAGTCGTCGGTTCGGGGACTTGGTAGTTGATGCCGGATGCCGAGACGACGTTCCACTCTGAATTGGGTACGAGGTTTCCATTGGCATCCACAAGCTCGACACGTTCGAGGATGGTTGTGTTGAAAAAGTCGGCTTCTCCTTCGACCGTTGAGCCATCGGCGAAAGACTGTGGGCTGATTGAGAATGATGACAGAACGTTCAGCGTTACCTCTTGTGGTGTCACGCCGTTCACAAAGTAAGACTGCGTATTGTAAAAATCCAAAAGGTATCCAACATGATCGTCAGGCGAGAAGTAGCGTTCGCTGTTGCCGGCGATTGTAATTCCCACGGTGTGAAAGGCCGACGGATCGGATAGCTCGCCGGTGATGCGGAGGAAATAACGAGCCTGATAGCCTGGCTGGAGGCTACCGCCGAATTGCAATGAGTCGGTAAATGTTGCAACGGCGGCTACTTGGAGGCTCTGCGGTGACCCATCGGGGTTGATCGTGTCATACTCATCGACCAGCGGTGGATTGTCAGAATTATAGTAGGTGTTGGTGACGGATCCGAAGGCTCGGGTTCGCAGTAAACCAAATTCGGCTGATGCGGTAGCGTGGCCTGAGTAATTCATCGTCTGCTCGTCACCGTTGCGATCCAATCCGGTGAAAGTCGTACTGCCGCTGGTCGTGATCTCTTCCCCGAGATTGTTGAATTCGGATCCAAAGGTCTCGAATACGTTGGAAAGCGATCCATTGGCGGCTCCGATCAGTACTTGGGTTGTCCGAGTTTGTGCCGGGCATGGGCTGATTGCTACGGACAACATGCAGGCGATGGCCAGAAGAATTCCTTGTCGAGTCATTTGGACTTTTCCTGCGAATTGGCGCTTGGGGGGCGCTTGGGCTGAATGCCAACGTGTTTGCATCGTCAATCGCATTTTCCCGTGATCGGCGACGTTGAACCAACACGGCTCGCATACATTACCCGTGAGGTGTCGCCAGCTTGCACGGAAAAATTGGAATTTGTCTCAGCTTTGAGCAGGCTGAAATCCAGGGAAATCGGGCACGTCGTCTGTGCTGAAAGTGTATTCCCACGAAGGCAACTGAAGCAGCGACTTCAGCAGATCGTTGGCTTCCGACATTCGTGGGACAAATGGGGTGGAGAGAAACCTCGGGTAGAGCAAATCGCGTTTTGAATCAAAGTAGTTGCGAGAAAGGACATCGTGCGTTTCCCGTTCACCAAGTCGTCGGCAACGAGAGTCTTCGGGCGGTCGTAGCTTTGGCACGACGATACCGTCGACCGTTCCGCCAGATTCTGGAATGGGCGAACCCAGTGCGGAGGTAAATTCGTGCGGAAGGAATTTGAGTTTGTCGGGGAGGTCGTGACGCTGCGTTGGAGGCGTACTCCACACACGATGGGCATTGAAGCGTTTCTGGAAGTAAGCCAATCGGTCTGGGCGATCAACGAATTGTGAAAGTCCAGGAAATTGGGCTGCCGTGCCAAGTCCCACGCTAATTGTCTGCGGAAATCCATGAACATGGACGTCGCTATCGGAGCAGCGTACGAAGACGCGTTCATTGGCAATGTAAGTCGCGTTCTCAAGGACAAGCCGTGAGATGAGCGTTGTCTTGCCGGCGCCAGAGTCTCCCACAATCAGTACGATATGCTCCCCGATTCGGCAGGCGCCACTATGTAGCGAATGCCACCCGCGGCTTTCCATATACTGGTTGATCAAGTCGACAAAGCCCAATCGTAATTCCAGATGCGGAAAAGGCGTCCGTGAGGAATAGACATACTCGGTCGTTTGGAGTGACGCCGAGCCGATCCAGGCTGCACCAAGGTAAGGGAAATAGTCGAGTACAACGTCGGCACCGATTTTGCTCCGCAACACTGACTCGTTACCGCGAGAATAAGTTTGGCATTCGGTCGTTGATGTCAGCAGCGTAGCGATGGAGCAGATTGTGGCATCACAGCACGTTACGCCGATTGCGTGGCTACTTAAATCAGGGAGGCTTGTATCGTGACTCGCGAAGCCAGCCATTGTCTTCAGCCAGTGGCTTAAATTCGACGATTCTCCATGCAGCCCAATCGTCAGTCCGTCGACTTTGATGGACCCACTGTTGGGAAACGCTTTGTGCCGAGCTTGCACATCGGTGACGATGTCATTCAAGTTTTCGATCATCTTAGCCTTTGTATGTTGCTATGACCGGTGAGTGCCGGCCTCACAATTCCGATGAACGACTGAGCTTAGTGCAGTTTCTTGCGAAATGTTCGATAAGTCAGCATTCGAATTCTTTCAAAGGGTGTCGCGCTTCCAACTCGGATACGCGCTTGTCCACGAAGTCCAACGCTCAACGGAGTCAATGAATTCATCGGAACGCGGGCTTCAAAATGCTCATCATTGGGTTGCGTGCTCTGCCTTTTGGAATTGACAGGCGGTTGAAGTTCGATCGAGCCGCCGTTCGATTTGGAGAGACTTCCTGGAACATGTTCCGACTCTTTTCGCGCCACGGACTCGATGGAGGCGGTTTGGCGCTGGCCTGCCACAGAATCCAGCAAGAGTGTGGCTTGTTGACCGGTGTGAACAAAAGCGATGTCGTGTTCATTGACGACGAGTACTGCATCGAAGTCGGTCAACTCGCCAATTGTGCACAAACGCTGCCCGCTAGGCATTTTGCTGCCGATGTTTTGCAAATGCAGCGGAGAGCCATCAAACGTTGTCAGCTGGTCTTCCTTGTCGGGTCTAAGCCCCGTCCATTCGGGAATCACTTGCCCTGATCTTCTCGCAACGACTTGAAAGCTCGCCACAATTTCTTCCAGTTTCTGGACGCTATTCTTGTTGGTCTCAAGGAGATTGATGAGTTCTGAAATTCTCGCGGCGGTTTTGGCCGATGACTCCCGCGTATTCTCTAAATGCTGAAGCTCCGCCCGATGTTCGTCGCCTTCGGTTCGCAGTCGTTCCAATCGCAGTGCGTCCTCGAGATTCTCCAGCTCCGCGATTAGTTGCCCGGGCTGTACGGTCTCCCATGGTTTGACATGTACGGCTCGAAGGACGGCAGGATGTTCGACATAGACGACTTGTCCGTTGCGCGGTTCGATCGTGAACGTGCATTTGACGTGATGTGGAAACGGTATAGCAAAAATCGTGATTGCCAGGATGATCGTCGCGAAAATCGTCGCGCTGGATTTTATCATTTCGATCCGATAGTACCTTCCGGGAACTTCAAAGAACTTGTACATACTCCAAAGTGGAGGTGCGAGGAGAATTCCGAAGCCGATAAAACCAATCGTGAGTCCAACGTAGCCCAAGCCAAGTGGGTTCAATTTGTCAATCAACATGAACTTGATGAACAGTAAGACGATCAGTTTTACGGTGAAAGCCATCAGCTTGTAGGTGACGAGAGCGAGCTTCGTCGACGTAAGTGCATTGGGCTCGGAGTCCTCGTCGATGCCCAGGGCATACTTGAGAAACAGACTCTGAGTCTGCTTGCCCGCTCGCTCGCGAAGGTTGGGAAGTTCCATGACATCTGAAAAAATGTAGTAACCATCGAACTTGAAGAACGGATTGCCGTTCAGAAGGACTACGCTTACTGTCCCCGTCGCCATGATGTTCAAGCAAATCGTGTTGAGGGTCCCGGGCGAACTGAACCACCAGATGAACGTCGCAAAAGCGGCAATCAGGAGTTCGACGTACATTCCCGCCGCGGCAATGGCTGCTCGATGCCACTTGTTGCGCAGCATCCATGAATCCGTTGTGCTGCAATACAGCGTTGGAATCACCAGCATGAGCATCATGACGCCGATTTCGTGACATTCTCCGCCGAATCGTTTGAAGGATATTCCGTGGGCGAGCTCGTGAACGATCTTCATGGCGATCACGACCGATCCCAGCAACAACCAATTCTCGCTGTCGAGAAATTTGGAAACCGTAGGCAGCCTCGCGGTGAATTGATCCAAGTGAGCGAGCAGCCATAGGACTGCCGCGATCATGATGCAGAACCCTGTCGACACGGCAGCAGGCGAGAATATCCAGTAGACGTAAGGGCCAATGGCATCCAGAAAGCCATCTGGGTCAATGCCTCGCCATTTCAGAGAGAGAACGCTCGAGAGGTTCTTCTTCAACTTCTCGACTCGTTTCTCCTTCTCCCGTTCAATGAGTTGCGGGGCTACGTCGGGATCGACATAAGCGAGAAGCGACTTTTTATGGAGGTCGGAGATAAACGTCTGCAGCTGTCGGTGCGTGATACGTTGAGGAGCGAAACGCTGTTCGAAGGTTTCCTTGATTTCCTCGATGCTGCGCCGGCCATCCACCATTTCCAGAACCGCGAACTCTTCAAGGTTCAAGCGATAGAATTCCATCTCCAGGGGATCCTTGATCAGCCAGAACGGTTGATTGCGATACACTTGCGGAACCACGGATAGATCGGAACGCTTGCGCAAGCGTACGATACGATCTCTCGTCGAACCGAAAACTTCGCTGGCGATACTCATTTCTCAACAGTCGCCTTTGGCAAGGATGGTGTTACTAACGCGACATCGTTCTGTTCTTCCCTGCGACTTTCCATCTCGGGTACACGGACAGTGATTCGGGCTCGCATGCCAGGCCGAATCAGCCAGCCGAGTTCATTGTTCGGATAAGTGACTTCCCGATTGTCGAATTCGACCCAGATCGGAAACTTTCCGTCGAGCTCGAGCTTGGGAGCGGCACGAGTCACTTTCAGTCCTTCGATGACGACTTTTTGTTTGTTGCCGATTTCAAACTCGACGCTGGCCGTCGCGCCGATGATCGAATCCACGCGACACGTCGTCGAGTCTAGAAATCCTTCGGCAAGCAACCGATCCATTCGAGTGATAACCAGTAGAGGCTCGCCTCGATTGGCCCATTCTCCCTGATTCTTGAGGAGCTCTCTAACGACACCGGCAACGGGCGACAAAATCGAAGTTTGCCGAATCGTATTCTCGAGAACACGGACTTCGTTCTTCTCGATTTGCACACTGAGTTGGTGCTGTTTCAGTCCGTTTTCGGCCGTCTCAAGTTCCGCCAAAGTACGTTGGTAGGTGTTTTCAATGCGGAACTTTTCGAGGAAAACGGCGTTGTCCCCCAGTTCATTCATCAGCTTACGTTCGGTAAGGGCGCGGGCAACGGCAGCCTTCGAGGCGGCGACTTCTCCAAGATTCGCGGCGCGGGTTTCGGCATGACTGAGCTTGGCATTGGCGACATCCAGCTGAAGTTGAAAATCGGTTTTGTCCAGTTGGGCGATGACTTGGGAGAGATCGACTCGGTCTCCACGGCGCACCGAAAGAACTTTAATGACTCCATCACGTCGAGAGGGAATCTCGACGTCATCAAGCTCTCGGACTACTGCAAGAGTCGAAGTCGTTGACTGGCCTGCTACCGACGAAACAAAGCACACGTAGAGGATTGCTCGAAGGATGTGATTCCAATAAGACATGATGTAACTTTCAGTGGGGTGCAGTCGATCAGGCGACAAATTTGAACCACGTGCGCCGGGCCCAGTCGAAGAACTCGAACAGCTTGCAATAACCAAGTGAGGCACGACCACAATGGACGTGCCCAATCACCGTCGTGCCGGGTTTGACGCGATCCATTTTTGCGAATTCGCTATCCGAAAGTTTGACCCGTACACGAACGACGTTCTCGCTTTCTTTGTCGTCGACGTTGGATGCCGGAGAGACTTCAAAGGCCGTTCCGCGAAACACAGTCGTCGGGTCCGACGCCAGGACGAAACTGACGCCTATCGGTGATTCATTGGATTGTCTTTGGTTCCACTCCTTGAGAACATATCCGGCACGCTTGTCAGGAATTCGCAACTCGACTTCCCAACCGCCGCTCAAATCGGCGACGGTTAGTAATCGCTCGCCCTGCTTTACCGGGCGATCCATGAGTCGCTGCTCGGTGTCCCAAGTCACCACGGACCCTGCTAAGGGACTGTTGATGCGCAGTCGATCGGTCGATTGTTTGAGCAGATTGAGTTGTTTCTCAAGCCCTTCGACACGCGCTCGAGTTGTCGAGAAATTGCGAACCAGTTCCCTTTCTTCTTCTTCGTTTTCGAATGCTCGTGTGATTCTCTGCACGGTGAGTGTATCCAGTCGTTGCCGAGATTCGTTGTATTTGCCTTCGGTTTCTGCCATGCGAGTCGCCAACTCCGGATTCTTCAAGTCGACAAGCAAGTCGCCTCGCTCAACGACTTGACCATCGTCAACGAACAGGCGTTTGACGGTGCCGTCGATTTCCGCAAACACATGTTGACGTTGCAATGGTTGGATGACACCATCGCCACGCAGTTTGAAATCTGCTGGGAGCAGTGTTAATAAAGCGATGACACCGGCAATTGCGCCCGTGATGAGGAATGCTTTTCGACGTGTATGGCCTCGATACCAATCGGCGGCATGCCCCAGGGTGCGCCAGACAGGCATGAGTAGAATGCTTTCGAACCTTCTTGCGTTGTCTATGGACTGACAGACGGGTTTGGCAATGCGAGCCCAACGTCGTCGGATTCTGGCTGCGTCGAGCGGTTGCTCAAACGATTCAAGCACGAGGACGCCGATGGGTTCCTTGCGAAGTTCTTCCGGTTTGATGGTCGCGGCAATATCTTCCGGGTCATCGCGTCGCTTCTGCTCCCCGAAAACAGGCAAAAAAGCTACAGAAACACCGTTTGATGATTCAAGGTACTTGTCCATCAGCTCGCGAATCGACGGTGCCATTTCATTGCGTTCGGCTGGGTACCAAAGTGGATTCTGCGTTTGAGCCACTTTCTTCGCCAACTGTTCCTGCCCTCTCACAACCTTGGAACGCCGATCAAAAACTGCCTGATTGCTGATACCCTTCATTACGTAAGAGTGCCCTTTGCGGAAAGCGAGCGAGGCACGATCGGCTTTTAAGTACTTTTGCAAACGATTGACGACCTCGAAAGCGAGCGGCTTGGTGTCAATATGTTTGCCAATGCCGTCGACGACAGATTGAGCCAATCTGTGTTTTCTGAGGTCATCAGCCGCGGACGCAAAATGGCTGAAGAGAAAATTCTTGCGAACGCGATTCGACATCTCAGTCAAATCGCCCAACATCATCTCAGCGTCCATCTGCCCAGTTGCTGCGTAGTCGACAATGAGGGTACCGAAGCAAACCTCATGATTGAATAACGGTATACCGAATTGAACCATGTTCGGCGATTCATCCGAATCGAGCCGTCGGTATTCGGAGCGTTGAGATTGGATGATGTGATCAGCAAATTCTCTGTCGGATGCAGCCTCTCGGATGAAGTCCTCGTTTTGCAATGAAACGACCATCAGCTCCAACCCAGCCGAACCGATTTGCCATATCGCGCCACGAGTCGCCTGCGCGTAGTCAACGATCGAAGACAAAAGTCGACTGAAGTAATCTTCGTTCGAAATGTTTTGCTCAGTAAGCGCGTCAATCTCGACAAGCTGAGCAGCGATGCGTGGTGCTATGGTTGAAGTATTGTTCATCGGTTCGTTTTCTCAGCAGGGCTGTGTTGTGCCGCAGCGTTTCTCAGGAAGCATAAGTGAGTCGGTCTCAGTGCGAGTCGCGCAAGCCCAACTCGACCGCAAACTCGGATAGCTTCAGGATGCTCCGCATGGCGCGTTTCGCAACGGCGTCGACGGACAGGTTCAACGTCTGTCCAATCTCAGCGAGGCTTTTTCCCTCGAGGAACCTCATGCGCACGACTACTTGGGATTGTGGGTTGAGCATGCTGATTGCCTGATGCAGTCGATGCATGCGTTCCGCCTTCTCGGCTTTGTTCTGTGGTCCTGTCAGTTCGCAGAGGACGTGGTCTTCCAGATGGTGTGACTTGGTTGGGTCTGCGGCTAAGGGTTGTTCACGACTGGCGGATCGTTTCTTGGCTGCGATGTGTCGTCGATAAGCCGTGATTGTGTTTTGTTCTGCCAGGGCGAATAGCCACTTGAGAAATGGCACGCTGGGATTTGCGAGATACTCGTTCAATCGTTGGCACGCATCGAACAATGTTTCCTGAATTATGTCAGATGGATCGACGCGTCCCTGCAGACGCCGATCAAGTCGTCCCGCCACAAGTCGTCGAAGTGCGGGACGATGGTTGGTAAACACCGCCGTCAAGGTTTGTTCAGGGTAGCTGTTTAGTGCGTTTAGAAATTCAGCGGTACACAAATCAGATTCTCCGAGTTTCGTTTTTCCCTCCAGTAATCCTAATCTCAACTCTGTGTCAAAAGAGAACTAATTCGCAGAAAATCCGAGTCGGAAACTGTGAGGCAAACAACTTGGATTTTTTTCAGTCAATGGAAATAAAAAGTGTCCAATGGCGAGTTCCGTTTGCGGTAGAGGAGCTTAGGGACGACTGATACGACGACAAGCACGCGCTCGGCGCAGAATATCCCGCCCTCCTGCATCT
>CAYYHV010000285.1:0-10297 GCA_964471695.1 uncultured Pirellulaceae bacterium
ACGGCGACCAGTTTTAACGCTCGGAAGGGGATTCAATCGGAAAGCGCGTAATCTGCACTTCATCCACGTCGATTGTACCAAGTCCTGTTAGCGCAATCGTGACGTTGATAGGCATACTGGAATCGACGGTGCGCAGCATGGAAAAGCGACTCCACTCTTTCGAAAGGGTAATTCGCTCTGCCAACTCGATCCCGCCTACGGAATCGAAAACCATAACACCATCGCGGCTGGCACCGAGCGGACGCTCGACTCGCACCCACCCTGAGATCCGCACAAGATCGCCAGCCCGCAACGTGACCGCCGGACTGGTGACCCACAACGGCGGACTCTCCACAAGAATCGTTTCATCCAGTGTGGCGCCGGCTGCGCTCAATCGTAGACACGATTGGCCATGGCGCGGCCGATCGCGTGAAATGCCAATGTTGGTAACCGCTGAGACTTGCTGATCCCGGAAGACTTGCCAACCCGATTGTTGCATCGTCGCCAGATCCTCGCATCGTCCCGAGTCGAGTGTATCAATCCCGCTCCCGGCGATTAGTCGCTGCCGCAAGCGACCGGCAAGCTTCAGTCCCACCGAATGATCATCAAACGCCGAGTTATGCATTGCCAACGGCGACTCGTTGAGCATCAATCGCTGGGCGTTGCTCAGCAACGATAAACTGCGGCCAGCCGAATGGATTACTTGCGCAAACTGGCCCTGCTCGAAAGCCCGCTGGCACGCACTGAATTCCGATCGGGCCACAGCAATGACTCGACGAGCCTGAGTCGGAACCGATTGTTCGGGAAGATTCGCAGCCGCTTGGTCAGCCAGGTTCAGTTTGATACTGGTCAATTCGCGATTTAACTCAGCTCGCGTTTCGGAACGAGTCGACAACTCCTGTTCGAGATTTCCAATCATGCGTGGATCACGCGTCACCACGACGAGATTGATTGGCTGGGGATCACGAAACGTAAACCGACACCCTCCCGTAACCCGGGATTGCTTCAGCCGCTGAAGCCGCGTGTCGAGAATGGCGAATGCTTCCGAGGAAATGGGTACGCCCGGCACCGTCAACTCCAACGGCGCCTGCATTCCCAACCCACCGTCGCCTTTGCGAATCGCAAGCGCCAACCACGCTCGTTCGGTACGGATAACCGAGACGTCGTATTGAGATTCCGCACCGTTGCCGGTTGACGCGCGGAAAAACTGCCCTGACGCCAACCACGGTTGAATCAGTCGCAACACTTCATTCAACCGCTGCAACGTTACCGCACGGTTCCTTGAATTGATCGAGTCGCTATCCAGACGTTCACGCGACTCGAAAACGAGTCCCCGCATTCCCGCTGCAATTGCCAACCAAGTCATCCGCTGAATCTGCTCACTATCCAGTGTTGCCGTTCGTTCGTCGACACCCAGCGATGCAAGTTGACGGAGCGTGGCCGATAGGGGCTCCGTTTGTATCGTTGCCCATGACATCGTGGATCGCCCGGCCAGCGCCACACGATCACCTAACCATGCAGAGTAGTCGTCAAGATCGAATGTGCTGCCGATCGCGTTTCGAGAATGAAGCTGCAGACTCGATTGGCGACCGAAATCCGCGACTCGTTCTTCCGCATTGCAGATGAAAGGCCGCATGACTCGCAGATCAGAATTTCGAATTCTCCGTACCAGCTGGGATGTCGATTCGAGCTCATTGCGTCCCAGTGACTGCCCCGCATCCCAGACAAGGACTCGACGATAGAACTTGGACAGATCACCCCCACTCCAGTTGACCGGGGGAGGTGCGACCAACCACAACCCCAACGCTTCGGCTCGGTTGATCATTGTCGCCGTCGGTGGCACGCGCAAACGAATGGTGTTAAACCCCAGCGCCTTGAGGTACGACCAATCTTCGCCGCGGTCATCGACGACTCGTGGAAAGAAAGGACGACCATCAATCAGCATGATATTCGCTGAAAGTTCAATACGAACGGTTTTTCGTTCGGATTCCTCAGTAGACAAGTACGACACGGGTTGGATTGCCCCGTAGGCTCCGCGATCCGTAACGGCGAGTGCACCCGAAACGATCGGTTCGCCCAACCAGGCATCCGCGGTTCCGACCCCTGCAAAGACATTGACTAGGACGAGATCAATATACGCTTCCCGAGCGTCGATCAACACGCCAGGGTGCCGCGAGCGTAGAACTCGAACATGCTGCTCCAGCGCGACCGGAAAGTTCTTCAACGTCAGCTCGCGCCATGTATTGGCTCGATCGTAAGTCGTACCTCCAACCAGAGTGGACAGCGGTGTGGCTCGCTTATCATTGACCGTGCGCGGAAAGACTACGCGAATTAGTAATTGCTGTCCCTGGGTGCTGGATCGAAAAGGCACACGAAGATTGGTCTCGGCGATGATCGGCGTGGGAGCGATGCGACGAGCTGCGTAGGCGTAAGTACCGTGGCCTGCTCGCATCTTCAAGCGGCTGTGCGCTGCGACTTTTTCCGTCGCCAAAGTTTCGACTCGTTCAAGGATCCTCAAATCGCAATCATGGTCGACGATCTGCCAAGTGTCCGACTTTGTATCTGCAGCCATGACCGGCACAACCGTCAAAGCCATGGTGGCGAGTTGTAGACACCCAATGAGTATCCAAATCCCAGTCCGATGCTGGTTTGATGGTCGATTCGTGAGGGAATCTCTCCAGAACACGTAAATCCCTGAACGCGATAGTTAACTGGTGATAGCGGCGCCCGCAAAGAACTACCGGTTACGCCGATTAGCGAATTTAGCGGCTGAACTTGTAGCAATTAATTATCAGAGCGACGAGATCAAACGTGGTTGTTTTGCTACTATCAAATGGAAGTCGCCAACCACATCTTTGATTAAGTCTCGTAGCTATACGGCTTTAAGTGCAAATTCCAGTTCAGACGGGCTTTGGCACACGGACTGCATTTTACGGGTGGAAACAACACCCGTAGGAGTTTTCGTGATGAAGAAGCCAATTGAAAATGCTGTCAGTAACCGCAAACAGTTGCCACAAGAACTTGTGGAGCTGACACGAGCCATTTCGGAGCTCCCACCCGAGCACCGAGGACGGTTGGAGTCGCTGTCGATGCGAGTCGTCGAAAGCACTCAGCGTCGCAAGCGTATCCTGAATCTCGTTCAGGAAGCCCTCAGCCAGCTACGCTTGGATATGAAGTACCTCATGTTCGACCTCGAAGCGACTCGCCGCGAACGTGATGCCTTTCAGCGTCAACTCGAAGGCGGCGAAGACGAACTGTAAAATCGTCCCGGAACGCATAAGAGTGCAATAAGGGCGGAAGATTGCCCCTGTCAATCTTCGCCAGACGTCCTTTTCAATCCCCTCGAATGGCGATGTGTGGCCATATTCAGCCCAACGATCCTCGAATTTGTTGCCGCATGATTATCCAGCTCTTACACTCAGGGTATTGTTTGTGTTGGGGCACCATCTGGATAAACGTGAGTTATGCTCGAATTAACGGCAGAAGAATTCGGTCAAAGAGCGTACAACCTGAACCTTATCACCGAGCGTGATTTGCAAAAGGTATGGGCGCACTTCGGCACTCGCGATGTTCCTTTAGGTGCACTGACAACCCATATGGAACGTCAGGGACTGGTAACGAACTATCAGGTAGAACGGCTTCTCAAGGGCGAGAAGGCTGGATTCTTTTACGGGGACTACAAAGTCCTCTACTTCGTCGGCAAGGGAACCTTTGCGCGCGTCTATCGCGCTGCTCACAAAGAAACCGGCCAAGTCGTCGCCCTCAAGGTGCTGCGAAAACAATACAGCGAGAATCCCGTCGATGTGCAAAAGTTTCTGCGCGAAGGCGAAATGGGAGTCAAACTTCGACACCCGAATATTGTTCCCTGTTTCGAAGTCCACTCATTACGCCGGTCTCACTTTCTGGTGATGGCTTTTGTTGAAGGACAGAGTCTTCGCGAGTTCGTCAACATCCGAAAACAAGTTGATGCACTGGAAAGCTGTCAGATCATTTCCAGTGTCGTGGCTGGATTAGTCTACGGTAGCGAAAAGGGTGTAACGCATCGTGACTTGAAGCTATCGAACATCTTGATCTCCAGCGACGGGGTTCCCCAAATCGTGGACTTTGGTTTGGCCGGCGTTTCCACCGAAAATGGCAAAGGCGATTTTACCAATACACGGACCATCGACTATGCAACACTCGAGAAACTGTCTGGAGTTTCCAAAGATGATGCCCGTAGTGACATCTTCTTCTGTGGCTGCATGCTCTACCACATGTTATGCGGCAAGCCACCGATCTCTGAAACACGCGACCGCGCAGAAAGACAGAACCCAAAACGGTTCAAGGAAATCATACCGATTCGAAAACATCTCCCCGACATCCCCTACGTAGTGGAACGAGTCGTAAACAAATCAATGGAAATCGACGCCGACAAGCGATACGGCAAACCTGTTGAAATGCTCGTTGACCTTCGCAAAGCCATCAAGTCGCTTGAAGCAGGCGACGTCAGCACCGAAGCAGCCCCAGCGCTCGAAGGCGAAGGCAAGACGGTGCTCATCGTTGAATCGAACACCAAAGTTCAAGATGCTCTGCGTGAGTCCCTGAAAAAACAAGGCTATCGCGTACTCGTCATGAGCGATCCATCGCGAGCCGAACAACGCATCTCTGCGGACGCTGGCGTTGCCGATGTGTTCCTCATTTCTACAGCCGCATTGGGGCAGGAGGCTTTGGAGCTCTTCCAGCGACTGTCTGCATCCGATGCCACCAAAGCGACTCCGATTGTGCTGCTGCTAGGCAAGAACCAGACCAAGTTTCTTGATCGTATCCCATTCGCGGATCACCAGCGCGCCGTCGCCATGCCACTCAAGATGGTGATCCTCCGCAAGGCGCTCATCGAAGCCATGCAACCGGCCTCGGTCGAGTAAAAGGTTTGCGATATCGCCCCTTTAATCATCGGACATTGAGATGATTGTCAGTTCGGAAATCATTTTGCCGTGAAACAAGGTTGTTTTCGTTCCATCTGACGCTAGATGAATTACCCGCGTACCGTTTGAGTACACAATCGAATCATCTTCGCAAAGATCGTAGCAAGTCACATGAGATGCCAGCTTGGTCTCCTCGTCGCCGACTCGACGTACCAATTCCCATCCGCCAGGAACAAGATTTCCGTCGTTTCCTTTCGCCAGTTCTTTTCGGGTATCGATGATCCGACCTTGGAGTGAAATAAAATGGCTCTGACGAAGCACATCACTTCGCTGCTGCGCACCCACCGTGTCGAGAGGTTCCTTCCGCAACATGATCGACAAGAAATTCAGCATAGCAAAAAGAGTCAAAAACAGCCGGTAAGGAAAAAGCAACAAGTCTCTCGCTTGATCCCATAAACTAAAGTGCCCCTGAGGTTCGTAAGGACGCCGAATATACAGCAATCGCTCCTGCGAATCGTAGCGCGGAGACAACAAATCAAACTCATGGGAATCGGCGACTTGCTGCGATTCAGCGTCGGGCTTCAGCTCCAGTTTCTCAATCGCAAATGGACCAACTCCCAAATAGGCTCCGTTCTCACTTCGGCCAATCGTTGCCGACTGGAAAAGTATTGAGCGTTCGCCAGGAACCCAGGAGGGTGCCAAGTTAATTGCGTCACCGGCAGGGATCTGATTCCAATGCCGCCCTTCGGTCTTGCTGAATGCCAAGCCCACGCAACCGTCCGGCTGGCTGATCGCAACCGCAAACTCTCCCGTTTCACTACAGGCAAGATCGCGAGCTGGGAATGCATTGCGATGGACTAATCGCGTTTCGAAGCATTGTCTTAGGTCGTAACGAAAGACTCCGCTAACGTCCCCCATATCCAGCAGATACAACATCTCGTTGCTGCTCGCCGGATTATTTCTGACGGAGCTGAATCGAATCGCTCGCCGTCCTTCAATTTGCTGTTCTGGCTGCGCGAATCCGGCGCGATTGAGATTCCAGGCATTGCCTTTCCACGCATTCGCTTGACGAGATCGTTCCATCCGCTCTTCTGCCTGCAAAGCAAAGGGGCTTTCGAAGCGAGTTGGCTCGCCCTCAGGATGCCGGATATAGAGTTGGCCCAACGAAAGGAATACCACGGTTGGCGTTTGCGAATTGCGGTCAGACATATAGGTGCATTCGAAGGAGGAGCCGATGCCATTCAGTTCAGCTGGCCTATTGTAATGTCGCTGGGGCTGCCGTCCACTTGGCTACTTGGCTCGCACTTCTCCATGTAGGCCACAAGGTCGCCGAACTACCAGAACAGCACAATCGCTCAGTGAACAAGAGCAATCCACTACAAAACAGAAGCTAGGGAATCTCCAGCCTCATTTCCGCCATCAACATTTTCATGTCTTCCCACACCATCTTCTTGGCGCTGGCATTCCTCAAGAGGTACGCCGGATGGTAGGTCGCTATGACCTTTGCACCCTTCCAATCGTGAAAGCGACCGCGCAACTTACCGATACCCAAACTCGTCTCGAGGAGATTCTGCGCCGAGACGGCTCCCAGGCAGACAATAAACTCGGGCTGGATAATCTCAAGCTGCCGATCAAAGAAAGGGCGGCAGTTGGTGACTTCTTCCGGAAGTGGATTTCGATTTCCCGGTGGACGGCATTTGAGCGTATTCAAGATGTAGACATCTTCGCGCCGCAGCCCCATGGCTCCAATAATCTTAGTCAGGAGTTGCCCAGCTGCTCCGACAAAAGGTTCACCCAAACGATCCTCGTCAGCCCCCGGAGCTTCACCGAAGAACATCAACCGCGACTGTGGGTCGCCAACACCAAAAACCGTTTGCTGGCGCGTACTGCAAAGTTCCTTGCACAGCGTGCAGGCAGCCACTTCGTCCGCGAGGACTTGGAGCGCCGCGACTTGATCCCCGTCCGTTTCTTGGTCGGTTTTCTTGCCCGATCCAATTGCCGTCGCAGCCGAGTTTGCAGTCGGAGTTGCAGCCACGGGAGTCGCTTTAACAGCAGGAGATTCCGCTGTGACGGGCGGGGCAGTGGAGTCCAACTCGTTTGAACCGACCCGCGACGTGGTAGGGGTTTCACTCTCTATCTGAGTAGGTTCCGCCTCAGCAGTTTCCAACTCCGATAGCGGCGTGGGTTCGGGAATCAAACCAATCTGTGTAACTCCAGCCCGCTGGAGACTCTCCAGCCGTTGCCGAATCGCCCGGCGAGCGTCCGCATTCGCTGGAATGTCCGAAGTACTCGGGTTGGTCATGCGATACTCCATCCGTTGAAACCGGTAAACCTTGAAATATAAGAGTTTGTCAGCGGCTTACCAACGACCCAGTCCCTCAAATCGTCCCCCAAGCGAACCTAAATTTGCGACGCTCGGTCCCTGTTTGTGATAAAACAGGTAATCGAGTTATCTCGTGATTCTGCGATCCGTGCAATTGGATGGCGATGCTATCCGTGATAACTCAAGAACCAAATAGCCACCCAATAGAGTCTTGTAAATCGGAAGGGATCGCCGATTTCACGGTCAGGAATCCCTTGCGATGCGTGTTCCCCAAGTTGTCATTGTCGGTCGCCCCAATGTGGGCAAATCCAGCATCTTTAATTGGCTGGCCGGAAAACGTATCGCCATTGTGGACGACTTAGCGGGCGTCACACGTGATCGCATGAGCTTTCTGCTCGAAGACGACGATCGCTACTTCGAGATTGTGGATACCGGCGGAATCGGGATCACGGACTCAGACAATTTGACAGACCAGATTGAGGAACAGATCACCACCGCAATGGATTCCGCGGACATCATTCTCTTCGTCGTCGACGTCCAGACGGGTATTCTGCCTCTGGACCAGGAAGTCGCTCGCCGACTGCGTTATGTGGACAAGCCGATAATTTGCGTGGCCAACAAATCCGACGGACCGTCCCACGATATCGGAGCAGAAGAGTTTCATCGACTGGGCCGCGGCGATTTGATCAGCGTCAGCACCAAGGCAAATCGCAACAAGAATCAACTGTTAGAGATGATCGTCGAACGTCTGCCAAACCTGGAAGATGAGGAAGTCGACGACGATCCGGAAATGAAAATTGCCATTGTCGGACGGCGCAACGTCGGCAAGAGCACTTTCGTCAATACACTCGTCAACGCCGAACGCATGATCGTCAGTGAAATCCCTGGCACCACGCGTGATAGCGTCGATGTCCGTTTCGAAATGGACGGCAAATCGTTCATGGCAATTGATACGCCCGGATTGCGACGGCGAGTCAGCGTAAAGACAGATGTCGATTTCTACGGTACGCGGCGAGCCCAGCGAAGCATCCGTCGCTCCGACGTTACGCTGGTCTTCTTCGATGCCTCGAAACGCATTGGCAAAGTCGACAAACAACTTTGCAGCTATGTCGCGGACAACTATCGACCGTGCATCTTCGTCGTCAACAAATGGGACTTGATGCACGGGCAGCTGCCCACCGAACAATGGGCAGATTATCTGCGTGACACCTTCGGGACAATGTGGCACGTACCAATCGCCTTTATCACAGGCGAGACCGGCAAAAACGTAAAAACCTTGCTCAACCACGCACAAATGCTGTTCAAGCAATCGCGAACACGCGTGACAACAGGACAACTGAACGGATTAATTAAGCGAGCCCTCAGCCATAATCCTCCGCCGATGTTTCGCGGTAAACGGCCCAAGGTGTTTTACGCGACTCAGGTTGGTATCCAGCCACCCACCATCGTAATGGTTTGCAATCACCCCAAGGCATTCACAAGTTCGTACCGGCGATATTTGTTGACGACGCTTCGCGACCAGCTTCCTTTTGGCGAAGTGCCCATCAAAATGTACCTCCAACGCCGTTCACAAGATGATATTAGTGATGACCTCGCGGCGAAGCTTCACAAGACCTAAAAAATTCGGCTTTAAGAAGCTCGTCAGGACGCATGCAACCATCCAAGTGTATTGAAGTTCGAGAATCCATGAATCGTGGATTGGGTGTCTACGCCATCCGCCCGATTTACGAGGCGGAGGTTATTGAAGAGGTACCATTGCTGGTCGTTCCTGAGAATACTTTCTACAGCCCGGAAGGAACGTCACCGCTGGCGGATTATGTTTTCGTTTGGGATGAAGGCGAGTTGGCTTTGCCACTTGGATTCGGAGCGCTCTACAACCACTCCTACTCTCCGAATGCCTACTACGAAGATACCGATCATCAATCAAAGTGCTATATCGCCTTGCGAAATATCGAAGCGGGCGAAGAAATCACCATCAATTACAACGGTGAACCCGACGACGACGCATCTGTCGGATTCGATGTCTACTAGCATGCACCCTCATGCTCTGAGCGCGGTCTGGGAATCTGCTTGCACGCCCAGTCAATGACACACAACAGTCTCACCCAGTCAGGGTATACGAGACAAACTTCGTCGAAAACGAAGCAGCCCGGTAAGTTTTGAACACATCAGGGCGAACTCTGCTTAATAGCATTACCAGCAGATAGGTCGAAAAGGAGCTTCAACGCAAATTCGGATTATCTCACAGGTCCGATTATGCCGATTGTTCCGAAGACTCCGCGTCTAACGAACGTAGGAATGATAGGTATTGAACGAAGCTTGCCTGAAATTCCGGTGCTTCTGCATCGTATTTCGCGTAGACCGTTAAGCCAACAGGCGAATTGATGACTGTGAAAAACGACTTTTTCTCGGCGATAGGTGTCGTGGCAATAGCCGCGTTCTTTGGCGTTCTAGCGTGGAAGATCATTGATTCCGCCGCGAATCCGGTAGCACCGCCTCATGAGCTAGCGGAAATTCATTCCACTGAACCGGCAATTGCACCGCCCCTCGGTGAGCCTGCAACGACAGTGTCTCACCAAACAGAATTCGTTCCGAACATTCGATGGGACGCATCGGAAGGCCAGTCGTCAGCGGCTCAGATTCCTTTGGCACCGATGCCGCCCGCTTCAACGGCAAATCCCTCGTCAAGATTCCTGGGACACGAACGACAGCTACCTGCCGAGTCGACGGCTCCCAATTCGGCACCCACCATCGCAGTGCCTGAACCGCCACGGGTAGCTTCAACCGAACCTTCGCCGCACGCACCGTTCACGACTCGAACCCAAGCGACTCGCACTCCCGCGACTGCCCGACCCGCCGTGACTCGGTACCCCTTGGCGATTCCCTCCGAACCGGCCACACCTATCGCCCAATTCGAAGGAATTCCCGTTGATACCAGGTTTTACCCTGTAACCAACGCAAACTTGCCACAGAGGCTGCCGGTTCCAAGCGGAGTCGAGTTGACAAGCACCTACGACAACTCAATCAAACCCGACGAAGACCTTTTGCTTGCACCCGGAGAAAGTGTCGCTGCTCCCGAAACGGTTAGCCC
>CAYYHV010000286.1:0-10261 GCA_964471695.1 uncultured Pirellulaceae bacterium
CTGATTGGTTCCATCTTGGGCGTCGGTATTGCATACGGCATGCTCCCGGAGTCGGGCAACGCCGCCGTCAACTGGGACAAAGCCGCAAAGATCGGAATGTCATTGTTGGTATCGCCGCTTTTCGGTTTTGTTGTTGCGATGGGCTTGATGTATCTCTTGGGAATCTTTTTTCGTCGCAACAAGTCCCTGTTCGAGTCACCGGATGGAGAGACGCCACCACCGATGTGGATTCGCGCGATCCTGATTACGACTTGTGGGTTGGTTTCGTTTTTTCATGGCTCCAATGATGGTCAGAAAGGCATCGGATTGATGATGCTTATTCTAATTGGCGTGGCTCCCGCCTATTTTGCGTTGGACCAATCACGGGATCCCGGCAAACTGGTGTCGGCGATTGCATCCGCAACAATGGCTGCAGAATCGTTCGAAGCGTCTGGCGGGAAAGGAACTGAGAACATTGGGAATCTTCGGGACGAATTATCGGCGCTGACCAAATTGCAAACCGATTCAAATGGCTTTCAGGAGCTGCCCGACAGTAAGAAGTTTGAAGTCCGCAAACAAATCTTGTTGCTGAAGAACACGATGAAGAAACTGCATTCTCAGTTCGCTGGTGAACGTGCGGCGGAGCTGGACGCCCTGGACAAGAGCATGAAAGACATCGCCAGTTATACCGATTATGCGCCGTTCTGGGTCGTTGTCCTCATTGCAGTTTCGCTGGGGGTTGGAACCATGATTGGATGGAAGCGAATCGTGGTGACGATCGGCGAAAAAATTGGCAAGACTCACCTGAGTTATGCGCAGGGAGCATCGGCTGAATTGGTAGCCGCGAGCACGATAGCGTTATCGACTTTCTTTCATCTGCCGGTCAGCACAACGCACGTCCTGTCGTCAGGTATCGCGGGGACAATGTTTGCCCGCGGCGGCAAAGACAATCTTCAGAAATCGACAATTACGAAAATCCTGCTGGCTTGGGTGCTGACGCTACCCGTCTGCATCATCATGTCTGGCGGTTTGTTTCTGCTGTTCCGAGCGATATCAGGGTAAACGGCGACGGGGGCCGGTCGTTATTCCGCTGCCAATTCGACACAGATCAGCTCTTTGTCGTTTCTGGCGTACATACGTTTGTTAGCGAAGGCGGGATGTGACCAAACGATATTTCGTCCTCGCGCGAAACTGGTGGCTTGGAGTATTTCTGCGCGGCCCAGTTCTTCGTAACCTTTAGGGCTGAGATTTGCCAAAATCAATTCGCCTTGATCATTGAACATGAAATAGTGATCTTCGCTGGGAACGATAAACGTCGTCGCGAAAAGGGCTGGGCGTTTTCCTGTCGGACCTGGATCGCGCCACACGACTTCGCCTGTTTTGGCTTTCAGACAACGGAGTTCGCCGTTGCCAGCCATACCGTAGATGTGGTCTTCTACGACAATGGCTGGAGCCATCAGGACATTCATGGTTTCTTTCTGGTTTCCTGTGTCTTTCGGCGAAACCCAGACGACTTCGGCGTCGGCCGGTTCCGTTTCAAGTCGAATGACAATTGAACCATCGTAAAAGTTGCTGACGAATAGATGGTCACCGAATAGTCGAGGGTGGGAGATCGCGACAGCAGGACGTTGAGGATTCCCATCTTCTGGAAATGGAATCGACCAGAGTATCTCGCCACTGTCGATGTTCATACCGGCAATGCCAATGTCGTACCAGACGATGAGCTGCCGAAGCTTCCCGCGTTCGTAAATGACTGGCGAGGCGTAGCAGATTTCCTTCGCGTTCAGACTGCGCCAGAGTTCCTTGCCGGTCATCTTGTCGAACGCGACAACGCCGGCGTCCTTGCCGCCCACCATGCAGATCAGTTTTTTGCCATCAATCATGGGATGCGCCGACCAGCCCCAGACCAGTGCGCTCTCCATCTCGTATTCTTTCATCAAGTCCTTGGACCAAACGACTTCACCGTTTTTCGCGTTCAAGCAGAGGAGTCGCCCCATGGCACCGAGCGTATAGACGCGATCCGATTCGACGACGGGTGTGGTACGTGGACCATTGGGGTAGCTAATTTGATACGTCGTTTCGTAGGAGTATTCCCATCGTTGTTTGCCGTCAGCTTCGTTGAAACAGACGACTCGTTCCTTGCCCGGAATCTTGGCAATGCCCCCCTGCTCTGGCGTCGTCTCTGTCTTCCAGTCCATCAGGAAGACACGTCCATCGGCAACGGCAGGACCAGCGTAACCGCTTTGGATTGGCGTACGCCATTTAACTTTCGGGCCTTCGTCCGGAAACGATTTTAGCAGGCCGGTTTCTCGCCAGACGCCATCGCGCTGGGGGCCCAACCACTGTGGCCAGTCGTCAGCCGAGACGATTGAGGCAGTCGTTGCAAGAGTTAATAAAACGAAGAAAACGACCAGTCGCAGCTTCATGATAGGCTCCGGGCAAATACTTTGTGTCTCCAAAGTATCGGAGTCGTTTCGCCACGTGTCGAGCAGGGCTGTGCGAACTGCTAAGAAAAGCAGTCCTCGTTATCGTCGCAATTTTAAGGAGAAAGGAGTGATTTGACGGAGATGCTGCTGCTCCGAGTAAAGTCGGGATTCAATCGATGCACCCGCCGTCTTGGCCATAAATTTCTTCTAGTTGGCAACGAGTGTTGGGTCCCGGCCATAGTCCTCTTTGGCGTCGTAGGAGTAAAAGTGCTTGGCCACGGCTGACGAGATGACTTCGAGGAATCGTCTGCGAAATTCCCGTTCTGATGTGTCGGCAGTGTGTTGACCGCCGTTCATTGGGAATGTGACTTCGGTGGTTTCGACTTCGTAGTCAATCTGATCTTTGGCGATATCATAAACCGTCATGGCCACGTTGGCTCGGCCCTTGAAAAGAGTCTGACCTTCGTAGAGCGAGAACGAATCGAGGTCGACGGCAACCAACAGTTCGGTTTCGATACCCTGCCCAAGTTCACGGTAGTCGATTTCATTCCAATCGTGCGTATCCATCCACTCTTCAATTGCTTGTTGATCGATGAGCCGAATTTCTGGGACGCGTTCCAGCAACTTCTTCTCGATGCGTTCGGCAATGTCCAACGCAGCAGAACTATTACCGAAGGAAGTCGAGCTCGATAAGCACACGACTGCGACTTTGCGTCCAGCCATCCTGTCATAACGCGCGGGCACAAGGTTTCCCCATCCAGCGTGAATGAAGTTCGCGAGTGCGCCGACACATCCGGTGCTGGCAATGCACAATAATCCTGCAAGTACGAGACGGGAGGCTAAACGGCCAAATCGCATGGATTTGTTCCTTCTGGAACCAAGAGGAGTTAATGAGGATGAGGACATTACTCGGCTTGTTCGAGAACGACAAGGCGAATTCCGTGAAGGCAGTGCTGTCATTCTTGCGAGAAGTGCAGGCAAAGTTTGCCTCAACTCCCGGACTGGTTCAAGCCTTAGAAGCAGCATCGCCGATACGACTGATGACGCCCCTCGCGCCAACATTGCGCGAATGTTTCAAATCAAAGAACAACGACTCGAGTCAACCGACCCATGGTGAGCCGACTGTCATTTCGAACCGTATGGCTGCTTGCAACCTTGCTTGTCAGCATTGCCAGCCAACTGGCGAATGCCCAATCCACTATCGTGACACGGGACGACGTCTTTTACGTTCCGTTTACGCAACCCGATATGTCGGGGCCGCCCCAATCACGGCCCAAGATTATTGAGTTGTTCGTGTCCGGGAATCAAGGGAAAGATTGGAGCCTTTACCAACAACGCAGCCCGGATGAGAATCGGTTCACGTTCCGGGCCGGCGTGGATGGAGAGTATTGGTTCGCTGTCCGAACGCTTGATGAGAGTGGGCGACCAAGTTTTGAGCGAATTTCGAGACCAGAACTAATCGTCGTGGTGGATCGTCGCGAACCGCAACTTAGTGTGGCTGCGCAGGTTTCACCCGACGGAGAAGTCCACACGCAGTTCACCGCGGCTGACCCGGAAATTACCCGTGACAGCCTCGAGATCGAGTATCGCACCAAAGCCAACCAATCGTGGGAGAAGGTCGAAGTCCAATCCCAATCCTTGATGGTCCGAGGCGAAAACCTTCTTGGGCGTGCCAACTGGATTCCGCCGGAAGATGCCGAGACCGTTGTGATGCGAGTCACGGCCAAAGATAAAGCTGGGAACACTGCGGTCGTCGAACGACGAATGGAGATTCCGCGACAAGCCAAGATCGAAGATCAAGTCGCGTCAATTCCGCTGCCGGATAATCTTGCTCAGGAGCAAGTCCCCGTACCCTCGGTCGGGCCGTTGCCGGAAGGCGAGCCGCCGACTTGGAGTCCGCAACCTTCGAACCAGTCGCCTTTGCAGCAGTCGCCAAAATATCGACCGTTCGCCTCCGAGCCGGAAACCAGCGAGTGGTTTGGCGATGCTGGCAACGGTAAATCCAACGATTCTGCTTCCATCGACCGTAAGCCGCTGACCATCGCTGCCAAGGAGCCTGGTCCAGTCGAATTGAAACCGCAACCACCGGTTGCCAGTCAAACACCGGTACCTAACTCAACCGATGTGTATCCACCCATCGCCAATTTCCCGCCGATCTCGCGTCAGGGAAGTGACACGCGACAGTCGCCGGCTGGGACGTCAGCCATAGAACCATCTGTTCCTAGCATCGAACCTGCGTTGCCGCCCGTTGATATGCCGCCACCGATCGAGGCTCCTGCAACGGAGAAAAAACTGCCCGCGAGCCAGTCGCAAGCGGATAACTTTTTGATCTCCAAGTCGCGGAAGTTCAATCTCGACTATTTTGTTGAAGCCAATCCGGCAGAAGTGTACCGCGTTGAAGTCTGGTACACGTCGGATGGTGGTCGAACCTGGCGACACGACGGCGACGATCCTGATCGTCAAAGCCCTTATCTGCTGAACGTTCCCCAGGATGGAATGTACGGTTTCCGACTGATTGTTCAGGGACAGGAAGGCCTCGTGGCTCGTCCACCGAGAAGTGGCGATCCGGCTGATATATGGATCCTTGTCGATTCCGTGCAACCCGTGGTTCAGATTACTTCGGCGACTTTTGGTCGCGGAACGCACCAAGGGATGCTGCAGATCATGTGGGACGCTCGCGATACGGACTTGAGTGATACTCCGATTACCCTGCTCTATGCTTCGCAACCCACTGGCCCGTGGCGCAAAGTCGCTTCACAGTTGCCTAATACAGGCCGCTACGATTGGAAGGCCGACGATCGAGTTCCGGCGCACATTTATCTGCAGATTGAAGCGGCCGATCGTGCTGGAAATGTCGGGACGTACACGCTACAAACTCCTATCAAGAGTGAAGGGCTTGCTCCACGCGGCCATATTCGTGAGATTCGACCGGCTGCGAAGCCGACAGACACCAAACAACTCTAGATCGTAGCTTGGGCCGCTGGCCCGTGTCTTGCAATAGAACATGGCTCGGGGGGCATACTGCGTTGAAGCACCACGACGCAGGACCTACTCAAGCGTAGCATTTAAGCTCATAATATTGGCTCGCCACTCTTAACCCGCGAGTCGAACGGATGGAACGATCACCGCACGCTTTTGATTTTCTCGACGAAAGTTCGTTGGAAGAGATTCCGCCGGTCACCGTCATCTTTGGCGACGAGCCCTTTCTGAAGCGTCTGGTTCAGCGCCGGCTGTTAGCAGCGCTTTTCGGTGACGACGACGATCAACCCGTTACCATTCTGGATGGCAGCGAGGTGGCTTGGCGCGACGTGTCGGATGAGTTGGCTACCAAGTCGTTGTTTGGCCCATCGTTGCGAGTCGTGATGATTCGCGATGCTGACGACTTTGTATCGGAACATCGCAGCCAGCTTGAGGACTATGTGGCCGCACCTTATGGGGCGGCCCAGATGATTCTCTCTGTCAAGTCGTTCCCTGGGAATACACGATTGGCAAAAGCTGTTGCCAAGAATGGGTTGATCATTGCCTGCAAGGCGCCCGAGCGTAAAGCTGGCAAAAAGTCAGTCGTCGATACCGGTCGACTGTTGAAGTGGATAAAGTCGTGGGCAAAGAGCGAACATGGTCTGAAGCTCAGTCAAGCCGCGGTCAACCAGCTTACCGATTTGGTTGGCACCGAATTAGGGTTGTTGAATCAAGAGTTGACCAAGCTTGCGTTAACGGTCGAGGACCCCAAGAAAGAGATTGATGGCGATACGGTCGTCAATATTGTCGGCGGATGGCGAACCAAGACGACTTGGGACTTGCTCGACGCGGCTTGTGAGGGCAATGCGGCGGAAGCCCTGACTCAGTTGGACCGCATTCTAATGGCGGGCGAACATCCGCAGGCGTTGTTTGGTGCCTTTTCTTGGTCGTTGCGGCGATACGCGGCTGCGACTCGCAATATTGAAAAAATGGAACGGGCTGGTCAGCGCGTGCATCTACCAACTGCGCTGTTGGCGGCTGGGTTCCGAAAGTTTCCCAGCTCAGCCATCCAGAATGCGGAAATGCAGCTACGGCAGATGGGGCGTCAACGAGCCGGCAAGTTGTACCAGTGGCTTTTGGACATCGATGTAAAACTCAAGAGCACGCATTCTACGGCAGATCGGGCTCGATTTGCCTTGGAGACGCTTCTTCTCAAGCTTGCTAAGGAAGCCAAGCCTGCCAAGCGGTGAACGGCAAAGACGATATACCGATTCTCGAAGATCGGCATTGTCGATCATCGACGCAGTCTCTCCGGCGTCAAGAAACCAATGGAGACATCGGTCTTGCCGTCGCAAGCCAGATCGGCCAGTGCTTGTCCCAGCACGGGCGTAAACTTGAAACCATGCCCTGACAGACCGGCTCCGATCGTGACGTTCGAGTGTTGGGGATGTTGGCCAATGATGAAATGTTCATCGGGACTCATCGTGTAAAAGCATACGTCATTACGCACATGGTCGGCTTCCACACTGGGAAGGTAGTTCTTCAGGAAGCGAGTGACTCGCGCCAGATCTGTTTCGTCAATGTCGCGCGGAAACAAGGCCACGTCGTCGACTACATGGGTCCCACTGGAATGTTCGGCGACTTTGAAGTCACCATTGATGGTCGGGAAACCGTAGTAGATGCCGTCGCCGGGAATTTCAAACAGGTAAGCCGGGCATCCTGACGACTGCTGCAACAGGGAGTTGGAGCAGCGGAACCAATGCAGGTGCTTGGCCAGAATCCTAAAATCGCAGATCGCAGGGAGCAGGTTGGCTGCCCACGGCCCGGCGGTAATGATCAAATGTTTCGCATGGTAAGTCGCATTCTTGCTTACCACGGTGACTTGATTTTCGTCGGCTTGCCAGCGAAGTACTTTTTCCTGCCGCCATTCGGCCCCAGCTTGCGTGGCCGATTTCAAATGGCAGCGTACGCATTCCTCGACGAGCAAATAGCCGGCTGCGTGTTCAAGCAAAACGGTATCTTGTTCGGGAAGTCGGAATTGAGGAAAGCGGTCCATCGCCTCAGCCGCATTCATCTCCTCGAGCGGCAAGTTGTGTAGTCTTGCTGCCTCACACAAACCACGAATGACGGTCCCGTCGGAGGGCCCGCTTTGTAACAATCCTGTTTGGAAGAACAGTCGTCGCCCGATGTCATATTCGAGTTCCGCCCAGGCGGCCAAGGAGGCTCGTGCCAGGGGGACATAGTCGGGGTGTTCAAAGTAGGCTTGGCGAATCACCCGAGTCTGTCCGTGCGAACTCCCTCGGTCGTGAGCCATCGGATGGGCGTCGAGCCCCAGGACGGAGACACCACGCAATGCCAAATGCCGCAGCGTGGCACTACCGACTCCGCCCGTTCCGATAATTATGACGTCGTACAAGCCTTACCCCTTTCAGCCTTCGACCTATTCCGGGAGCGTCTACTCTTTGGACTTATCTTCCGCTTTCTCTCGTTCCGCCTTCTCTCTTTCCCATTTGTACGCATCGAAATCTTTCAATCGCGGTGGCCAAGTAAAACGAGGCGCTGACTTGCGGTCGAATCCTTCGAGGTGTTCGAGGTCAGTTTTCCGTGTGTCGACACGTTTATAGGTCCACGCGTTATCGCCAAAGACTCGCTGGACCATCTTGGCGACTTTGGGATCGTACTCTGTTAGCTGTTTCCGCGAATTGATGTGATTATGTTGATGATCATTAACGCGGTTGCAGTGAAACCAGCTCTGGACGGCTTCGGCGAAATACTCGCGGTGATTGGTTGCAGCGTAAGTGCCTTTCCACTTGCCAGCCGCAATGGCTTCGTCAAACGTCAGTTCCAAATCACGGTCAAACTTCGGATCAACGGTGTTCATTCCCATTTCGTGTATCGCATGCGCGAACTCGTGGATCAGAATGTTCTCCAGGAAGTACTTGTCGCCCTGATAAAGCAACAGGTTTTCCTCGCCGCAACTCACCGAGGGAGCGGATGGTGTGGCTCCCAGCCCACGAGCCCGCTTGTCCCAATAGATTTTGGGTTTCAGATGTGCATGCTCAGGAATATCAGTCGTGAATTCATCGTCGGCCATGACGCTGAAGCGAACGCCGTTCTTTGCCATTGCCTGTAGGATGTCTGGGCGTCCGCCAAGCATCTTGTCGATTAAGTAAGCTGCTTCGCGAAGCGCAGCGTCCGGCACTCGTTCCGACGACACGATGGGAAATCCACCCAGATTGATGCATTTTTTATAGAAAGCATTCAGCTTGAATTGTGTCCGAATCTCCTCTGGAACCGCCGTCACCGGGTGCTGGGCGGATGCGAATCCTGAGAGCGCCATCGTGAAAAAGAACATTGCTGCGTGAAAATGGTAACCGGATAACATATTCGCCTCCCTTATCTCCCAATAGCCCCAAGCATCGTTTCACCGATGTGCCAATCATAAGTGAAGGCATTTCCCGTGCAACGAGGGGAAGGTGGGGCTCAGCAATTTCATGGACAACCCGTCTTAGCTTCGTCTTACTCGTATTGGTTCCGCGCGGTAAACTAGCGGCGTTTGTGCAGGGCTTTTCCTGTATCAAATGCGACTGCGCAAAGTAGCAACACTGAATAGGAAAGACATTGGCGATGGTTGAAGCGAAAGAAATTCGCAAGCTGCTGGTTGCAAACCGAAGTGAGATCGCGACGAGAGTGTTCCGAAGTTCACATGAACTTGGAATTCGTACGGTTGCCATTTATTCGCATGAGGATCGCTATGCATTGCACCGCTTCAAGGCGGATGAGGCATACCAGATCGGCCAACCGGGCTCGCCAATCCGCGCCTACCTGGATATTCCCCAGCTTATTACTTTGGCCAAAGCCAATGGCGTCGACGCGATTCACCCAGGATATGGGTTCTTGTCGGAGAAGCCGGAATTTGCTCGAGCTTGCCAGGAAGCTGGCATCACGTTTGTGGGCCCATCCATTAATTCGCTTGAGCAATTGGGAAATAAAACGTCGGCCCGCGAGATCGCCGAAAAAGCCGGTGTTCCGATTCTTGGTGGCGGCGGTTCGATACAGTCGTATGAGCAGTTGCGTGACCAGGCCAAGGAGCTTGGCTATCCTGTTATCCTCAAAGCGGCTCATGGCGGCGGCGGTCGAGGCATGCGAGTGGTGCGATCCGAAGACAAACTGGTGGCCTCGCTCGAGCAGGCTCAACGTGAATCGTTGACGGCTTTTGGCAGCGATGAAATATTTGTCGAGAACTTTATCGAGCGTGCCAGTCACATTGAAGTTCAGTTGCTTGGTGATTTGCATGGAAATCTCGTTCATCTTTATGAGCGTGATTGTTCCGTCCAAAGACGTCATCAGAAGGTTGTCGAGATCGCTCCGGCTCCGAAGTTGGATGCGTCCGTTCGCGAGGCCTTGTGTGCAGCGGCCTTGGCCATTGGAAACGCCGTTGGTTATGAGAACGCGGGTACCGTCGAGTTTCTTCTCGACCGCGACTCGGGCAAGTTCTTCTTTATTGAAGTAAATCCTCGCATTCAGGTTGAACACACGGTTTCCGAAGAAGTAACGGGTATCGACATTGTTAAGTCGCAGATTTTGGTGGCTCAAGGTGTACCGCTCGACGACCCACGAATCGGATTGACGTCTCAATCGGCCATTGCGACAAATGGGTTTGCCGTGCAGTGCCGAATCACGACAGAGAATCCCGACAACGACTTTATGCCGGACTATGGACGGCTGACACATTATCGTTCAGCCAGTGGGATGGGCATCCGCTTGGATGCGGGAAGTGCGTTTTCTGGTGCCGTCGTGAATCCGTTCTATGATTCCTTGTTGGTGAAGGTTACAGCCAGAGGACGATCTTTTCCCGAAGCATTGTCGCGGATGGAACGCTCATTGCAGGAGTTCCG
>CAYYHV010000287.1:0-936 GCA_964471695.1 uncultured Pirellulaceae bacterium
CATTCACACATCGGCTGCGACAGTGGCAGTCTTGCCAGAACCGGAAGAAGTCGAAATTGACTTGAAGCCGGATGATTATCGTGTGGACAAGTTCCACGCCAGTGGTCCAGGTGGCCAGCACGTCAACAAGACGGAATCGGCGATCCGATTAACGCACTATGAAACCAATATTGTCGTCCAATGTCAGGACGGCAAAAGCCAGCACAAGAATCTTGCCCAGGCGCTACGAGTCTTGCGATCGCGATTGTACGAACGAAAGCAACAGGAAGAGCACGACAAGCGGGCTGAGCAGCGAAAAACCCTCGTCGGATCGGGAGATCGCAGCCAGCGGATACGCACGTACAACTTTCCGGAGAATCGTGTCACGGATCACCGAATCAATTTGACAATCTACAAGCTTGATCAAATCATTGCTGGGAACCTGGCTCCGGTAAGCGACGCGCTGATTCAGCATGATCGTGAGCAACTTCGCAGCAGCATGGAAGAAGACTAAAGTTCGCCAGTCGGAACACGGTCGGAAACAAAACCCCTCGGACACGGAAGCATCGCATGACGACAACCGAAACCTGGACCATCCTGCGACTACTTCAATGGACGGAGTCGTATTTGACTGAGGCGGGTTCCGACAGCCCCCGATTGGACGCTGAGATATTGCTGTCGACTGCGAAGGAGTGTGAGCGCATTAACCTCTACACGTCGTTTGACGAAGTCGCCACGGAAGAGGTTCGCACGGCATATCGCGAACTCGTGCGTCGTCGCGCCGAAGGAGTCCCCGTTGCCTATCTGGTTGGACATCGCGAGTTCTTTTCTCGCAAGTTCCGAGTCACCCAGGACGTGCTGATTCCTCGTCCTGAATCCGAGTTTATTATTACGGGACTCTGCGATTTCATCGCGAACCGCAACGAAGCTGTTTCGATCGTTGACGTCGGAACCGGC
>CAYYHV010000287.1:946-10234 GCA_964471695.1 uncultured Pirellulaceae bacterium
GCTGGCGGAACGTGCGGATGCCGAAGGGGTTGGCGTCGACATCAGCGAAGCCGCACTGGAAGTGGCTCGTCAGAATGCTGCCGACCATGGT
This sequence comes from uncultured Pirellulaceae bacterium, assembly GCA_964471695.1. Classification (GTDB taxonomy): domain Bacteria; phylum Planctomycetota; class Planctomycetia; order Pirellulales; family Pirellulaceae; genus CAYYHV01. The sequence continues at coordinate 1,038 of CAYYHV010000287.1, forward strand.
GTCGAGGATCGTATTGAATTCATCTGTGGCGACTTGCTTGATCATCTTGCCAATGAGCCGTCATTCGATTTTGTGATCAGTAATCCACCCTACGTCTCCGAGTCCGAGTTTGCCGAGTTGGATACCCAGGTCAAAGACAACGAGCCCAAAATCGCCTTGGTGGCGGGGGAGCATGGCACCGATGTCATTGAGCGACTGATCCCTCAAGCCGCAGATCGACTCAAGCCCGGTGGTCGATTAATGATGGAAATCAGCCCCATGATCGAAGAGCGAGTCCACGGGCTGGTCGGAGAGCACGGCGGTTTCGAAACGGCAACCACCACAAAAGACTTGGCCCAGTTGGCTCGAGTTGTAACGGCCGTACGCAAATCATGACGCGTATCGGCACGAGCCGTCTGGTCATTATGTAGTAGCGCGGCTTGCAGGTGCGCCTAACGTCACGATTACTTCAAGGCATGTCGGCGCCATCAGCGCTTTTGGCGACGAGGCGATTTCGCATCGTGATCCAGCCATTCGTAGAATACGATAGCGAGAACTTGCGGAGTCCATGCGGCTAACAAGACTCCGATCAACCATGGGATATCCGCGAGAGCCGCCAGTAGCGGAACGCACACGCTGCTCCCAATCATATAAATCGTGACTCCGCTCGACCATTTTAAGTGGCGACTGATCATGGCCACGATAAAAGTAAGAATCGGCGCAAAGGCGAACACAAAGACTACGAACAGGAACAACGCGACGTCAAGCTCTTTGAGTGACCTTGTTCGTAATCGCATAGCAGCTGCGAACGAGACACAAATTAGTGTCATGACGATCATTAATCGACCAAGCGAAAACGTCGATTTGGTGTTGTCCGGGCGATGCATCGTTTGAACTCGTGATTCGATCCGCTCTTATGCTACGGCGAATGAACAATAAGAGCACGAATCATGACCGCGCAGCCAGATTGCTACTGCATTCCGCGGATATATTCGCGTCCGGCAAGGACCTGAATGTCGGCGTCGCGATAGACGTTCCCCGGTGGTTGATAGCGCCCGCCAAGATGTTCCGCCAGAAAAGCCTCGGCGGCTGCGTAGAAAGCGAAGCGATTGGATTGTTTTTGCAGGCCATGGCCTTCGTTCGGATACAACAGGTAAGTGACTGGAATCTGTTGTCGACGCATGGCATCAACAATCTGGTCCGTCTCCGCGCGACGGACTCGTGGGTCTTCGGCGCCTTGAGCAATGAGCATGGGGCGTTTGATGCGATCGGCAAATCGGAGGGGAGATCGTGAGGCAAGGTCGGCTTGGCCTTGTTCTGTGCGATGATCGCCAACGCGTTGCCTGAGTACTGGCATCAACGGCATCCAGTAGGGCGGGGGATTCTCGAGCAAGGTGGCCAGGTTCGATGGACCGGAGATATCGATTCCGCAGGCAAAGATGTCTGGGGAAAACGTCATCCCAACCAGCGTCGCATAACCTCCAAAACTGCCGCCCATAATGGCGATACGTTGGCGGTCGGCGATTTTCTCCGCGGTTGCCCAACGGACCGCGTCCAGCAAATCTTCGTGCATTTTTCCCGCCCACTCGCCGTTGGCGGCGTTGGTGAATTGTTTGCCAAAGCCGGTCGAGCCTCGGTAGTTGACGCTGAGCACGGCATAGCCGCGGTTCGCCAACAGTTGATGGAGCGGATTGTAACCCCAGGCGTCGCGAGCCCACGGGCCGCCGTGAACCGACAATACCATCGGCAACGGTGTCTCCGGTCGACCATCCCCATTGCGATCCGTGCCTGCTGGAAGTGAGAGATAACTGACCAGTGGCCACCCGTCGCGCGATCGAATGACTGCGGTGTGCATGTTGACCAGAGGAAGTCGGTCGAGCGGCTCGTTGGAACTGAACAGTTTGGTTGCTCGGTGGGCATCTCGGTCATAAAGGAAATACTGTTCCGCGCCGTTGTCGCGCTCCGCCGTAACTGTCCATAGTCGGTCGTCGAGAGTGCGGCTGGCAATCTGAATTTCTGCGCCATCGGCAATCGAATGAAGGTATTCGAGGTCACTATCAATCGACTCGTCGATAATCTTCCATTTGCGTCGGTCGTAGTTGAAAGTGACAGCCTGAATGGTTTTCTCTGTCGGGTGAACGATCATCCGCGAAATATCGGCAGCTTGGCTCTCTGCAATCACGGTTTCTTTTCCGGTGCCCAGGTCGAGCAACTTGAGCGCCGTCGTATTGCGTCCTCGACTGTCGAGCGCATAGACTCGCCGACCAGTTTTATCAAAACTCGTTAGGCTGGTGCTTAACGCGTCCTCTGGGCCGATTTCAAGGAACTCGGACCAGCCTGATTCCGATTGTGGATCTGCAGCGACGTACTCGACTCCACCGTTGGAGAGATAGGATTGGCCAAATCGAATTCGATAGTCGTCATCCACCAAAAACTCGGCGAACCCCGGATTCTCGAGGACTAATTCGTGAGCGCCAGTCACGATGTTGACTTTATGGATATCATGCAACTCATGGGGCGGACGGTCGTTCACACCGACGAGGATTTCCGCGGGGAACTTTTGGCTGACTCCGATGACTCGAGCCGAGATGTTTTCGATGGGCGTCAAATCGCGAATTTCGTCTGTGTCGAGATTGACCGCAAACACATGGTAGTCGCCAGTGCCTGAGGCGTCTTGCAGGTACAGGATATGGCGACTTGTAAACGCCCAATGGAAATCATCCAGACCTCGGTCGATTTCTTGAGTGACAACCGTGGCCTCGTTCAAGCGGTCAATTGGGGCGACGAAGACATTCATCACGCCATTCTGTTCCGCGAGATACGCAATTCGTTTGCCATCAGGACTGACGCGCGGGTGCATTCGCTGTGGGTTTCCGAAAAACGCTTCGCGCGGGATCAGCGGAACGTTGGACTTTGGCGTTGAGCCGGAGAGCGATGGGGTGTTCCGCTCGGCGGGAGCCAAGGAAAGGTTATTCTGCCCGATGTTCATGATGCCCGGATCCGGTCGGTGCGTGTTCCCAAAACCAAAATCCGTATCCGAATTCGGTAGATCAGGAATTGGCTTCGCCTCATGAGTCTCCGGAATCGCAGTAACTTGGTCGGCGGATACCGGCGGAAGATACGTTTCGTCCGGCTGTGTCAGGTTCGTGGACGGCAACGAAGCGGGCAAGGGAGACGTTGTGGCTGACATCCTATTCGGATCGGAAGGCGATGGTTGACTTGCGACTTCCGTGTCATCCTTCTCGTGCGCTTTGGGGACCAGATCATCAAGGAACTGATTCTCGGCCTCCGACGAGACACTGGCGGATTCCGAGCCGGATGTGTTGGCGACTTTCTCATTGGGGACTTGCGGATTCGCGGAGTCCTCTGGCCCTTTGGTTATCGCTGGACGAAAGACCGGTTCCGTCGTTGATTTTGGTTTCGATTCACTTTGGGAGCCGAGTGGCGCATTGGGGCTGGGTAGGCATCCTGCGATACAGGCAAGGACAATGAACTTCGTAACGATACAGATTACTTTTTGAGACGTTTGCATGTTACACCTTGGGGTCGCACAACCTCATCGGCAACCGGCGCAAGATGCGTCCGGTCGAAAATCCGGGTTTCTGTTTAAGCCGGTAATTTACGGGAGCAAGGCGAAATTCTGGGATAGCCAATCTTTGGCGAGCGAGAACCGCATTGGGCTCCGAGGATTTCTGCGGTTTATCGCATCGCGCGTCCCGAATTCTGCGGCAAAGAGTGATAGCAGTTGAGGCGCAGGCTGGGCTTAGCGAACGGCTGCGCGAAGTGCGACGGCTGGTGAGACACCGTAGGCTGTAGAAAACGCTTGATCAAATTTGACGTTGGAGCGAATTGCCCCGAGCAGCTTCCGGTAAGACTTGACGGACTTCATTAGTTGGTCGACGAACACGTAGCTGATCAAGGCGCTGTCTTGGGGCGACAGGCGATTGTTGAGAAAGTCGTCAGGTTTCGATTTGCGAAGATTCTTCCCGGCTTCGCGCCAACCAATGACTCGTGGGCTCTTGGGGTTCAGTCGTGCGACTAGTGCGCGACCGGTACCCGTAGCGAACCAATCGGGAACGTCGCCAATTCCGGCTGTGGTGATGGCAGCGACTTGTTCGATAACCAATAACGGAAGGGAATAGTCTTCCTTGCCATCGACTATCGCAGCGTAGGCATCGACTCCATTGCGTTGCCAATGACCCCGCAAAGTTCGGGGTAACTTGCGACTCTCGACCATTCGTCCAAACTCGGAATAGTCGTAGTGCCGGTCCAGCACGAACACCGTCATGCCACCCTTGAGCAGCTTTTGGTTTTCAGGAATCTGTAACGCCGACTTGAGTTTTTCCAACAGGGGATCACATTGTTCGGCGAGAGATTTAAGGGAAGCCTCGGAACGCATACCGACCCAACGCAGTTCTTTGACCGTGACGGTATGGCTGTCGATCCCCGGCATGCCAAGCTTCCAGTTGGCGATGGCTTTTTCACTTCTCAGCTTGGCAAGCTGTTCGTAAGAGAGCTCCTTGACGCGAGACTCGTTGATCAACGATTCCAAGTCTGCAGATGGGGCAGCCCCATCGAAGGGTGCTCCGTTGTTCAACCAGGCTTCGAAAAGTTTGATTGTGGCTTCCGGTAATGGGTCTTCGCCGAGCGGCATTTGTTCGCCATCGGCCGTGCCACGTAGTTTGCCGACCAGGAGGCTGGTGGCTGCCGTTTGAGCCGGAACACGCAGCGTCCCGCTATTGCCGCCCTGTTGAATGCCTTCGAATGTTTGCAGATTCAATCCCGCTCGCGAAGTGTCATTGCCGTGACAACCGACACAATGATCGACGAGAACTGGAGCAATCAATTTGGTAAAGCTGACCGTCTCGGCGTCATTGCCGGCCATTTGAGGTTTGGCATCTTCGAAGTTAATACCACGCACCTTCAACAACTGCTTCGATTTCTCGACACTCTGCATCAACGATGTTGCCGCCAATACAACGGCGGGGTCTTTGCTCGTCATCAAGGGCGTCAAGGTCGCTTCTATTTCACGAACCAGTTGGGCAGACTCGTCATTCTTCTTGGCGCGATAGAATCGTGATGCTTGCTTAATCTTCGATTTCAAGGCGGCAATTGTGGCTCGTTGGGCAACGTTGACGTTCTGACGCTGCATGCGACCTTGCGCGGAAGCGAGCGATACCAGGAGCAAGCCGATGAGTACGCCGACGGTGTGGCGACGGCGTGAGTAAGACCCGATCAATTTGTTGCCCTCGTACGAATCCAACGGTGAACGTCAGATTATATCATCAAGCGGCTGTTTCCGTCTCATGCAATCAAATCTGCGGAGCTTAGTCGGCAAATTCAGTTACCAGCCAGTTCGAAATGTGTAGGCGAGAAAGCGAACTGCTCTACTTGGAGTGGTGCCGACGAGTCACCTTTCGTCGCGACTTGTTCGTGCGCCGACGATGAAGCGTTGGCTTGTAACCATACTCGATGGCAAACCACTCCGCGTAGCGTTCGCGATCGATGTAGCTTGAGTTGCGCGAATCGAGCAGGTGTCCGAGTTCGTGTATGAGAATGTTATTCAGGTAAAAATCACGCAATGCTTCGAGAGTCCATTCGAGTGACCAGCAATTTCCCTCTTGATGCCATCGCCCGCCAAATTGCCGTGCTTCATTGTAGACGTTGGGTTTGGGAGGACAGGTGAAGACTTCGACCAACGATTCTTCGATAGGGTACAGGTAGAGAGTCGTGCCCCATTGCATGCCATAGCAGGGAAAAGTCTGCTTCTTTCGCGTCATGCGGCTGAGCTGAATTCGCTCAATCGGGCTTACCATCCATGCCGGCAACTCTTCCAAACGAGCTCGAATTTCCTGCGGCGTGACGACATGGCGATATCCTTCGCCAGGCGACTGCACAATGATCCGGAATCCAGAGACGACGTCTTCAGACGGTTCGTACCAATTTTCAGGCGGTGAAAAGTCGCTCTGATCCATCCGGTCGGAACCACGGAATCGCTTACTGGTTCCTGCGGTGCGCGACGACTTTGAAAACGCGATGGGATTGGTATTCGTACGAAGCTGATTTTTTGGACGCGAGTAGTGCATCTTATTGCTCCGTAAGTCATTGATGTTATTGCAAATACAACGAATCTCAGTTGCAGAATTTGCGTAAGGCTCTGAACGCATTCCGTCATTCTGCATTGAGTAGGCAGACTAGGCCTAATTGGCCCTATTCCATGCTAGACAGGGCAGTAGAGTAGATTCAAGGCGTTAGCCTTAAGTCATTGTTATCAATGGATTTATGGTTTGCTCGTCACGTCCTGTGAAGCCCGGTTTGGGAGTGCATTTGGGGTTTTGAGACGCTCGTTATCTGCAGCCAAACATCAAAACACGACGAAAATGCCCAAACTAGGTAAGCAGATTTCGTAAGTTAATTCATAGTAACGACATACGCCAACAGCCCGATGGCAATGATCGACAGCAATAAGAGGCTCACCCACAACCCGATCGGTGGCTTTCTCGCTCTGGAGATTCGTTTACGAGAGATTGATTTGTGGGATTGGTCGACGTTGAGTTGAATGCTGGTTGAGTCGTTGTTTCGTTTCGTCGTGTCCGATGTAGCACCGTTTTTTTGAGTCGTAATGATGACGGGAATCTCGTCGGGAATCGGCAAGGCGACTTTGGCGTCTTTGACCCACCGATTCAAAGCCGACTCAACCTCAGCTGCGGACTGAAATCGCTCATCCGGCGATTTGTTGATCATGCGATGGCAAATCTCAGCCAACACTTCCGGGCAGTCGGGACGTAGAGTTCGCAATCCCGGCGGGTCGGCAGCTTGGTGTTGCGCAATGCGTTGAGCAAGGGTGCCTTCATTGAATGGTGGTCGACCGGCAATGGCAAAATAGAGTGTGCAACCAAGGCTGTAGATATCGGCCCGAGCATCAACGCTATGGCAATCGAGTGCTTGTTCTGGTGCGAGATAGTCGGCTGTGCCGAGGACTTTTTGATCGTGATCTTTAGTCACCGATCCATCTGTCTCGGTGGCCAAAGCAAGTCCAAGGTCAAGGATTTTGACGTTCCCGTTTTCTTCGACAAGCAGGTTGGCTGGTTTGATATCGCGGTGGATCAGCCCGGCGTCGTGAGCATGCTGGAGTCCTCTCGCGGCCAGGGCAATAAAGTTTGCGGCGAGGCCGAATTTGATGGGACGATCGGACGATTTAACATACGAATGAAGGTCTTTCCCGCGAACGTACTCCATCACAAGATAGTGCGTATCACCCTCATTACCGACATCGTAGGCGCGGACAATGTTTGGGTGATCCAGAACAGCAACCGAACGAGCTTCGATGTAGAAACGTTCGAGGAACGATTTGTCGTTGATGCGGTTGGGGGGCAAAACCTTGATCGCAACCTGGCGATTCATAAGCTCGTGATCCGCGAGGTAAACGGAACTCATTCCGCCGCTTCCAAGATGCCCGAGCAGTCGATATTTGCCGAGGAAGAATCCTTTGAAACGCCCGTTTTTCAGCTTTTCATATTGCCATCGTGTTAGCGCGCCTTCGCTGATCAGGAACTTGGCAAGCTTGATACCCTCTTTGGGAATGCGACCATCATTTGCGACTTTGATAGCCTCAATATGCGATTTGAGCTCTTCGGTCGAAATCAATCGACTCTTCTGAATCAACTCGACAAGTTGCTTGGTCGACTGGGCGGTCATAAAACGCTAAAACGAATGAAGATGATAGGTGTCGAACGAATCGCAGCGTTCGACTTGGTCTGTTGAGGATTTTCCGTTGTCAATTATGGCGGGACAACACGAAATCGAGAACCGGTTTTCTAAATAGTATATGTAATGCGTGAAGTTGTCTTGTATACACGCAAAGGATGTCACCTCTGCGATGTCGCCCATGATCTCCTCCGAAAGCATGGCTTGCGACCAAAACTAGCTGACATCGACGAAGACCCGCGATTGGTCGATGAGTTCAACGAATGCGTTCCCGTGGTAAAAATCGACGGCAAGATTCGCTTTCGCGGCATCGTCAACGAAGTTCTGCTCAAACGGGTCTTGGAGATGGAGCCAGAATGAACCAGTTTGGTGCTTTCGCAAAATACTGGAAACCTGGGACCGTCAAAACACGGTTAGGGGCAGGGGTTGGTAACGATGCGGCGGCCGCGTTTCATCGGATTTGTGTCGAATTGTTAGCCGAGAGATTCGCGACATTGGGAAATCGGCGTGTGCTCTGCGTCGCTCCGGCGGATCGAGTCGCTGATTTCCAGACGCTCGCCGGCGAAGCTTGGGTTGTCGAAACGCAATCGGAAGGCGACTTGGGCGAACGTATGCACGCCTATTTTGAAGATGCGTTTTCAGCCGGCATGGAGAGGGTGATTCTTATTGGATCAGACAGCCCCAATTTGCCCGTATCATTTATTGAGCAGGCGTTTGATGCGTTGAAGTCGCATGATGCAGTATTAGGACCATCCGAGGATGGCGGTTATTATCTGGTCGGGGCAAGGAATCAAGTGCCGCCGATTTTTAGGGGTGTGACATGGAGTTCCGGAGAGGTCTGGAAGCAATCTGTGAGTCTCTTTGAGAAAAACAACTTCAAGTGGCATCAACTTCCGCATTGGTATGATATCGACAACGTCGACGACTTGATTCGATTGCAAAACGAAGTTGCGGTTTTGACCGACAGTAAGTGGAAATCGCTACAAGCCTTCTTGTCCACTCTGGATCTTCCTGCGTGATTTCCGCAGCTCATTGCTTGCGTATTACAAACAGCCAATCCCATGGATAAGGGCCATTTAACCATCTTGGCGGTTTCGCAAATTCCTCCGTCCAATTGAATTCGACTTTCGCGACCCTTTCCACGGCAAACTTATGTTTCTCAAAGAAAACAAAGAGCTCCTCCCGGAGATGATGCTTCGTTGAGGTTCCATTAATCTTTACGATGCCGTTCGCGATGGACATGTCTCTCGATATGTGACGGTTGACTTCCTTAACCGAGGCTTTGGTGGAACTGCCTTCGCGGACTCCCCATTCGACAAGGCGGGTATAGCAGTAGAGTGCTGATTCGAGTGACGGAACCACAACTAGTAGATACGCGTCCGTCGTCAGGTTGCGACGCACGTTTTTGATGATCGCAGATCGATGATCTGCGTCCGGCATAATCAGCACATTGATGAGCAAGCCAAAACTGGCTTGTTGCCATCTTGGGCGACCTGTGATCAGATCTGCCT
>CAYYHV010000288.1:0-10219 GCA_964471695.1 uncultured Pirellulaceae bacterium
ACACAGAAGGCCCAAAAAAATTCCAATGGCATGAAAAGGCTCATCTTTTTTAATTATTTTGGGACTCAGTCCGACCAAAGAATCACGATGAAAGCGAACGTTTGTCCGGGGTGTTTCCGTCAGAAGCAGGATGAGCTGGAAGACTTTGTCCACGTCATAAATGGTACTTCTAGAGCGAAATCGGTGTCAGCTTTGCGATCATCCGTCGATGATCAATCGCAGCCAGGCTCCGACTCCATAAGCGAGGGCGGCTGCCGTCCCACCTACGACCAGCGTTTCCAACCCCGACGTGTACCACTTTTCGTCGACGAAAGCCGATTTCGCGGCTCCCACCAGAAAGAAGGCAATCGCGGTAAGGGCGGCGCTCCAGGCATAAGCCGTTTGCAGTGGGAAAGGCGTAACGAGCTGCAGTACAAACGACAAGAGCGGGATCACGCCGACGACGATAAAGGCGACAAGAGTCATGGCAGCCGCCTTCAATGAGGAGGGTGGCGAGAGTTGCAAACCAAGTTCGTCGGTCAGCATCGTATCTATCCACTGGTCTTCGTTCGACGTAATCGTGTCGACGATGTCATTCAGGCGTTCTCCTTCAAACCCTTTCCGAGCGTAGATTTGACGGACTTCCTCACGTTCTCCCTCAGGAGCCAGACGTATATGCTTCCGCTCCATGGCTCTGGCGCGCTCCAAGAGCTGACGATCGGTTCGCGTGCCCAAATAGTTGCTGGCAGCCATACTGAAACCATCACCCACCAAGTTGGCCAACCCAAGAATGACAATGATGTCCGCCGGAAGAGAGGCTCCTGCAACGCCCGAGACGACGGCAAACGTCGTCACGGTTCCGTCGATCGCCCCATAAACAAAATCGGAAAGGTAGCTGTGGCGTTTGGCTTCGCCCAATCGAGCCGCAATGGCGTCGGGATCGTGCGAATGCTCGAGATTTTCGTTCATGAGAGGTACCTTCGGCACGGTCATGGCGACTCATTCGGGAGATGGCTTTCCCGGCTGGACCAAGACGGCTGGACTAATCCAGCGAGGATCGTGAAGGCGCGAGTTCCGGTGGGTAGCTTTCGTCTTCGCCGCTCTGAAGATTCTTGACGCAAAGTACGGGACACGGCGCCTTGCGCAAAACGGACTCGGCGACGCTACCAACAAGGACGCGGTCCAAACCTGAGCGCCCGTGTGTCCCCATAACGATTAGATCGGATTGAAGCTCCACAGCCTTCTTCAAAATTTCGTCCACAGGCTCGCCGAAAACGACCTCTTCATCGCATGGCAAGTCCAGCTCGACGGAATGTTCCAGTGCCCGCATCCGCAAACGATGAACCAGACGCGACGGCTCGAGAATCCCCAACTCCGCATCGTAGAACGGCACCAACCCCGGAGCCACGTGCAGAATGTGTATCGCAGCGGATTCTCTGGCTCTCGCCATCAACACTGCAGCATTCAATGCGGCGGTAGAACAACTTGAGAAGTCGACGGGCACGAGGATGCGGAAGACGTTCATTTTAAGTACTCAAGGCAGGAGAGGTTGGGTTTCGGACTCTCAATTAGCAACCGCTATGCCAACCGACATGTACTGCTGCCTGCTCGGTTATGCAGGTAGCCCCGTTTCGCTTGGCGCGCAACATCGCACACTTGCGGCCACTATGGGGCGCGTCCGGCCAAGTCGCGACTGAGCAAAATGGTTACAAACTGCGGACCGCAGGGTCAGTCCACTTTGGTACGCGCTATGCCTTAAGGAGTACAGCAATCAAGCTGCAAGATCATCCCTTGCATTCTCGATGACTTTCGAACACTCGCAGGAGAATACCCATGAACAAGAAACGAATTCTCTGCCCGGTGGACTTTTCACCTTGTAGCAATATCGCCTTTCGATACGCTGTCGATTTGGCCATCGCCCAGGACGCCACGTTACAGTTAGTCCACGTTTCGGCACCACCGCCAACGTATGTATCCGGCTTTGCAGGCTATGGTCCGATGCCTCCGTACCACCCAGAACCGGATTCGCGGCTTGAGGAACTGAAGGATAGTCGTGTGAGGATCGAATACACTCACCTCGTTGGTTTGGAAGGGGAAACGATCGTCAAATTTGCTGAACAGACTGCCTGCACATTGATCGTGATGGGGACGCATGGCTACAACGCGGTGGAACGATTTTTGTTTGGCAGCGTTGCCCACTTCGTCCTTCGACACGCAAAATGCCCGGTAATCGTTATTAAAGATCGCATCGCTGAGAATGCGCAACAGGAAGAAGCACAGACGGCAAGTTCGACTTGATCGTACTCGCAACAAACCCGCAGGCTCAAACGGGTAAGCTGATTTCAAATACCGCACCGTTGTCGCTATCACAAAGCCGCAACGTTCCACCATGGGCCTCAACCAATCTTTTGCATATCGACAATCCCAAACCGGTTCCTTTCGGTTTGGACGTCGCAAATGCATCGAACAACTTGTCACGATGAGACGCAGGAATTCCCGGCCCATTGTCGCTGAAGGTCACGACGAGCTCTTGGTCGGACACGTTCGCTGCGATTTCGATCGTCAAATCACCCTCCCCAGCGTCGAACGCATTTTCGAACAGGTTTCGAAAGACCTGCTCCAATCGCGACGGGTCGATGTTGATTTCTGGCAAGTCTCCGATCTGTTCGTTCAAAGTCACGGTGCGACTGGCTCGACGATGAGAAACAGATTGCCAGGCACGACGCCAAACGTTCTCCAGTGACTCGTTGGAGCGTGCCAATTGAATCGGCGCCGCATAGTCACGTACTTCTTCGAGCAAATTGTGAATATGTTGTCCGCCGCGCTCGATCTTCTCGACGTCTCGCATCAAGTCAGGTTGGTCCTCGAGCGACTTTTTCAACAAATCAACAGCATTCTGCATACGCTGAAGGGCATTGCGACTCTCATGGGCCAAACCGGTAACCGTTGTTCCGATTGCTGCCAACCGCTCAGCTTGCAGACGAGCCGTCTGCGCCTCGACAAGGTCGGTAACGTCCAGTCCAATCGCCAGCACAGCAATTGTCTGGCCGTCGATGTCTCTCAAGGTCGAGTTGGACCAGCGGATTTCTTTCGCGGTACCGTTCTTTCGAAGAATCGGGTTGAGTATTCCTCGGGTATTTATCTGATTCACCGTCTCCTCAAAGACTTGCCGAACTTGATCCCGATGGGTTTCGGGAACAAAAACATCGAACCAGTTTGCTCCGATGACTTCATCCGCTTGATAACCCGTCAATTCGAGCAGGAAACGATTGGCTCGCATGACTCGACCTGTAACATCGAGTACCAACACGATGGCTTCGGCGGTATCGAGTAACTTTTCGGCGAAACGTCGCTGCCGATAGAGCTCACGTTCCGTGGATCGGCGTGCTGCGAGGCGGGCGAGCGAGGCGCTGAGCGCTGCGGGATCAATCGGTTTAATCAGATAGTCGTACACGCCTTCGCGTAACGCCGCGATCGTGGCATGCATATCGGCGTAGCCCGTGATAACAATAAAGTCAGCCCCGCCGGCAAGTGATTTTAATTCTCCAAGCATGTCCTCCGCCATGCCATCAGGCAGTCGACGATCCATCAAGATCAGGTCGGTATCAACGAATCCGTGTGCGATGGCTTCAGCGACGGTTGCGAAGGACGTCACGGAGTGATTATCAAGCCCAAGGATGTCGACCAGCCCACTACGAGCGTCATCGTCGTCTTCGATAAGGGTAATATTCAGTGGGGTGGTCATGAAGATATTGGCGTTAGAGAGTGACAAATAGCATGGCAAAATTCAGTTCTTGTTTTCCTAAGCGGTCTGTGTCCCTTGCGGTGGCTTGAGCACAAGAACGGAACAGGACACCTGCTCCAATATCCGTTCCGCAGTGTTCCCGAGGAAGTAGCCTTCGAGTCCCTTACGGGCTACGCTGCCAATTACTAACAGATCCACTCCATGGCTATTTACGAACTCTGGAATCGCTACTTCGGCCTGGCCACGCAATACGTGACTTTGAATTCGCAGTTCTGGTGATGCCTCACTCAATCGTTGAAGCTCTGTACTCGCGGCTTTGCCTAACTGACCTTCCCAATCCAGCAGCTGTTCTTCCGTCACGACATCTTTGTCGACGTCACTCACCGTCAACGCGGACTTCATCGACGGCAACGCGTAGATGACCGACAGCGAATCCTCGTGCTTGTCGATAAGTTCACTGGCTACAATAACGGCCTGCTCATCGAGGGTACGTTGCAATTCGTTCTGATCAAGTACATCCACAGCCACGGCGGCTCGCTGAAAGCCGGGTTGCTCATCGGGTCGCAAAATCAGAACGGCACAGGGACAATCGTGAATCAGCCGCATATCAGTCGAGCCGATCAATCCGGAACGATTCGCCGAACTGTCTTCGGCGACTTTGACGACGAGGTCGTGTTGCTCCTTGTTGACTTGAGCAATGATAGCCGCCGACAGTCGCCCCTCAGCCAGAATACTTCTGGTGTCCAACCCTCGATTGCCAAGCTCTTCGGCCAGCTCGGCCAACCTCTTCTGTTTCGAACCCGTGAGGCGTTCGATCGTATTCTCCCAGTTACCCGCCAGATACTGCATCGCCCAGGACAAGTCCGAGGTCACGTCCAGCACGGTCAATCGGGTTTCGCCTGTTCCGGCCAATGTCGCCGCTGTGTTTGCGGCCACATCATTCTTGGTACAGGAGGGCGACGAGTTGATCAGGATGTTCTTGAATACCATGTTCACCTTCGTGCTTTGCGTAAGTTCGAACAGCCCTACTCGCTTGCGTCTTCGAGTGGCTCCTTGGGTGGTGGCTCGATGTCATATTTTTCCAACAGTCGATACAGCGTTCGACGGCCAATGCCCAACGCTCGAGCCGTTCTGGCTTTGTTGCCTTTCTGTCGAGCGTAAGTCTCTTCGATATGCAGTTTCGTGAGTGTGTCGAGGTCGCACTTGGTACCCGGCGGCGGAGCCTCTGCATTCTTTGCGTTGCGAACAATTTCAGGCGGGAGATTCTCCAATTCAATTGTGTTCTCTTCGGCCAGCACCTTTGCCCTTTGCAGTGCATTTTGAAGCTGCCGCACGTTTCCTGGCCAGCTATATCGTGAAAGCAGTGTCATCACTTCCTGAGAACACTCCCATTCATCTCCCAAAAAATGCTCGATCAACAATTCCGTATCGCCGACTCGCTGGCGTAGCGGTGGAATTACGATCGTCAGGACGTTGATTCGGTAATAGAGGTCCTCTCGAAAATTACCCACGTTGACTTCTTTTTCCAGATCGCGATTCGTGGCAGCGATGATCCGCACGTCAACGCGCCGTTCCTTGACCGATCCAACCCGACGCAGTGATCCATCTTCGAGGACTCGAAGAAGTTTCGCCTGCAGTGACGGCGCCAATTCGCCAAACTCGTCAATAAAAAGCGTCCCCCCATCGGCGACTTCGAACAGTCCAGGCTTGCTACTGACAGCGCCGGTGAACGCGCCCTTTTCATGCCCGAACAGTTCGCTTTCGAGCAGCGTCTCGGGAAGAGCCGCACAGTTGATAACAACCAGCGGCTTGTCCGCAACGGCACTGTTTTCATGAAGCGCCCTAGCCACTAACTCTTTGCCTGTCCCGCTTTCACCCATAATCAGAATCGGATCTGAGGAACCAGCCGTGCGTTCGATGAGGCGAAAGACTTCCTTCATGCCTTTCGAGTCACCAACAATACTGGTGGGTCGACTTTGCTGCTTGATGATCGTTCTGAGTTGCTCATTCTCCTTTTTGAGTTCCTGCGAACTCACGCATTTGACAACCAGCGCCTCAAGCTCAGGCAAGGCAACCGGTTTACTCACAAATTCTCGTGCGCCCAGCTTCATGGCTTCAACTACGGTCTGGATGGTACCCTGGCCCGACAGCATGACAATTTCCGCCTCGGAACCTCGTTCCGACAATTTCCCCATCAGCTCAAGCCCTGACATTCCGGGCATCATCATGTCCAGCACAATCACCTGAAATACACGTTGGTCCGATAGTTCAAGCGCACGTTCACCCGATTCCGCTTCGCTGACGAGAAAGCCGCTCTGCGAGAAGTAGCGCGCCATGTCTCCTCGAAGCTCGTCATCATCGTCGACAAGTAGAAGATCAATCGGCTTGTCTCTCAAGTTCTCTTCCGCTGCCATTGCTCTCTCCTAAAGTGTGCGATTCCGATCACATTGGAGCCTGGTGTGCGATTGAGCACACCTGTTTCCGCCGAGTCGATTATGCAGTATTTGAGCGTGTCTGTTGATTAGACGGGTTCAATCGCAAAATCGTGCGAAATGGTCCAGTACGCTGCGTTCTGCACAACAAGCTAACGCACAGAGTGTGCCAGATGGGTGTGCAAAGCGCGTTCGAGGTGTGCGAGCGCGCCGCTCCGCATACCCCCAACCAGCCAGCGAAGCGCTCTTTGAGCTTCAGGTCGTTTTTTCTGCGGATCGTCGGAGCAGGTTGCGCTCACATCGCAAGACGGCACTACGTTTGCAACCTCATCGAGTATGCAACGCACGGCCCATCACGAATCGACGACTGAGTTGATCAGATTTCTGTCTGACTCGGCAACTTACCCGGGAAACCCATCGGTAGAACTTGTCGAGACTCATATTTCGCTCGTTTTTCTGGCGGGGAACGACGTCTATAAACTGAAGAAACCTGTCAAGTTTGACTTCCTCGACTTTTCTACAGTCGAGCATCGAAAGTCAGCATGCGAGAACGAACTTCGACTCAACCGACGTATGGCCGAATCCGTCTATCTGGATGTGATTCCCATTCGCCGCAAACTCAACGGCAAACTCACTCTGGGCGGTTCCGAGCACGATGAAGTCGTCGACTGGCTCGTTCATATGCGTCGATTGCGGGAGGATCGAACGCTGGCGGCTCGATTCCTGCAGACTGATCCTGACCAAGTTGCCGTCGATATCCAGGAAACAGCCA
Source organism: uncultured Pirellulaceae bacterium (assembly GCA_964471695.1). GTDB lineage: Bacteria > Planctomycetota > Planctomycetia > Pirellulales > Pirellulaceae > CAYYHV01. Next base: position 6,929 of record CAYYHV010000288.1, read on the forward strand.
GGTTCCTGGCGGCTTTTTACGCGGCGCAGGCTCCAGCCATGGTTCGCACCGATGCATTTCGCCAGCACATGCGAGAGCATATCGAAGAGAACCAATCGCTACTCACAGAGTATGCGACTTCGGAGCACGACCGTGATCTCATTCAACGAATCCATACTTCACAACTCCGTTTTCTCTATACGCATCGTGACATCATTGACGCACGAGTCCTCGACGGTCGCATCGTTGACGGGCATGGCGATTTGCGACCCGATCACATCTATATCTACAAGTCGCCTTTAGTGATTGATTGCATCGAATTCAATCGAGACTATCGCACCAACGACGTGATTGATGAACTGGCCTTCCTTGCCGTATGTAGCGATCGTCTGGGACAGCCGCAGGTTGGCGAATCACTATTCTCGCAGTATCAGCAAGTCAGCAACGATCATTGCGATCCGCAATTGATCGCGTTCTACAAGTCGTATCGAGCATGCGTCCGCGCCAAAGTCGCCGTCTTGCGCGGACAGCAACAGGACGGACTGGCATGCGGCGAATCCGCATGCAAGGTCCAAGAGTACCTGCAACTGGCGAGGCGTTACATCGAATCGCTCAACCCGCCGCTCGTTCTGATGGTTGGTGGCCTCATGGGATCTGGAAAATCCACACTCGCAAGGGAGTTGCGAACTCGTCTGTCGGCGGAGTTGGTAAGTTCTGACGACGTACGGCTGCCCAGTCCCCCAGAGCAAGAGTACGTCAAAAGTGATTTCAGTAAAGGCAAGTACGCGCCTTCACAGCGACTGGCAAACTACCGGCGCATGATTGAGATTGCTCGGCAGCTCGCACCGCGCAACAAAGCCTTCATCTTCGATGGCACATTCACGAAAAAGGCTTCTCGCCAACTGGTGGCAGACTTCGCGGAAAGCATTGGAGCACGACTGCTCCAAGTCGAATGCGAGTGTCCGCGCGAAGAAGCGCTGACTCGCATCGCGGAGCGATCCCGCCAAGGCGGCTCGAGTTCCGAGGCACGACCTGAACACTACGACCAGCAGCGGGCAGTCGCAGAGCCACTGCTCGAAGACCTTCCAAGCCTTCGCGTTGACACAACACTTGGACTGGCTGCCGAACAATCTGCAGTCTTCCAACGTCTGCTTCCACTACTTCAGTTCTCCAAAAGATAGGGAGTTAGTCATGAAACTTGATCGCATTCTCTGCCCAACGGATTATTCCGAAGCATCAAAAGCAGCCCTCAGCAGAGCCGTAAAACTGGCTCGACAGAATAACACCCAGTTGCACATCCTCAACGTCTACGAATTGATGTTCGCTGATGGATACATTGACGGGATGGCCGCGATGCCAGTGGCTCCAGATACCGTCGCCTTGAAGAAACGACTTGAGTCGCAGAAGCCCGTTGGCCTCACCCCCATCTATGAGCTGATCTATGGCATCCCCGCCAGCACAATCGTCAGCTACGCCCAAGCCAACGACATCGACCTGATCGTCCTGGGCACGCATTCCCGAACAGGGCTGGATCGACTACTCATGGGAAGTGTGGCTGAGTCAGTGATTCGAGCCGCGCATTGTCCGGTGTTGACGGTTCATGCTGCCGTCCAAACGGTTCCTGAATCTCAAACGGATAGCGAGACAGCCGCCAATTTTACGCTCGTATGGTAGGAACCCAATCATGAAAATCAACCGTATCCTGTGTCCAACGGACTTCTCCGTTCTGGCGACTCTGGCAGTCGACAAAGCCAGTCGATTGGCAAAGCAGCACAACGCGGTCTTGCACATCGTACACATCTACGAACCGGTCTTTACGGACCCCTCAAGTCACGGGATTCCTCCAGCTGACATCGAGCCTATCAAGGACATCCTGGATGCTATTCAACCGACTGTCGAAGGAGTCGAGACGTGTCATGAACTCATCTACGGCCTGCCTGCTGGCTCGATCGTTGGATATGCACGCACCAACGATATTGATCTGATTGTTATGGGCACGCATGGGAGTACTGCGCTCAGCCGCTTCGCCTTCGGTAGCGTAGCCGAGAACGTTGTTCGTTGGGCTGAGTGTGCCGTACTGACAGTCAAGGGGACTGCCGGGAAACCATGCGAGACGGTTGTTGGTACGTGAGACGAATGACGCGTAGTGGACAAATCCTTCATTGCATCCAAGGCTGATCCTACCTTGGCGTGAGACGAGACTTGCGACACGAGTAACTCCTGACCTTGTCGTCAACTTCCCGCCCGACTCAAACCCAGTGAACTCGGGTCATCTCGTCATAGTCCGTCACACCAGCAACCACTTTCAGAGCCGCATCAACCTCCAATGTCGTTAACCCATCTTCGACCAGTCGCGATCGAATTCGCGATTCAGAATCTCCATTGGCAATCGCATCTTGCGTATCCTGGGAAAAAGACGCTGCTTCAAAAATTCCAACGCGTCCAAAGTAACCCGTACCACGGCAATTTGTGCAGCCTACCCGTTCAAACTGACTCGAAGGTGGGTCCACGTGCAGAATTTCGCACTTGCGACGCATGGCTTCCGTGACATCCGTTTCTCGACGGCATGCATTACATAGCCGACGCATCAGACGTTGATTGATAATTCCGCTCACGTTAGCGGCCAAGGACCGATCGGCTAGTCCAAGATCACGAAGCGCTGTGAAGACAGCAGCGATGTCGCGTGCGTGCAGCGTGCTGAACACGTAACGACCGGATGCCGCAGCCTGCATGGCGATGCGAGCGGCTTCAGCGTCTCGAATCTCACCGACGAAAACTACGTCGGGGTCCATACGCATCAACGTCTTCAAACCCTTCGTCATCGTAATATCGTGGCGTTCATCGACGGACATCTGTCGTACAAACGGGACTGGCACCTCGACCGGATCCTCGATAGATACAATGTTGCGTTTCGACGAACAGATGGACTCGAGTATTGAGTAAACTGTCGTCGTTTTGCCGGAACCTGTGGGACCGGAAACGAGAACCAATCCTTCTGCGGCTGATGACATCGCGTCAACAGACAACATGGCCGGCGCGCTTAATCCCAGCTTCTCCAGGGGAATGTACAAGTCGCTGCGAGCCGACAGTCTCAGCGCAATGGCTTCACCACCTGCAACGGGTGCCGACGTAAAACGAGCTTCGACGTCGGCTAGCGCCCTCGCACTGTCGGGAAAGTCGACTCGACCTTCTTTGGATCGAAAAGGATCCGAAGCATCCAACCCTGCAAGGAGTTTCCATTGATTTACCAGGTGCTCGGCAACCGAGCGCTCAATTCGACAATACTCTTCCAGTTGACCATCAATGCGAAAT
>CAYYHV010000289.1:0-686 GCA_964471695.1 uncultured Pirellulaceae bacterium
GGGTGAAATCTGCGTGAAAAGGGGCGTGGGGTATGTTCTGGACGAGAGGAGTAGAGGTGTTGAAAAAACGATTGAGGAGTTCCGCAAATCAGTGCATGGGGCCGTCGGTGGACGAAACTAAATCAACCTTTTGCAAGTTGACTTTACGCATGAGAAGAGCGCTGCGAACAGGTGGGCTCGTTCTATGCTTGGTCGGCACATGTGTTGTTGGCAAAAATGGTCTAGCGCAATCACTGACGGCCACGCCAATTGAAAACATGCTGCTTGACTCGAACGCGTTGGTGCTTTCAACAAGTGGAAACTTCTCGCACGTAATTAACGGCACGGCATTTCAGGAAGATGCTCTCATTACCCATGAGGGATTTCAATACACGAGTTGGTATCACTCGAATGGAAGCGAACAGGACATCTATGTCTCGCGCCGCAACCTGAATTCGACGTCGTGGGAGACGATTGACACGGGATATAACATGACCCGCGGCAATCAGAACTGGGACAGTCACAATTCGATTTCGATGGGCATTTCGGGTGACGGTCGAATCCATCTTTCTTATGATCATCATGTTCACGATCTTCGATATTTGACGACGGATGCAGGAGTCGCGACGAGTTCGGGCGGAACTTGGGATAGCTCGATCTTCGGTGCCGAACGAGACTCGGGCGATGAAGGAAGCGTGATGCGCGAG
>CAYYHV010000289.1:696-9834 GCA_964471695.1 uncultured Pirellulaceae bacterium
TTCATTGAATCCGAACGGATCCAGCGTGACACGAGTCACTTACCCACGATTTGCGAATGTTGGTGATGACCTTGTCCTCGCCTACCGCGAACGTGGCAGCGGCAACGGTGATATTCGCATTGCAGATTATGACTCGCAAACAGGGCAGTGGAGTTCCACGCGTTTTGTGAATCGTGGCAGTACTGGTTCGTATGATGATGTGAATAACAATCCGTCAACGCGGCGAAATGCCTACCATAACGGGTTCGATGCGGACAGTTCCGGCAGACTGCACACGACTTGGACGTGGCGTGAAAGAACTCAAGATGGCAATCACGATATCAACTACGCTTATAGCGACGACAAAGGGTTCACTTGGAAAAACAATGATGGCACAGTCGTTGGAACGCCTACATCGCCCATCGACATAAATTCGACCGGCATAGAGATTGCCGACCTTGATCGACGGCAAGCCGTGATGAATCAGCAGGGACAAGTGGTTGATAGCGAAGGTGGCGTTCACGTCCTGATGTACCATCGTCGACAAGAACCCGGCTTTGAGTGGCAACAGGGAGACGGCGTTTTCCACCGAGCCGATTCGGCTTATCACCACTACTACCGAGACCCGGGAACCGGGAACTGGGATGTTAACCGACTGCCCGTAAACCATCCGGTCGGCAGTCGCCCCAAAATCGGTGTAGATCACAAAGGAAAACTAATCATTGTGTATCTTTCGGGCAGCGACTTGATTATCGCCGGCGCACAGAAAACTTCTGGCGGATTCGCAGATTGGGAGATTCTGCACGAAGACAACGGTGTTTATCACGGGTCGCCGCTTCTTGATTCAAGTCGACTGGCGGAAGATGGAATCCTTTCGGTCTTTGTTCAAGATCGACAAACAGGGTCGGCTTCTGGGCCAACGACTAGTGCATTACGCGTGGTAGATTTTCAAATTGATTCACTGCCGCCAATTGAATCAAGTCTGGTGGCCGGCTGGACCACTTGGAGTGAAGCTGGCAATGACCGGTGGAATGCAACGCAATTCGACAATGGTGTCATGGCACTGGCGACGGGCTCGCCAGAAGCCGGCGGCGTGTGGTTCAACTTCAACAACGGTACGGTCAACAATGGCGCCAGCGATGACGGACAGTACGGGCAATTCGGGCCAACGGGAGCCGACACATCGGTTGCTGTCGCAACAGATGGATTGGCGCTTTCGAATGGATTCGACGGATACATAGACTTCCTGATAACCGACACGACTGGCACCGCCCGTGCTTTGACTGGGTTTCACTTCGACGCTGGAGCCTTTCGGCCAAATGCAGCTACGGATTGGGAACTGGAGGTGCTCGAGGGTGACATAACCATTGGAACGGTGGCTTCGGGTACAGTTACTGTCAACGCGGGGCCTATGCAGGATGACATTTCTATCCGACTGGCAGGGCTCGATGATTCGACGCTCGAGGCAAATGGTTCGGTGACGTTTCGTTTGAACTTTACGGGCGGCACCGGAGAATTTGGATCACCCGCGAGCGGTCATCATTTATTTCTAGACAATGTGGGTGTAGCTGGAGACATTTTGGGGCTACCTGGTGACTTCAACGGCGATGGTGTTGTTGACGGAGCCGACTTTACCGTATGGCGAGACCATTTGGGGGCTACTGACGAGTCCGCAATCGACTTCAATGGTGATGGCGGCGGCATCGACATCAGCGACTACCTGTATTGGCGAGAGAATTTTGGGAGGACCAGTCCCAATCCCGTGGTCCCAGAGCCTAGTTGTTTAAGCCTTGCGCTCTTGGCCACCATTGGATTGTTTGGTTCGGCTCGACGTTCCAACAGGTCGTGATGCTGAAGCTGATGCTGGGTGGCTGATGGCTGCTGCCTTTGCGCCAAGACGAAAAAACGAAGTTTTAGATTTTGTGTCGCATTGGTGGCATCGGCAAACAGGCGAAGGTCAAAGTAGCCGGTATTCTGGGCTGGAACGTCCTGAACGTTTCTCAAGAATTTTTGGTTTTGCGTGTCCAATGACTGAAATTTGGGACGTATTAAGCTGAATGAATTCTTGAATCCCCTTTTCACGGAGTTGTCTCATGACTTTAAGACCTGTTTTCCCGCTTATTCTTGCACTCTGCGTTTGTGCGTGCTCTTTACCGCAAAATGCAAAAGCCCAGGAGGCTGTCGCCTTTGGGTTTGAATTCAATACAAGTGGTGACGTTGAGGGCTGGCAGCACAATGGTGCGAACGGGGGCACTGGTGGCACTAGCCAGTTATTCCTGACTGACGGGACCGGCGTGATTACCGGGACAGGCAGCAATGGCGATTTGAGGGTTCTTCATAACCCTGATTTGGCTCTTCCAGGTGGCTTTCTGAACTGGACGAGTATCGATATTCGGTTCCGCCAGCTTGACGATACCGGGGCTCCACGGCAACTATCGGGCGCTGGCCAGGCTTTTACGATCAATTCCAACACGATCGGAGTCACCGACGGAAGTCTTTTCATGGAAGAGTCTCCAGGTTCCACTGATTATTGGAACATTGCGACGCTGGATATTACAGCCGCAGGAACTGGCGATATCACTCAGATACGAATCGACCCAATTGGTGGTACTGGGCTGGGGTACGAACTTGATTACGTCCGCGTCAATGCTGCTGCAGTGCCCGAACCGGCTGGTTTGGCTCTCGTAGGTGTTGGTGCTCTCGCAATCCTCTTGGTTCGTCGTCGACGTAAATAGTTAGATCGGCACGACCTGACAACCGATCTAATTGGCATCCATTTTGGCCGGTTGGAAAGTACTTTCCGATCTTCTTTGGCTGCACAATTTTTCATCCTGACTGACTTCGATGCGAAGTCGTCAGGATGTTTTCTTTCCTGGCTGTCCGTGGCAGCGGATTTCGTTGAACAGCTCAGTCTGTTGAACAGCTGGTACTCAGTCGAATGATCTTGCCATGGACGCATCTCGCCGACGATGGCCATGCGGTATGGTCGGCTCGACTTTCGCTGCAGCGAGTCCCTCAAAATTGAACTGATCACCTCGGCCTATCGTTCACCGTAGACAGGCGGTTTCCAATCTGCCGGCAGTTTTCCTTGAGGTTTTACGCCGTAGGCATCCGTCGAGATTGGATGGTCTTCCGCGGACTTCAATGGGAGGTCGTCCGGGAGGTTCTTGATACGAAAATCTTTGAATTGGATCGTCATGGGCGGTCCGACGTGGACTTGGACGGCAAGCACGCCTTCGAGTGATCGTCCGGCTTCGTCCAAGTCGATCAAATCTGCCGTTGGGTGGCCATCGATCCAATGCCGGTGATGGTTGCCTTCAACGAGGATTCGGTACTGGTGCCAGGTATCTGGGGCAAACTTCTTAACAGGGAATTTGCCGATAACCCACGGTTGCGCCGCTGCGTCCACAATGACTTTTTCCCCGGTGTGCGACAATATGCGTCGCCCTTTTTCTTCATACAGCATGCCGTTGTACTGGGGTTTGGAGGCCACGACGTCGCACTGATACCCTGTCACGATGTCCAACCCAATGTTGGGACGAGAGGTGCTACGATATTGGATCCCACTATTCCCGCCGGCTGTAACTTTGACTTTTACACGCAAGTCGAAATTGCGAAGCGTCGAGTGGGTCCAGCTGATGAACCGATTTGATTTTAGCGAACCATCAGTCTTGCCTGTCAATGCACCGTCTTCGACAGACCAGTACGTTTTGTCACCTGACCAGCCTTTGAGAGTTCGGCCATCAAAGACAGTTATAAACCCTTGGTCGTCAGGTTTGGCGGCAGAAACATCGGCTGAAGCTTGGGGATGTGGATCGGTGGATTTCGTGAATTGTTTTTGCGGTGACGGCAGTGGCCCTCCAAGCTTAACGACACGGGTCGAAGTTTGCTGACGCATGGTTGCGAGTAAATCCGCGTGAACAGGGTCGTTTGCAAGGTTGATAAGTTCGTCAGGATCATTCTGCAGGTCGTGAAGAAACTCATGATTGCCATTGTCAATGTAGCGCACATACTTGTAGCGTTCGCCACGTAGCCCTTCGAAAGCAGGGATCCGGTGTCGCACAGCATAGTGTTCATGAAAGGAAGCTTTTCGCCAATCATTGGGAGTCGTACCGGCAATGATGGGGGCAAGGCTTCGCCCTTGGTACGCATCTGGAATTTTGATCCCTGCCCAATCGAGAAACGTTGCCGGGAAGTCGAGGTTCAATGCAATAGAACTTGACGTTTTGCCGCGCTGATCGACTGGCCGACGAGGATCCGAAATAATCAACGGCACCCGCAAGGCTTCGTCGTAGTGTGACCATTTTCCCGCAAGTCCACGATTTGCCTTGTAGTAACCATTGTCGGCTGAGTAGACCACGATCGTGTTGTCCGCCAATCCGGCTGTTTTCAGTGCGTCCATAAACCGTCCGATGGCTGCGTCGATGCCGCTGGCCATGCGATAGTATGATCGCATATTCGACTGATACTTTTCGTCAGTATTCCAACGCCAAAAGTAACGTTCGCGATTAATTGTCGTGCGGAGAAAATCGGGGAGTCCATCGAAGATTGCCGGATCGCTCAATCGTGGCGGTGCGATCGTTATATCGTCGTACATCCCGTCCATGGCTCTTGGCCAAGGGAAGTGTCCAATTCCCGGGCGACGATCACCGTCTTCAGCGTGGCAGGCATTAAACCAAAGGTTCAAGGCAAAAGGCTTCCCCTTCGGCTGGTTCTTCAGGAATTCAACACCGCGATCCACGATGACTTCTGTCTCGTGGCGAAGGCTCCCATCGGGTTGAGGTTTGTAATAAGGGTTTCTTCCGATCGCCTCGAATGCATCGAAGTGATCGGCTGGTCGAAAGTCCTTGGGCATCTTGGCGTGCCATTTGCCGTAGTATCCGGTGCGATATCCATGGTCTCGAAGGATGTCGGAGTAAAGCGTTTTGACGGCCTCTTTTCGTGCGACTTCGGGTTTTTCCCGTTCCCCGAATGAGCGACCGGTCAATCCACTCAAGATCGACACGCGACTCATCCAACAAATCGGTTGGCTTACAAATGCGTTTTCAAATCGCGTACCATTTGCTGCCAGTGCGTCGATGTTTGGTGTTTTAATGACCGAATTGCCGTAGCAGCCGATTGTGTCGACGGTTTGATCATCAATAAAAAAGAACACGATGTTCGGTTGCTCCTCATCGGCAAGAATCCCCGACGGAACCAACTGAAGAAGTAAGCAAGCAAGAATAATCGAATGGACCTTCATATTCACCTTCGCAGTTGTTAGAAAACCTTGTTTAGTCGGGAACGAGAAAATCTGCTTCCGACATGCATAGTATGTACGACGACGTTCTGGAGAATCTGAGTGTGTTTGTCTGGTTGATTGAACGATACATCCAGTAAATAGAGTTATTCCCTTTTTCCGTCTTCGAGTTTGTTGAATTGCGATTGAAGCAATTAGCGACGGGGCGTCCAGGAGTCCGGAGCGTCCAGCATGAGCGGCGAATGGAAGACTGTCAGTTTGTCGCCCTGTTGTTTGATCCATGCATGCAACTCCGCAAGTAAATCTGATTGAACTTGTGCCAATTCATCGGTGGCTGCAAGGTTGTCGAGTTCATTCGGATCTTCCTCTAAGTCGAATAGCTCAAACATTGGCCGACTGTGATGCTTTGCCACGACATCTGCGGCATGTTTGTTCGATTTGGCCTTCTCTGTCCATTCTTTGAAATAGTCTCCTGAAGTCTCTCTGAGCAGCAAGTCGATATGGGTCGTAAACGCGAATTCTGGATGGGGGTTATAGATCAATTTGTATCGTTCCGTGCGAATTGCGCGGCTGAGATACACGTTCATTTTTCGATCGCCACTGTGCGTCGAAAAAATACGTTTCCTGTGGGAGTCGGTTGTTCCGTTGAGGACATCCGCGAAGGAACGTCCGTCCAGTCTCTTGGGGACAGTTCCACCGGCCGATTCAATCAAGGTTGGCAAGATATCCACCCAACTCACCATGGCGTTTGTTTTTGAGCCTGATTTTATTCTGCCCGACTGCGCAACTATCAGTGGCACATGGGTACCTTCGTCGTAAAGTGTCCACTTGCCAAAAGGGAACTGAGCACCATGATCGCTGGAAAAGACAAACAAATGGTCATCGGACAGGTGTTTTTTTGTCAGCGCACGGAGTTCACCTAGGTAGGCATCCAAGTCCTTTACCTCTTGCAGATAGCGAGATCTCTGGACTCGGGTGCGGGGCGTATCGAGTAATTGCGGCGGCAATGGCATGCTTGTGGGTTCGATCGACGACTCGCTGGGCCACGGCACGTGCGGATCGGAGACTCCAACAAACAGCGCCAATGGTCGAGGGTCCTTGCGATTCTGCAAGAACGAGCTTACGGATCTGCGAACGTTTGGAATATCCTTCCTCAGATCGTAAACGTCGAAATGATAATTCGGTGCGCTGCGCTGATGGGCGACTTTGCCAAAGGCTGCGGTTTGGTATCCCAAATCGTTGAAGACTTCTGGCAAACGAAGAACATCTGGTCGGGGATAGCTGTGGTTTTCCTCTGCACCGTTACGAGCCGGCATCAACCCCGTGAGCAGCGCGGCGCGGCTTGGTGCGCAAGATGGGCTGGCAACAAACGCCAGATTAAAAGTGATACCGTCCGATGCCAATTTGCTGATTGCCGGCGTCTCGATACTATCGCCGTTGTAGATTGGCAAATCGGCGGCGGAAAGGTCGTCTGCGAGAAAAACAACGATATCGGGCCGACGAGGTACTTCGTCGGCGAACAAAGAAAGTGAGGGAAGTATGCCCAGCATGCATGATAGGACGAGTCGATTCAACACAGCGTGTAGTAATAAAGCATGGTTGAATTCTCGTTGGGTAGCCATCTGTCTCTCGCTATGAAGAACTCGAACTGACAATCTGGCTCACACTACATCTCTTATTCTCACTTGGACTTCGTCTGAACTTGGTAGCAGATCGTGAATTATAGCGATTCGACGCAACAGTACGATCCAGCAATGCGATGTCATTTTGCGACAGGATGCTGGTAAGCGATGTGACAATTCGTTTCAATCAATCGGTGGGCGATCTGACTATTATTAGAATAGACGATGCGTTTACAAGAACTCTCACACTTGGGTAGAACCAATCAAGTGAGTAAACGATTCGCATCTGACATATCGGCTCGTACTCCACGGTCATTCAAAACTTCACAAACTCAAGCAAGTCCTTCACGATGAATTTCGGCCAAGCAACAAAACGACCGACGCGAACAGGCGTTTATATTCTCTTGGCAATTGTCTTGGCGGCGACTCCCGTCTCGACTTGTTGGGCCCAGTCGAGTGTGACTCAAAATGTTTTGATCTTCTTCATCGATGACCTGCGGCCAGAATTGGGCTGTTATGGCGTGGATGCGATCAAGAGTCCGTCGATCGACGCCTTGGCGGCAGAAGGCGTGTTGTTTGAACGCGCTTATTGTCAGCAAGCGCTATGTGCTCCATCCCGCATCAGCATGATGACTGGGCAATATCCAGACAATACAGGAATTTGCGATCTGTTCACGCCGCTGCGTCGCGTATCGAAAGAGACGATGACGCTGCCGCGGTTTTTTCGACAAAACGGATATGTGACTGCATCCTTCGGGAAGGTCTACCACCACTTCCGAGACGACAAAGATTCTTGGCTGGAAATACCATTGCCACCCAGCGAAAAGTATGCTGATTCGGAAACGTTGCAAGCAATCAAACAACGTGTTGAAAAGGCGAAGCGTAGAAAGGTGGATGGGAACCAAATGCGGCTTGCGGGGATTGGGCCGGCGACGGAAAGTTTTGTTATCGACGACGAGGGGTATCGGGATGGAAAGGTTGCAAAGCAGGCGATCGAGTCTTTGCGGAAGTACAAAGACGAATCCTTTTTCATATGCGTCGGCTTTGCCAAGCCGCATTTGCCGTTTGCTGCACCTAAACGTTACTGGGACCTCTATCGACGAGATCAGTTTGTTGTGCCGGAACGCAAACGACCGGCGGAATCGCCAGACTTGGCGTTTACGCAGTGGAAGGAGTTGCGAGCCTATCGCGGGATTCCCGACGAAGGTGACTTGAGCGACGAACTGACTCGGAAGCTAATGCACGGTTACGCGGCGTCAGTGAGCTTTGCCGACGCTCAGGTTGGTAGAGTCATGGCGGAATTGACTCGTCTAGGTCTACGTGAAAATACGTTGGTCGTGTTGTGGGGAGACCATGGCTACAAGTTAGGTGACTACGGAATGTGGTGTAAGCATACGAATCTGGAACTGGATACGCATGTGCCGCTGATCGTTGCGGCTCCCGGTTGCGCAAAGGGGAAACGCACAAAAGCGCTTGTTGAGATTGTCGACATCTTTCCCACCGTGACCTCAATGGCCGGATGCGGCACTCCCGATTCGTGCGATGGCGAGAGTCTAGAACCGGTCTTACAAGATTCGAGTCGTAGTTTCCGAGAGTTTGCATTTAGCCAGTATCAACGTGGCTCAACGATGGGGTACAGCATGCGCAGCGATCGCTGGCGCTATACCGAGTGGATTCAAACGGGAACGAAGAAAGTCGTTGCGCGAGAACTCTATGACCATTCGGTCTCGAAGACGCCGGGCGCGAATCTCGCTAACAATCAAGAACAATCCGCCTTGGTTTCCCGCCTTTCGACGCAGCTTAATGCGGCTCATCGAATCGCGAAAACGAAGGTACCGATGAAGAGAAAGAGGAAATGATGGGGCTCCAATCACTGCGAACGTGCCTGAGCGTGATGGTGTTTTGCTTTCCAGGAGTCGATTGCTTCGCTGTCGAAGCGATCACACCGCCGCCGGGAGGAACGGATGTCGTTTCGTTCGACGAGGATGGGGACTTCAAGTTCAGCGCCAAGAATGCTCAAGTTAATGGCGAATGGCAGACCATCCAAGGTATGCCATTCGAACGCGCATATCGAGTGAATGTGTCGACGCAACCCAGACGCACGGAGCATGTGGAGTTCTCGGTCCCGGTCAACAAAACGATTTCTGAAGGCAACGCTGTGTTGTTGGCTTTTTGGATTCGTAGGCCCAAATCCGGTGGCCAGCCGGGGCCGTCCGTTGTCTATGTCAAGACGAAGCCGACTGGGCCAAGTTATGAATACAGATTCTCTGCTTACCGACTGGCAGCAGCACGTACGGG
>CAYYHV010000289.1:9844-10172 GCA_964471695.1 uncultured Pirellulaceae bacterium
GACTTGGCAGTTTTCAGCGGGGCGACCGGCAACCAGCAGCACGTACGGGCGTTCAGAGCTCCCGCTGATCTTGATGGACAGGAGGCGACCGTCACGATTCACGTTGGAAATTCGGGGCCAGCCATCGAAGTCGCCGATCTGCGTTTGGTTGATTACGGTGCGAACGTTGCCATTGAGAAACTCCCTCGTTCTGCAGTGACTTACAAAGGTCGAGCCCCCAACGCTCAGTGGCGCAAAGATGCTATGGCACGGATTGAAAAGATTCGTAAGGGTGATCTGACGATTCAGGTCGTCGATGCCAATGGCAGCCCGGTCGAAGGAGCCAAGG
>CAYYHV010000290.1:0-5099 GCA_964471695.1 uncultured Pirellulaceae bacterium
ATGTTGGCTCACGTGTTCAGTTTGACCAACCACGTGGGCGAACTCTCATAGCAAATCAGGATGTGAAAACCATGGCGAAAAAGAAGAAAGTCACGAAGAAGAAAGTCGCTCGATCAGCCAAAAAGAAACCGGCCAAACGAGCCGCCAGCGACAAATCCAACGATAGTGTCGATTCACTCCTCAAGAAGTTCTCCCAAGCACGCAGCTCCAAAGAGGCTGAGTTAGAGAATGTCAAAACCAAAATCGCCGATTTACGCGACAAAGTCGTCAAATATCAGGAGCAGATCGAGAAACTCACCGAACAGCAGCAGCTCGTTCAAACGACCATTTCCGAATTGGACGGGCGCCGTGATCAGGAAGTCAGCACGCTACTAGCCAGACTTGGCGTCCAGCTTAGTACACCCGCGACGTCACCTGCAGCAACGACATCAAACGAAGACTCAGAGGAAATGCCCACGTTGCGGCTGGGCGGGGCAGGGTAGATGCACTCGTTGTAGCAAGCCAACGCAACGGCGCTATCCCTCGGCTTCCACCATCAACCTCCGACGTCGATGTTCTATCGCGACAATGGGCTGACCTATCCCACAAAGGGATAATCTCGATCTATCAGTTCCTGATCCTTAAGTTCTTCCCAAAATTCGTCAGGCAAACGTTTTTGAACTGCCGCGACTTGGGTAGCAACACGACTGGGGCGTGTACTACTCAAGGCAACGGCGGAAATCCCAGGGTGACTGAGTCCAAAGACGACTCCGGCATCGGCAACATCAACTTGCAACCTCTCGCAAGCAGTTCGCAGCCGCTGACGCCATGCCAATTTATTCTGATCCGCTTCTGAGCTGGGATCAATTTTTCGATAATTGTAGAAGTCACCGCCAACCGTAAAGCCACCGTTGAAGACGGCTGAGTTGATGACGGCGACGCCATTCTGTTGCTGTTGGGAAATGAAATCTACCAACTCCGCCGGGTGTGAGTGAATGGTAAAGCTATTGGCTATCATCAGCCAATCGAGTTCGAAACGCTGGGCGAATTGGCGAACCGTCTTCCAATCCTTGGCGCCAACGCCAACACCTGCCACCGCGCCATCGTGTTTCAGTTCCGTAAGTGCCCGGTAGGCGCCGGCGACATCATCCCATCGAGATTCCCGATCAGCATCGTCAACTGCCGCGTCGAGATACTCGTCAGGGTCGTGGACTGACACGAGTTGCGGTGCGTAGCCGTCAAGCAGTTTGTTGTCATGCCCGTAGCAGCGGAGTATTCCCTCGTAGCTGATATCTTGTACGGCATCGTGTTTCAAATCGACCCAGACACCCGGCTCGAAGGTCGGCTCAGGCGATTTCAATGGGACTCGGCGCCACGCCAGCTTATTGCTAATGATGACTCGATCCGGAGAAACCTCCAACTCTTTCAAAAACCGACCGATATTTTCCAGAGCCAGTCCGGCGCCGTACTTTCCGGCTGAGTCAATTACGACGGGGCCATCTATCGACTTGAACCATTCCTCAATAACCGCTCGCTTTCTGCTATCGGGAGGAGCAGCAAAGAGATTTCCTAAGCCGGTGCTGCCAAAGACGATGGGTGGGACTTCAAGCCCGGTATTACCGAATGCACGCCGCTTCATAGGAATTTCACTCCAATAAACTCTCAAGTCACCCGCAGCCCAGCCAACTCGCCGCCTGCAAAGATAACGGAGCACAGAGTATATTAGTGGGCTTAATTCTTGTCACATTGACTCAATGGAGTTTCAACATAGATGGCCAAGCTTGAAGTACGTTCGGACGACTGTGAATTAGATTTTATGTCCGTGGGCGCCCTGGTTCACCGACTCGATCCGGGGCGAACACCGTTCCGCAAAGCGAGAAACTTTACCATTCATGTTTCCGGCGGAGAATATAACGTTGCCGCAAATTTGAGTGATTGCTTTGGGCTGAAAACTGGCGTCGCCACCGCAATGGTCAACAACGGGATTGGCGAGCTTGTACAAGCTCGGGTTCGTGAGATGGGCGTCCAACCTTTCTACAAGCAATTTGTGCACGACGGCGTGCGTGGTCCCAACATCGCGACGGTGTATAGCGACCTTGGCCACGGCGTACGGGCTCCGGTCGTGTTCTATAACCGAGCCAACGAAGCCGGGGCGATGCTGAAAGCCGGCGACTTTGACTGGGACGCGATCATGGCAGGTGGACTGCGATGGTTTCACTCGGGAGGCATTTTTGCTGCGCTTTCCGACACGACGGCGGGAGTCATCATTGAGGGCATGCAAGCCAACTCGAAGCAAGGTGGCATCAATTCGTACGACTTGAATTATCGCGCAAAACTCTGGGCGACCGCTGGTGGCGCCGAACGCGGGCAAGAGATGACTCGAAAGATCGTTGAAAATGTCGATGCTCTTATCGGCAACGAAGAAGACTTGCAAAAGGGGCTAGGCATCAAAGGCCCTGAAGTCGAGGGAGACAAATCGGAGTTTAACCCGGACTCCTTCTTTGGCATGATTGATCGAGTCGCGGATGAGTTCCCCAACGTCAAGGTTGTCGCCACGACTATTCGTGAAGTCATCTCGACGAATCGACACAAGTGGAGCGCTGTCCTCTGGTACGGTGGTGATCGGCACATTGCACCCCTGTGCGAACTTGATGTGTTGGATCGAATCGGTGGCGGCGATGGATTTGCCTCAGGTTTGATCTACGGCCTGATTGACGGTCGAAAGCCCGAAGACGCTTTGCGACTGGGTTGGGCTCACGGTGCGATGCTTACGACTTTTTCTGGCGACGTCACGATGGCAAAGTTGCACGAAGTCGAAGCGTTTGCGGAAGGTGGTTCAGCTCGAGTCCAACGATAGACTCTGCTGGATGAACTCGAATTTGACTGGTGTCCTCTCTGGCGAAATGGATTGACGATGTCGCAGCGTTACCTGGGAATTGATGCAGGAACACAAGGGTTGTCCGTTGTATTGACTGACGAAGACCTGAATGTTCTTGCTGTGGGCGAAGGCACCTATGAAATGGTTCCTGGATTGGATGAAGGTTGCTACGAGCAATCTCCATCTGATTGGGAACACGCGCTCACGGAGGCAATGACCGATCTTCGTAAAAAGTTGCCCGATGAGCCGGACGACCTCGGCGTCTGCGCGATCGGCATATCCGGTCAAATGCACGGAGAAGTCCTCACAGATTCTGCGGGAACTCCGCTGGCTCCCGCACGGCTCTGGTGCGACAGCCGCAACGAGAGCGAAGGCACCGAACTAACCGCACGATTCGGCGTGAAGATGCCCAAGCGGATCACCACCGCCCGTTGGTTGTGGACACTTCGTCATCGTCCGCAAATTGCAACGAAGGTCGTCCATATAACGACGCCTGCAGGTTGGATCAGCTACCGCTTGACTGGAAAATGGACGCTTGGGATCGGCGACGCCGCGGGAATGTTTCCCATCAACCAGGATACGATGGCATATCGCGACGACTTGCTCCATTCGTTCGATACGTTGGTCGCCGATATGACACCAACGAAACTCGGCGACTTGCTGCCCGAAATTCGTACGGCGGGAGAAGATGCCGGCTCACTCTGTGCCGAAGCGGCCACGCGGCTTGGATTGCGTGAAGGCACTCCCGTCGCACCGGCTGAAGGCGACCAACCCGCCGCACTGGCTGGATCGCTCATTGGCGAAGCCGGTATGGTATCCGTCAGCTTCGGAACCTCAGTGTGCGCTAACTCAGTCGGCGACCGTCCTTTTGCCGGCGTCAGTTCGGTGATCGACCACTTCTGTGCGCCTGACGGAAAGCCAATCAACATGGTCTTCCTCCGCAATGGTACGACTTTTATGAACAGTGTCGTATCCATGTTGGGTAAAGCCGCCGGCGATGATGTCGATGCATTCGCGCGAGTCATGCCCAAAATCCTCGCAGCGTCTCCCGATTGCGGTGGTATTCTCGCCCTTCCATTCATGGATGACGAACCAGGATTGGGTATCAATCGAGGTGGAACCGCGACGCTCGTCGGTTTGAATGCAGAGAATGCCGACCCGGGCAATATCGCCAAGGCGGCGCTATTGTCCACCGTTTTCAATCTCAAGATGGGAAGCGAGGTGCTCGTCGAGCAACGATTTCCACTCAAAGAAATCATCCTATCCGGCGGCCTAACCAAGACGCCGGAGCTGGGGCAGATCATTGCCGATGTTTTTCGCGCTCCCGTAACGCTGCTTTCCAGCGCAGAAGAAGGCACGGCTTGGGGCGCTGCCCTCATGGCGAAGTACCGATCCCAATGCCTATCCGAAAAAACAGAAGACTGGGCGGAATTCCTGAAACGGCATGCATCCGACGATCCGGTACGCTTTGATCCCAATAGCGATACCGCAAACGAGCTTGATCAGGTTTACGACCGCTATGTGCGACTGGTACAAACCCAGCCCCACTTGGAACAGGCGGTGTCCGGTTAAGCGGCACCCTCGGCAACTCAACCGGATGCGATGAAGGCTTTGCTGTTTATCCACCTTTTTTCGATTTCAGATCATCCCAAAATGAATCCACATTCTCTTTGGTGATCGACCGAGCCGGGATGTCGATAAACTTGCTTTCCGGGATAAGGGAATGGTCTCCCTTCAGGATCGAAGCCAGTAACTCGACCGAACGATATCCGTACTGATATGGGTCCTGAACAACCGTGCCTTCAATATGCCCGTCTTTAATTCCCTGAAGAGTGACGTCATCTTCGTCGAACCCAATTAGTTTGATCTTCCCCAACTTCCCCTGCTGCTTTACAGCTTGGAAGCACTGCACTGGATTGTAGGCGAACAGCCCCACAAATCCGTCGAGGTCAGGGTAAGTAGTGATTGCATCTTCGGCTTTGCGTTTCGCAACATCGTCCTTGCCACCGTCGGTAAGCGTTGCCAAGATCGTGAATTTGTCGCCCTTGATCTCTCCATCAGCCGGATCATAGCGAGAAGGATCCATGTTTCGATCGAGCAATTCGTCAATCACGCCCTGTCGACGTCGTTTCGAATTGTCCTGTTCCAATCGTCCAATGCACAAGATCACATTCCCACCGTCCGGCAATGCACTCTTCACAAGTTTGCCGCACATCCGACTGGCTGCATAGTTGTCCATTCC
>CAYYHV010000290.1:5109-8520 GCA_964471695.1 uncultured Pirellulaceae bacterium
GAGCATCGGAGTCATGGGTAATAAGCGAAACCTTTTCCGCCCACCCATTCAGCAGATCAATTTGATTCGCTGAGTCGACGGGACTGATGGCCAAGCCCTTGATACCACTGGTCAGAAGGTCCTCAACGATGCGTTTCTGTTCTACTGCCGTAGCTTCCGCCGGCATCCGAACCTCAACGTTAACCTGAAAGTCTTTTTGGCCATCTTCGCAACCGATTTTGGCAATATTCCAAAAGCTGGCAATCTGATTCGTAACAAACGCCACCGTCGGACGTTCTGGTTCACCTGAATCAGAACTCGATGCTGACGGATTCGTTTCCCCTACATCGCAACCCAACATAGCAATCAATAACAAGCCGATGATTGCCGCACACTGACATTTCATGAGAATCCTCGTGTAAGATTGACCGTCATTTCCAGAGGTCTAATGTACGAGGCGTGCAATTAGCCGACAAGACAACCGCTGCGCGCGCTGCGATTAACGCTGTTTTTACAGCATCAATCGCAGCTTGACGGCTGAGCAGATCTTTAGGCCCGGGATATCATTCGACACTTCTCGCTACGTCGGGAATTTCAATCACCATAACCCAATGCACCGGGTTCTCGATCACCGAAAGACTTTTCCAGACTTTGCATCAGCACGAAAGAAGCCTTGGGCAAAAATCTAATTGATCATTCTTCGCCAGCGTTCTAACAGATCACGACCATCTGTTGTCAAGATGTAGCGAGCATATGTCACATTCCCATCTTGCTCATGGACGACGCGAAGCAGGCCCCGTTGACGAAGCCGTTGAAGTGCAACGCGTGCTGACGCGGTGTCACGATCCACATTCACAAGCTCAAGCTCGTGTTCAATATTGTTGACGTAGGCGCCGCTGGCATCATAACGATCTATTGCAGCCAAAAACGCTACTGCCGGACCATCCCGCAGGACAATTCGGTCTGTTCGACTTTTTCGAGTAGAAGACATTTAGGAAACTCGGGAAATGGCACAAACTGACATGAAAACGACAATACCGATGACCCCAAGAATTGCGTTCCAACTTAGAGGTTAGTTTCCGAATAGATATGTGCCAACCACCTCTCTGACTTTCTTCCAGATTTAGAGCGAAACGGTGAGCGAAGTCACCCTCTAGTCACTAATCCGTCCCCCATCTTAGGGGAAAACATGGTAAATATTTCCGCACAGTAACTGTTTCAGTCCGAGGGCATACCCTCGTTCTCCACCGAAGCCTCACCGACAGCCTGAGCCTTCAGTTCCTCACGAAGCAATCTAATCTCGGATGCCAACTCGGATACTCGATTCTCCAGTTCCTCATTGTTGTCGTTCACCATTTCGTCCACAAATACGGCGTTTGCCAACGACAATCCAAGAATTCCCCCAATCAAAACGGAAACAATCATGTACAACCGCAGGAAAAGCACATCCGACTGATCGCCCCCGCTTCGAGCCAGATGGTCGGGTATTTCATACCATCCTTCGATAGTAAACACTTTAAAAAGTGTATAGCTGGAAATCAAAGGATCGCCAAAATGCTCGGGAAGTATCTTGCCGAAGAGCAGATTCGCACCCAACGCCAGCACGAGATTCAGAGTCAACAAGACGAGGAAGACACCCACTGAGGCTCGCAAAGCCCGGGCGGAGCCCTTCCATATGTGACTTGCGTTTGGAATCACCCGCATCACTCTGGCAAAGCGAAGAAATCTGCCCAGCCGCAACAGTGGTGTTATGGCGAGAACTCCCAACGTGCTACCTTCGCTCCAAGGGGGTTCCAGCAATAACGGAAGACTGGCAAGCACGATGAAGAAATCCAACCGATTCCACGGGTTCGCCCAGTAGCCCCGAATGGAATAGGAAGCCAGCTTGACGAACAGCTCTACGACAAAATAGATCAGGCAAAGATAATCGACCCAGTCAAGCAACAGTTTCGAGGAATCGGATAGGGTCGGAAAGGCTCCGAGGTACACCGCAAAAGCATTCAGCGCAATAACGAAGAGAACGATCGGCTCACCGAATGTACATCGGTAGAGCAGACTGTGTTGCTTGGGTTCGGTATCAATCATGTAGCCAGCCGCATGAGGAACACTAAGGACGGGCGATAAGACGCAAGTCGCTGCTATCGTTTTATATCATCTTAATCGGGTGCCAAGTTCGTCGCGACACGACACATCCTCACACTTACTTTACAGCGGACTGCGTTAAAGATCTCAGTCGAGAGCGCGGCCGTTTCGACCTGTGCCGCCAACTGTCCGGCGCATCAAATGCGATTTGCCATGTAAAATGCCGCCGTTAATTAACTTCAGCGGGTCAATTCCCGTCGTGCAGTCCAATTTCGGGGCAGAGGGAGAAGAGGCCGACGGCTATACTTGTCTGAATATCCCTCAATTTCCCGAAAGCATCATGCACCTTCGTTTTCCGATCGTTGCCTATTTCGTTCTTCTCATGGTTTTGCCGCAACTCACGCAAGCTCAGGACCGCGACTCGTCCTTAGTTCGCGTTGCCACCTTCAACACAGCGATGAATCGCAGGAAAGCAGGTATGCTTGCCGACGAATTGGAGTCTGGTAAATCACAGCAGGCCAAACGACTTGCGGAGATCATTCAGCGAGTGCGGCCTGATGTCATTCTCTTGAACGAAGTCGACTATGACGAAGGACATCGCTCGGCTGATGCATTCCATGATCTTTATCTCAAAGTGGGCCAAGAAGGCCAGTCGCCGATCACCTATGTGCACCGCTTCGACGGCTCCGTGAACACGGGCGTCCCCTTCGGAGCGGATTTGGATCGCGACGGAAAAACCGACGGAGCCGCAGATGCGTACGGCTATGGTGCGTTCCCTGGACAATACGGGATGGTCGTGATGTCAAAGTATCCATTGGATGTTGCCAACATTCGGACATTCCAAAAGTTTCTATGGAAGGACATGCCAAACGCCAAAGTCCCTACGCTGTCCGACGGAACCTCGTATTATTCGAAATCCGTATGGAATCGGTTTCGATTGTCCTCCAAAAGCCACTGGGACGTTCCTATTCAGGTTAACGGGCACATTCTTCATCTGCTTGCCAGCCATCCGACTCCGCCCGTATTCGACGGTCCCGAAGATCGCAATGGGACACGGAACCATGACGAGATACGCTTTTGGGCCGATTATGTCTCACCGGACAAATCGGACTATGTCTATGACGACAAGGGGCAGAAACAAGGCCTGAAATCCGACGCCAAGTTCGTGATTGTGGGCGACTTGAATGCAGATCCGAATGATGGCGACAGCACCGGCTCGCCGATAAAGATGTTATTGAGCCACGAATTGATTGACCCTGTGATTCCGAAAAGTGCCGGAGCGGTCGAAAAGTCGGCTCGCGACGGCAAGGCAAACCTCAATCACCAAGGGCCTGCTGAATCCGATACCGG
>CAYYHV010000290.1:8530-10086 GCA_964471695.1 uncultured Pirellulaceae bacterium
ACTTTTCCGATAACCGCACTGGCAATCTCCGTATCGACTATGTCCTGCCCAGCAAAACGTTGAATACCGTGAATTCGGGTGTTTTTTGGCCTGCCGCTGGCCAGCCGGGGAATAATCTCGTAACTGCCTCAGACCATCGCCTGGTTTGGATCGACCTCAACATAGCCAAAGCCGAATAGCAACGGAGAATCGACTTGAATACCTACCAAACCTTTCTTGGCGGATGGTTGCTGTTCGGCTTAGCCGCGTTGGCGCCCGCACAGCCGGACTCCGTGCCGGCAGCGACTGATACGGGTTCGGCTACACTTCAGGTTGAGGCGCTCAAGTCGGTCGAGCAGCAGAAGAAACGCATTGGCAAACTCTTCGAGAAGGTCTTGCCCACTCTGGAAAAGACACGCACCCTCGTCGACCGCCATGAGGAACTTCCGGACTCGACCTTGTTACCATTCTCGGCGGACAAAAAGTCTAACCAGTTACAGATCAACAAGTTTCTTGATCAAGCCATCGACATGCTCGAATTGTCGAGCGTTACGGATTATCGACAGAGAATCCGAATGATTCAAGAGAACGTCAAACAGTCTCACGCCCAAATTTCCGAGTATCGTCGCAAACGTATTTCGTCGCCGAAGAAGTCGGACCTATCCAGCCTGGAGCGAGCCAACCCGTTCATTTCGACGGTCGAATACTATGATGAACAGATTCAAGAACTCGAAGCCAAAATCAAAGAGGACGAAGGCGAACAGAAGTTGGTGAAACAGGAGTTTAAGAAGGCACTGAATGATATTGGCTTGAAAGTGACTGATGAAGAAGTCGATTCACTGCTTTCTTCTGTTTCTGGCGATGATTTCGTCTCAATGGTAGTCGTATTTGACAATGTCAAACAACTGACGACGCAACTCCAATCTCTGACCGATGAAAGCGGTGAGGATCTCGATGTCGCCAAGCGCTACTACGGCATGTACCTCGTGATGGTCCAGGTCATGGATCGACTGCAACACACGTTTGTAGAGGACATCACAAATGACCATATTCCCAAACTGAAAGAGTACGCTCAACAAGCCCAAGATAACATCACGGAAGCTCAGAAGTTGATCGAAACCAGCGGCGGAGATATTGAGATTTTGCAGTCGAATATGTTCTCCAACGATGTGACTTACAAAGCCGCCAACCTCTACATCAACTATCTGAAAGAACATGCTCAGACGGTAAAAATGGAGAACGAACAAACGAAGAAGAACTTGGCCACCGCTTCGAACACCTACAAGACCGTCAAACTTTCCAGTCAAGTCTCAACGCGAATGAAGGTGGGTCGACAGAACTTCGAATCGCTCATGCGTTTGAAAGTCCCCGTCGTTCGCGAATTTGGCAACGATGCCATTCGTAAAGAGTTCCAACGAATGACAGAAGAACTTCGCCAGGAATAAGGCCCACGAACACGGTCAATATGACGCCAATCCTCAACAAATCGATTGAGCCGCGGAGCACGTCGATTTTCGGCGGCTGACCAATCGCTGCACAATGGCCTTGGCATCGACGTCGGCTCCTCGAAGTGTCGC
>CAYYHV010000291.1:0-1902 GCA_964471695.1 uncultured Pirellulaceae bacterium
TGTTCAATGTGTTAAAAGTACCGTTTTCCCGATGGAACAAGCTGGCGGATGCGATGTCGAAACGAATCTTTACTCTGTGCCTGCTAACAACTTTCCTGGTGAGTCCCGTGTTTGCTGTGGCTCCCAAAATGATTGCGAATCGCGGGTCGGCTGTGATTGACGGGACCATTGATGCAGCATGGTTGACGACTCCAGCCGTACCGATTGTGCGATCCGATGTTGCGAGTACCTCGTTGCCGAACGGGCAGGGGGCTGTGGGGACGGTTCGATGCTTGTGGCAGAAACAGCAGTTGTTTTTTCTGTTTGATGTTCGCGATGGAAAACTGAGCGATGACAGCGGCGCGCCGTGGGAGCAGGATTCGGTAGAGTTGTTCATCGACGAAGACTGTGGCCGCAGCGGTGAATATGAAAATGATGATGCTCATTATCGAGTCAGCTTTCGCGGTATCGTAACCGGCGGTAAAAACTTCGACTCGAAGAATATCAAGGTCGCGGTCCGCAAGACGGACGTGGGGTATCTCGTGGAAGCCGCTGTTCAGCTTCGAAATCGGTTTGGACATAACGGAGCCCGTCTTGGCATCGACTTTCAAATCAATGATGACGCCGGAGCCGGTCGTCGCCAGTCGCTGACGAAATGGAGTGTCCCGAATAACGAGTCGTGGCAGAGCACCATGGGACATGGCAAGTTGGTGTTGAAAGAGAAGATTTCTCGCGGCGAGTTTGTTCGAGCGCAAACCGAACTGGCCCTGCACGCGCTCTTGGCGAATCGTGATAAAAAGACGGCCGATCCCGCTGCGTTGCAAGTCGATCTTCCCGTGGCACATGTTCCTGTTTGGGTCAAGGATGCCGTCTTCTATCAAGTGTTTCCGGAGCGATTTCGAAATGGTGATCCATCGAACGATCCGACCCATGCTTCCCTCGAATTTCCGGATGTGATTCCAAAGACCTGGCGTATTTCTCCGTGGACGGGTGATTGGTTCGCGCGTGATGAATGGGAGAAGCAGTCGGGCGACGATTTCTATGAGAATGGCGTTTTTAATCGGCGCTACGGTGGTGATTTGCAGGGCGTTATCGACAAGCTGGACTATCTCAAAGACCTTGGCATCACGACGATCTACTTCAATCCGGTGTTTTACGCTCGTTCGCTGCACAAGTATGACGGCAACTCATTTCACCATGTTGATCCCCACTTCGGGCCTGATCCCAAAGGCGATTTTGCCATTATGGCAACGGAGACATCGGACCCGGCGACTTGGAAGTGGACGGCAGCCGACCGTTTGTTTTTGAAGCTGCTAACGCAGACTCGATCGCACGGATTGAATGTGATCATTGATGGCGTCTTCAATCATTGCGGACGCGACTTTTTTGCTTTCGACGATCTTCGGGTGAAACAGCAAGCCTCGGACTATGTTTCCTGGTATACGGTAAAATCGTTTGACGATCCGGCAACGGACAAGAACGAGTTCAAGTATGACTGTTGGTGGGGAGTCGATACGCTGCCGAATTTCGCCGATACGGAGGACGGGAGTGATCTGCATCCGGGTCCCAAGAAGTACATTTTTGATGCGACACGTCGCTGGATGGACCCCAACGGTGATGGCAATCCGCAAGATGGTATCGCGGGTTGGCGATTGGATGTCGCAAATGAAGTCCCCAATCAGTTCTGGCGAGATTGGCACGCCCTGGTGCACGAGTTGAATCCCCAAGCGTATACAGTAGCCGAGATTTGGTCAGACGCTCGCGAGTATCTGGGGCAAACGGGTTTCACTGCCACCATGAATTACCACGGATTCGCGTTTCCAACAAAGGGGTTTCTGGTCGACAACCGACTCAAGGCGACAGAATTCGTTGGAGAGATTGCCAAGCGACGTTCGGAGTATGCCAAATCGACTCAGTATGCAC
>CAYYHV010000291.1:1912-6359 GCA_964471695.1 uncultured Pirellulaceae bacterium
TATGCACTGCAGAACTTGGTTGACTCGCACGATACGGATCGACTGGCCTCGATGATCGTAAATGCTGGTAAAGCCGAGTATCTCCGTCCGGCTCGATTCGATTATGACGTCGGGGAGCGATGTTCAAGCCGTCACTATCCTGAGTATGACGTGAGCAAACCGACGGAAGCCCATCGACGAATTCAGCGATTGATCGCGCTGTGGCAGATGACTTATGTGGGTCCGCCGATGGTTTACTATGGAACGGAGGCCGGGATGTGGGGCGGCGACGATCCGGATGATCGCATGCCGATGTTCTGGGACGATCTCGGCGAGTACGCGACTCGGTCGAGCCATCCGTTAGGTAATCCGCGCACGCCGGACTCGGTTTCCGTGGACAAGGATTTGCACGGTTACTATCGCAAGCTCATTCGGTTGCGACGCAAATCGGTTGCGTTGCGTCGTGGAGAGTTTCGAGTTCTAGGAGCCGATGATGATCAGTCCACGCTGGTGTTTCAACGGCATCATGAGCATGACACCTTGCTTGTGGTGCTGAATCGGTCTACTGAATCGGCGACGATGGACGTAGCAGTCGACAAGCTCGGAGTCGCTTGGGCAAAGATTTCGACGGAAATGACGACACCGAACACATCGGCTACGGCAACGGTTACCGACAACGGGTTGCGCATCAAGATCAGCGGGACTGCCGGGGGGGTATTCCGTGTTTCCCAATAAGGCTGATATGCGATCCCGACGACTTGTGATCCTCTGGGCCATCGTTGGATCGCTCGTTTGGTTGAGTGGATGCGCCGGCCAATCTGGGGACGGAAAAGTTATCGTCACGTTGTGGCACCAGATGACTCCTGGAGAGAGGAAGGTACTCAACGATCGGATTCAGGCATTTGAATCTGCGAATCCGAATATTGAAATTCGAGCTCTGTATAAAGAGACGGAGGAGCTACGTTCAGGGTTTCAAAACTCATCGTTATCACCGAGGTGCCCCGAGTTGATCTATGGTCCGTCGGACTCGATGGGGACGTTTCAGCAGATGGGGCTGGTGCAAGATTTAGGTCCGTGGTTCGATTCGGCAGAGCTTGATGGGTTTTTGCCGGCGGCGCTGACCTACCTGCCACCGGCTGACGCATCCAGGGCGATGCGATCTTCTGTTGATTCGATGCGTTCGGGAATTCAACGCGACTTGGTGCAAGTCGGCGATCGCATTGGGAATCATCTTGCGTTGATCTACAACCGCAAGCTTGTGAAGGCGCCACCGAAGACGACCGATGAGCTTATTCAAATTGCCAAGTCTCAGACGATTGATGCGAATGGAGATGGTCGTAACGAACAATATGGATTGGTGTGGAACTACACCGAGCCGTTTTTCGCGATACCGTTTTTGTCTGGGTACGGAAGTTGGGTGTTCGCCGAAAAATCCGAAACGCAACCGGAATTGAATCATCCGGGAGCTGTCAAAGCTTACGAGTTGATTTTGGCACTTCGAGACGAACACAAAGTGATTCCGCGAAATTGTGATTATGAAGCCGCGGACACACTTTTTAAGAGTGGCAAGGCGGCGATGATCATCAACGGCGATTGGAGTTTTAACGAGTATCTCGCCAACGATACGATCGACGCGGCCGTCGCGGTGCTGCCGACGGTATCCGAAACAGGGACGCCTATGGGGCCAATGGTCGCATCAAAAGGTTATTCGCTCAGCGCAAAAGCCCGTGGCGAACAAGCCAATTCGGCGATGGCATTCGTGCGATATATGACGTCTGTCGAGACGCAGCGGCTGTTCATGAAAGAACTCAAGACACTGCCTTCACGAGTCGCGTTGTTAGACGATCCTATGCTGAAGGAAGACGTCACGTTAGCAGCGTCGGCTAGGCAAGCGAAGAACGGTCGCGCCATGCCGGTTGTGCCAGAGCTGCGAGCCGTCTGGGATTCGATGCGCCCGCCGTATCAGGCCTTACTCGGTGGCAGCGTAACTGCGGAAGAAGCCGCGGATGAAATGCAGTCGGCGGCTATCGCCACGATCACGCTAATGAACGAAGACTTGCAGCCAACCGCGGCGGCAGGGGGATTGCGGATTCTTGGCGGGTTGATTCTAGCAGCCTTGTTGCTTTGGCAGCGAAAGAGCTTTGTCGCATTCTTCCGAGACTTGAGACACAACTCCTTGGCGTATGCGATGGTGTTGCCGGCGCTTCTGTTGATTTTCGCGACGATCGTCTATCCCTTTATCTACAATATTGTTCTGTCGTTTTCCAATATGTCTCTCCGGCATTTTCAGGATTGGCAGATTGTTGGATTTCAAAACTACGCTCGCGTTTTTCAGGACGAGAGCTTCCTGCCGGTCCTCGGCAAGACGTTCGTCTGGACGTTCGTGAACGTCTTCTTTCACGTAACGATCGGCTTGTTACTGGCTGTGACGTTGAACGGGCCGGTGAGAGGCAAAAGCGTCTACCGTGTGTTGTTGATCCTGCCTTGGGCGGTACCGGCTTATATTACGGCGCTGACTTGGCGCGGGATGTTCGATTTTGACTATGGGGCCATCAATCTGATTGCTTCACAATGGTTGCGATTGCCGATGGTGGAATGGCTGAATAATCCGTTCAATGCCTTCGTCGATTGTATCCTCACCAACGTGTGGCTGGGATTTCCGTTCATGATGGTAATCGCGCTGGGAGGAATGCAAGGTATCCCAAGAGAGCTCTACGAAGCCGCCAGTATTGATCGCGTCTCGCGGTGGGGGCAGTTCTGGCACATTACTTTACCCATGCTGATGCCGGTGTTGTTGCCCGCGATCACCTTGGGAATCGTGTGGACGTTCAATAATCTGAATGTTATTTGGCTCGTTTCAAACGGTGGTATGCCATCGGATCAAACCCACATTCTGGTTTCGTACGTCTACAAAGCGGTATTCAACCTGTATCTGTACGGGTACGGCGCAGCACTTTCGATGGTGATCTTTGCTATTCTGCTGACGTTCTCGCTGTTGTTTCTCTGGCGAACGAATGCCACGGAGGGTGTGTGATGAAGGAGCCGCGATGGCTGACTTTAGGGCGACACGTGGTATTGCTGTTCTTTGTGGCGATCTCCGTCTATCCAGTGCTGAACGTGTTCTCGATTTCTTTGCGACCGGGCGACCGTTTGCGCAGTCAGGATTTGTCAATCATTCCTGAAGATTGGACTTTTGATTCGTACATTCAATTGTTCACAGAGCAACCGTTCTTGCAGTGGGTCGGCAATTCATTGTTCGTTTCGATTCTGGTTACGCTCACGGGAGTCACACTGGCCGCCACCGGCGGCTATGCGTTCAGCCGCTACCGTTTTGTGGGGCGACAAGCCGGGATGTTGTCGATTTTGACCACGCAGATGTTTCCAGCCACAATGTTGTTGTTACCGCTATACATCATGACGGCGAAACTCAATTTGATAGATACCTATTTAGGTTTGATGATTCTCTATACCTCAACGGCTTTGCCCTTTTGCCTTTGGCAGATGAAGGGGTTCTACGACACCATCCCCACCTCGCTTGAGGAGGCAGCGCGGATTGACGGCTGCAGTCAATGGTCGGCGTTCTACCGAGTCATCCTGCCATTGGCCGTCCCTGGATTGGTCATTACGGCGCTCTTCAGTTTTATGAGCGCCTGGTCCGAGTACATTGTGGCGGCTCAAATCATGCAAGACAAAGACATGTTTACGTTGCCTGTGGGGCTGAAGAACTTTCAGGCGAGCATGCAAACGCAGTGGGGATTGTATGCGGCAGCGTCGATCCTGGTCAGCTTACCTGTCGTCATCATTTTTATGATGCTTAGCCGTTATCTTGTGAGTGGGTTGACGTTGGGATCGGTGAAGGAGTAGTTGAGGGGATGTTTCGGGAGGGCGAGTTTGTTCGTCGGTATTTCAGATTTCAGATTCGATCTCAATTCTTCATGATAAACGCCCACAACCCCGGCATCGCCATTAGCATGGCGATAATGGCAGACACGAGCATCATGTCGAACAACCCAAAAGCTGACCCTCGTCCGACGGCTCGTCTCCAACGAGCCCGATCGACGGTCCATCCGATCATGAATCCCAGCAGCCCCCAACCGATCGCGATGATCAAAGACTCGAAGCGAAGCGTCAACATCACCGGCAGAGTGCCGATGCTGCCACCAATGGTCGCGATTAGAATCGCATAGTCCCATTTCAATCGAGCCGCCGGGTCGTCCGAGTGCGTCGCCTGAAACTTGTCGATGATCTCTGCCGCTTTTCCTCGATCTTGAAAGTCGACGAATAAAGCGTAGCGCTTGCCTTTACGTTGCTTCTGCGTGTAGATGCCTTCGTCTCGCAACTCATTCTGGCATTTGTGAATGGCAGTCTCACTGTTGAACATCGAGATGAGCAACGGATCGAATTTGTGCATCCCACCTGCCAACTCGCCCTTGTCGGCCAACGGAGTGCGATCACGATTGATTTTGCT
>CAYYHV010000291.1:6369-10029 GCA_964471695.1 uncultured Pirellulaceae bacterium
TCTTCATTCGATCGCTGCGGTTTTCCGGTGAATTCTTCGGTCACAATAAATACGTCTGCTGGTGCGTGATACTAAGGAAATCGATTCGAGTTTGATCTGTTTATCATACGAATTGTCGGCTGAGTGCAGAACCTGTGCCTTCGTTAACGAGTATGTGATAGCACCGTCGATTCGCATTGGGGCCAATTCGATTCACAGATAGACTTGGGAAGGTGAAACAGGGGACAAGGAGGTTCCGATGCAGAGTTTGCGCGATACGGTTTTGATTCTCATCGTCGCCTCGATGGTGCTGTTCTTTAATCTTGGCCGCCCGCGGTTGTGGGATCGTGACGAGCCGCGAAATGCAGGCTGTGCCCGCGAGATGCTCGAACGTGGCGATTGGGTGGTGCCCGTGTTCAACGCCGAACTTCGAACGCACAAGCCTGTCTTGCTCTATTGGTTTATGATGACCGCCTACTCCGTGTTCGGCGTCGGTGAGTTTGGGGCTCGGTTTTGGTCAGCCGCATTGGGGATTGGAACCGTTGGGATGACTTATCTTATTGGACGTCGATTATTCGATCGAACGGTGGGACTTTGGTCGGCGCTGATTCTGGTGACGTTCGTAATGTTCGGGGTCGTTGGTCGCGCAGCAACCCCCGACTCGACCTTGCTCTTTTTTTGCACAGCCGCGATGGCCGTATTTGTGCACTCGGTTTGGCCAGCCAAGAATGGCTCGGAAGACAACGTTTCCCAGGCTCGTTCCGTCGTCAACGATGCGTTTCCCAGATCGAGGATGAGCAGTTTGGCGATGTATGGTCTGATGGGATTCGCCGTCCTGGCCAAAGGCCCCGTAGGCTTGGTTTTACCCACGGCGGTCATCGGCATGTTCTGTTTGATCGAGCGTTCGCCAACGAACGGGTCGCGAGGACTTTCTTCGACGATCAAGCAGTTCTGTAGTTGGTTCCACCCGCTGCACTTCTTGAAAACGTGTTGGGCTATGCGCCCGTTGACGGCATTGGCAGTCGTCGCATGTGTGGCTGGACCCTGGTATGCCTGGGTCGGAGTCCGTACGGACGGGGCTTGGTTGTCCGGTTTCTTGGGCGAACATAACTTGGGTCGAGCCCTAAGGCCTATGGAAGGGCATTCTGGACCCACGTTGTTCTTCTACCCATCGGCGCTGCTCGTTTGTTGTTTTCCCTGGTCGATTCTGGCGATACCCACGGTCGCAAACTCGGTGACGAATCTTCGAGGCGACACCAGCCGTCAAAAGCAAAGCACCATTTTTCTGGCATGTTGGGTGTGCGTGTACGTGGTAATTTTCTCGATCGCTCGGACCAAACTCCCCAGCTACATCGCTCCGACGTTTCCGGCGGTGGCGATCCTGATCGGGGCTTTCGTCGTCGGTATTCTACGAGTTCCGACGGAGTTTAATCGAAGATGGGCGCGGGCGGGCATGATCGTCCTCACGTTGGTTGGTATTGCGTTGTCGATCGGATTGACATTGGCATTGCGACAGTATCTACCACGCGAATCGGGACTGAGCCTGATCGCACTGATTCCCGTCGCGGCAGGAGTCGTTGGGGTTAGGTTGCTTGACCGCCGCCATACGCAGGCCGCAATGCAAACGCTGATGGTGTCGGCAGCGGCATTTTCAATTCTACTGTTTGGCGTATTGTCGGTCCGTGTAAGTCACTACCAGACTTATGATCGGTTGCTTGATCCACTCGCCAGCCAACGATCAACCGCCGTTGTTGGCGCTTTCGGGCGGCTCGAACCGACTTGGGTTTTTTATGCGGGCCAGCCCATTGAGTTCTTCACCGATGAGAAGCTTAACGAAGCCGTTCGATTCTTGGCACAACCCAACGCCGTGATGGTGACGACAGAATCGCGAATGCACCGATTACGCGATGCCGTAGCCAGCCCATTGCGTGTCATGTCCAAGGCGCCCTATTTTCTGCAGGATGATAAGCTGTTCTTGGTAACCACGAAGCAAGCGGTGGCCAGCAACAACTAGCCCGCAGTTCTTTGGCGTAGGCCGGCAACAAGGTCGCCGAATTGCCGAACATCGCAATCACTGCGCGGACGAAACTGTGTGATAGGCGACTGCAGGTCCGATTTGGTGGTTGCTTGCCAGAGGCATGAAGGGCTAGCTTGTTGCCGACTTGCGAGTGCAGGCGGAGTAGCTCGTTGTGCCCTCCGCCGTGAATCGCTTTGATCTTCGTGCCGGCCATCGTAAACATTTCGACCTCGTTGCGTACACTTCTCTTTAGCGACTGGAGTCTGCCACCGCACACTTCTTGCAGGCGTGGCAATGCGTGAGTCCAGAGTATCCTCGCTCTCCCCGGGATTGGCGATAGAACCAATAGTCGTGACCATCTTTCAATTGCACCAAACTGAAATGCGTCTCGTTGAGTTTGGCGATATCTTCGACTTGGTACACCGGAATATCTTCGAACTTTACGCTAACCGTGTGATCAGGTATCCGCGTGACGTTCTTGTCGTCGGACGAACACGCCACCACCAAGATTCCAATCAGGAAGAAAAATCCAAGCGCAACGAAGAGAGGGGTCGGGTTGTTATTCATGACATTCACCGAAATTGATTTGAAAAGGAGCTGTTCATCGTGTCCCCTCTAGCAGCGACGCGAGCCGAAGGGGCACGTCACATTTAGCGAGACTGTTTACGGAACAGCCTCAACGCCGGTGTTTGTCGGGTTTTTTGAGTGACGCTTCGGTAGGCTGGTAACCGACAATTGATAAGAGAATCAAGCGAAGCGTCGAAACACTGTATTGTATTGCCAAACTGTTTTGCCGATGATGAATGCTTAGATAGTTTTGCACGCTCTTAGAGGTCATGCGATTCGATGATGCACACATCACTCCTCCATCGACTCTGCCTTTTTCTCACTCTGTTATCCGTCGTCTCGATCGCCTGCGCGGACGAAGCGACTGACGATTCACCGATCAGCTTTGCCAAAGATATTCGGCCAGTTTTAATGGCCAAGTGTTTTGGGTGTCATCAAGGCGCCCGAATGAACGGTGATTACCTGATGACCGACTATCAGTCGCTGGTGAAGGGCGGTGAGTCTGGGATGCACGCGATTGTGCCTTCCAAGCCTGATGAGAGTTATCTATACGAACAGATTCTTCCCGATGGCGACGAGCGCGCGGCGATGCCGCCCGAGGGTAATCCGCTGACGGCAGACGAAGTCGCTTTGGTGCGCAAGTGGATCGAACACGGTGCTGTGAATGACTTCACCAGGGATTTGGTGCAATACAGCGATGAGCACCCGCCGACGTATTCACGCCAGCCCAATATTACGTCGATCGACTTTTCCCCCGATGGCAAGCTGTTAGCCGTAACCGGTTTCCACGAAGTGCTCTTACTAGATACCAGTACGATGGAAGCTTCGGATGCAGCCGTCGATGCAAAAATCGCCAAGCGACTGATCGGAATGTCACCCAGACTCGAGGCGCTGCAGTTCTCGCCCGATGGGGCTCGATTGGCAGTCAGCGGCGGAAGCCCAGGTGAGTCGGGGGAGATTCAAGTCTGGGAAGTTGCCAGCGGTGAGCTGTTGCTTTCCAAGACCGTTTCGAGCGATACGGTTTATGGAGTCAGTTGGTCGTCTGATGGCAAACTGATTTCATTCGGATCGACCGATACGAATCTCCGCGCCATTGA
>CAYYHV010000292.1:0-10004 GCA_964471695.1 uncultured Pirellulaceae bacterium
ACGCTGCAAGCGCCAACTGCTTCTGATTATTGATACACCCATTGCGTCGAGCGGCGTCACGTGTGCGTTGTACAGGTGGTAATAAGAGGGCGAGGAGGAGCACCAAGATCACGATGACGACGACTACCTCGATGAGATTGAGCGCTTTTTCTCTTTTTTAATTTCGGCATTGTAGGAACCTTCGGATCAGTCGCGACATCAACGAGACTCAAGTCGTAGGGATTCAGGTGTCCTCAGCCTTTTAGGTTATGGGCTGCGAAGTCAACTCCGAAATATTCGCGAGTTCTTGCGTAACCAGCATTGCTTAACTGGTGCTAAGCGACTGTTTCGACTCGAGCCGAAATTGCGGGAGTGTGCCGTGTGTGGGAACGCGGTCATCGACTTGTGAAGAACGGCAATCGTTGGGAACCCATTCGGCGCGTACGTTAATCCGGCGACTCAAACCGACTGTTGCGCATCATACCGAAGCGCTGGTGGTGAATTTCGCCCCACGACTGCCGGGCTATTCGTTATACGTCCTATAGCGGTTGTACCAACAGTGGAGGGGTTCTCATCGTATGGGTTGTTTGGCAGGTGCGAGATCATGGGAAAGCCGAAGCTGATGGTTAGGAGCCCAACCCATGAGAATACTGTTTGCCGCCCATGACTCACGGCGACTGAGGGCGTTCCAAGAGTTTGAGGCGAACCATGGTTGCTTTGACATCAACTACGTTTCGGATGCCGCGGAAGCGACCCTGTTGTTACAACGCAATGAGTATCTGGTGTTGGTCGCTGACTACCAGCAGATTTACAGTCTGGATGCATTGTCTCTATTGTCAGACGCTAGAGACGTCAGTCCTTTGACGAGTCGATTGTTGCTGCATGGACAGGCTGGCCCGGAGATTGACAAGCGGCTTGGAGAAGCCTTGAGCAATGGGGTGGCTTGGAGAGCCATCTCGGCGGATTCTTCACCGGAAGATCTGCTGAGTACGATATGGGACGGTATCCACGCCTATTTCGGTCGCGATGAAGATGCTGGGTTGGGCTGATTGAAGTGCAAGATGACGTAGGACCTGCCGTTGTTGCGACAGTTCCATTCGCCTTAAGGAGTCATTGCGGATGGCTTGAAGCAAGCCAAGTAGTTCGGCGACGCGGAAGCAAAGCATGGCGTTCCTCCCCAATGTGAATGTTGTTTGGACGCCTGCAGGCTGCCAGCTCGGTTTTACCGGGCTGGCAGTTTTTTTTGCGTAGAAGTTCCGAGCCTCACTTGATAAACATCTGAGAATGACTGAAGAGTTGAAGACCATAATCCCTAGCCACATACGCCAGAAGATATGGTGCGACATTGGTTTGGTACTCTGATTCTTCGATGAGATAATTCAGTACACCGCACACGGCTTGGAAGTTTCCATTGGTACCGCTGAGCATTCGGGTCATAATGGGACGCCAGCGATCTTCATAACTATTCAACAGGGTCTGGGATGTTCTCTGTTCAGACCAGGCACTAATGCGTTTTAACGCCAGCCCGTAGCCAATTAAGCCAACCAAGCGAAGAGCAAACAAGATTGTCTTGACCACCGGATTGTCTGGAAGAAACCCAGCGAGAATCCAGGGAATGAGAAGGAGAATCATGACCAAGATGAGTGCGTGGGAGCCAATCTTACCCAGGTTGATCCGCATAAAGAATGTGGAACCTTGACTGTTTTCGGCATGGAGAACATTCTCAGCAACGATGTTTACTAACTGTTGAAAATCGGGTTCATCAGGTTCCATCCATAGTCGGCGTGCGACATCCACGGAAACCCAATGCCAAGCTTCAATGGTGTCGGACCAGTCATTATCCTCATGTATCGGAAATGCTTCCATCAGCTGGTTGGCTCCGCTGCTCAATCGACTGTGGCATTCCATCACAGATTGCGATCCGGCGTTTTCGTCCAAATTGCAATAGTCTGTAATTGCAGAATGGATTGCGAATCGGATGGGATGGGCAGCAGAGAACGCTTTGGCTTGTTCGCGATACTTGAGGATCGCCATCGTGATCTCAAAATCGAATTCCAGATAGTCCGGGACTTGGTCGTGGTTGTCCTCCACAAATTTTGCGATTGCTCGCAGCCATTTCATCGGAGCTCGGAAAGCCGCGGCTCTCAATAACTGCAGGCAGAATACGGTTTTGCCGCGAATCATGTGACTCTTCAGTTGCACGTCACATTTTTGAAGCAGCTTTTGAAATGTAGGAAAGGGAACCTGTGCGAGCAAATCCATCCAAAGAGATTCGGTGAGCACAAAGAAGGTGTCATTCTTGAGTACGCCTGCGAGCATGGGCAATACTTGAATTGCCAGTTTGGGCGACATTTCCGATTGGAAGTAGTTTTGCAGCAGTCGATATATTGCCTGTTCACGCGGATATTCCTTGAGGCCGGTCAACAGCCACTTCAAGAACATCTGTTGTTGTTTTGGTTCGCATAAGTCGGACAGAATGGCCAGCGCAAAATAGTCGCGTGGAGACTTTTTGGGTAGAGATTTGAGTTTGGCGTAAACGGTCTTGGGGTCCGACGCTTCTAGTGCATCTCGCAGAGATGAAAGCGTGGCAGAAGCGTCTTTTGTTTTGCCAGATGTTGAACCGGTCTGGGAGGAGAAAACGCTTGATTCAACGGGTTGCGTTTCGACTCCGTATCGCAAGCGTGTGTCAAGTTGCTCGAAGGCGGCGCGAATTCGTTGGAACTCCGCTGGCGCCTTTTCCGGCTTGAATTTGCGCAACAGTTTGTTATAGCTGCGCTTCAAATCGGCTCGCTGAAACCCGGCTTTAAGTCCGAAGAATCTTTCGGGGTCGTGGGGCAGCAGATCCCAGCGCGGATGTTCTTCGCTCATGGTCCACCGCTTCGAATGAGTATTCGGACGATGATGCGAAATGCAATGATTAACAACCACACCGCCCACCAGGGGAACTCGTAACTTCGACTGTCTGCGCCGTAGCTGGAAGGCTGGTAATGTTGTGTTTCGGTCGCCATGGGTTTGACCTGCTCGACCATCATGAACCAATCGGCTTCGAGCTCATAAAGTTGCGGAAACTCTTCCCGGATGTTTGCGATGCTTTTTTGCAGCTTCTTCAGGCTACGACTCTGGGAGATGTGTTGCAGCATCCGTTCTTTCGTGGGACCTGCCTCTCTGGGTGGTAGCGTGACGATCTCTTTGAAGGCTTGGAATAAACCGCGATTGCACCATTTCTTCTGCACCAACAATGGAAACTTGGGGCGGAGTCGTGCGAGTTTTCGCAGCCTCAATGCTGCGGCGGCCATGTCCGGAAGTTGAGTCAAAACAGGCGATTTGAGTGCGCGGTCCAGTTCCGCCAGATCAGTGCTCCAAAACTGTTCGCGAATTTGCGACAGAAGCTTCTGGGCTTTCACTCGCTGCGTCTGAAGTAGTTCGGGATCAAAATCCGATTGGACTTGACGACGTGGTTTGCCAAAGTAGCGGTTGCGAGTATCAACGATCTCCGCGGCTTGATGCAGCGGGTTCATCTCCAGCAAATCGGTTGTGTATTTTGTGGGGGATAGTTTAGCCATGTCGGACTCGAGATGGTCGCAGTTGGGTCCAGTCGCTGTGGATCAAATCAAAAGCTTTTTGGAATCCGTGCGCGGCAGGCGCAAGGCGTCCTACTAACAGCATACACCGGCGGCAATCACCTTTCCGTTTGCAATCGTTTCCCAGAGCCTAGTCCGAGTCGTAGCTCAGCCCAAGGGCGGACAGTGTGTGAAGAAGGCTCTCTCGGGCGGCTTCGAATTCTTCGGGCGTGGCAGTTTGCATGCTGTGCTCGAACATATCGAGGGCTTCTTCCAATCGTGGCCGATGGACCGGGTTGATTTCGCCGATGGAAGTTTCGCAGAACAGAACCAGTCGCCGATTTCGTTCTTCGTCTCGGGGGTAAAACTTCAGTTGTTGCATGGCGACGATCGCCTTGGCAATCTCTGCCTCGGTCATATCGCCCGAATGATTGGTAAGGACCGTGTTGAATTTTTCGCCGGTTGCATCAATCAATGCTTCGACTTCGAGAATGCCGTTGATGTCGTAGGTGAACCTGACAGTAAAGGGACGGCCAGCCGGTCCTGGGGGAATGCCAGTGACTCGGAGTTCACCAAGCAGATGGTTCTGCTCGACTTTGCGACTCTCACCCTGATAGACTTTGAGTAAGACCTCCGATTGGTTTTCCATCACGGTGGAAAAGGTCTCCTCTTTGGATACAGGGACTGTCGTGTTGCGGTGGATGACGGGTTGGAAATATCCATCCTGCATGCGTGATCCAAAGGATTTTACGACTTCCACGCCGAGAGTGTACGGGCAAACATCCGTCATTACGAGGTCTTCAACAGCTTGATCGTCAACGATCAGGGCTGCCTGAATCGAGGCGCCAAGAGCCACGACTTCGTCTGGGTTGAAGCGACATTGTGGGTTGAGCTGAAGTTCCTCGACGAGATAGTCGTTAAGCCACGGCATTCGAGTCGCCCCGCCGACAAAGATGACTTCGTCGATCTCTTCAGGGCCGCGCCCCCCGTCGCGCATACATTTGTGAATAGGCGCAGCAAGTCGATCGAGCAGCGATCGCGATAGCTTGCCAATCGTCTTGCCATCGACCTTGACGCGTTTGGAACTCTCCGTGATCTCGCCGTCGTCGCCAGGCAGCGGGACGTAGGCAATCTCATTGGTTGCCAGTTCGCGTTTGGCAATTTCGCAAGTCTGACGCAGTCGGGCGACCAACAGCGGAGTCTTTAGTTCTGCCGACTCAAGTTGCTTACCCTGTTGCTTCAGGACAGCATTTACAACACGATCGGTAAAGTCTTCACCTCCGAGAAAGTTCTCTCCCGCCGTCGAAACGATTTCCAGTGAGCCTTCGAAGACCTCCATTAAAGTTACGTCAAAGGTCCCACCACCG
The DNA here is from genome assembly GCA_964471695.1 of uncultured Pirellulaceae bacterium. Classification (GTDB taxonomy): domain Bacteria; phylum Planctomycetota; class Planctomycetia; order Pirellulales; family Pirellulaceae; genus CAYYHV01. Next base: position 4,907 of record CAYYHV010000292.1, read on the forward strand.
AGGTCAATCACCAGGAGATACTTTTCGGAGTCGGGTTCATGGAAACCATACGACAACGCGGCGGCTGTTGGTTCGTTAATGATGCGTCGTACGTTCAGCCCCGCCATTTGACCGGCAAGTTTCGTGGCTTTGCGTTGCGTATCGTTAAAGTAGGCAGGCACCGTAATGACGGCTTCTTCGACGACGTTGCCGAGAAAAAGTTCAGCATCTGATTTGAGGTTTCGCAAAATCAGACTGGATAATTCCGGTGCGGTAAACGTCTTGTCCGCGATGGTGATTTTTCGATCGGTTCCCATCCATCGCTTGAATCGTGACGCGCAGCGTTCAGGGTGGGTGACGCGGTATTCTCTCGCAACCGCCCCGATGATTATCTGTCCATCCTCCTGGATGCCGACAACGGAAGGCGTCAAGTAACTTTCGTGGACGTTCGGAATCAGTGCGGGCTGTCCGTCCCTGAAGACGGCACACAACGAATTGGTTGTGCCCAGATCAATTCCAATAATCATAGTTTAGTCGCACGTTTGCGAGTCAATTAGGTAAGAAAGGAATCAAGCGTGTCGAGTCGTTGGCTCACATTCTACCAAGGTATGAAAGTTCGGTCACGCCGCGAAACGACGGCAAAGACAGAACGTACAGAGGCAGGTGAGGATGGGTTAGGATGACAGGCCTGCGGGGCGGCCGCGTTGGGGGCTGGCAGGAGCGAAACTGCTGGAGTTCGTGTAGCGCTTGTGCGTTATCTATAATGAGCCCGTAAATGAAGGTAAAAACACGATGATCCAGAAATGCCCAGAAAACGCAGCTATGGCAGCATTTGCTGTCGGGGACCTCGAGACGGAAAAATTTGACCGGTTGGCAGCCCATCTTGAGGTATGCGCCGACTGTGCGCAGCGACTCTCGGCACTTGATGCTACCGAGGATTTTTTTGTCCAACGACTGCAGGTTTTGAAGAACGAGCCGACTTCGACCACGTCAGGCGATCTGGCGGATCGTTGCGAAGCGAGGATTGTCGAAACGATCGAGAGACAGGTTCCTTGCAACATATCTTTTGACGCCGGTAAGCACTACTCTCGGCTACTGAAAGATGGGACTTGTCGATTGGGTCGGTTCGAACTGCTGGAAGAGATTGGTTGCGGTTCATTCGGTTACGTCTTCAAAGCGATCGACACGGGACTCAACCGAACCGTGGCAGTGAAGATACAGCGCGCTGGCTCGGTGGCGACCGACATCGAAGCAAAACGCTTTCTGAGGGAAGCTCGAAGCACAGCGTCGTTGCAACATCCGCAGATAGTTTCACTCTTTGACACGGGACAGACAGAAGAAGGCGTTTGTTATCTGGTAACAGAGTTTGTAGAAGGCGAGACACTCGAATCCCTTCTGGCGCGTTCTACGCCTTCGTTCCAGTCGACTGTGGAGATCGTGGCGAAGATCGCTGAAGCTTTGCAATATGCACACGAACATGGCGTCATTCACCGAGACATCAAACCATCCAATATTCTGATCGGCGTAGATGGATCGCCTCATGTGGCTGATTTTGGACTGGCAAAACGAGACGCCGTGGATACCGAGATGACTTCGGATGGCCAAGTCATGGGGACACCAGCCTATATGTCGCCCGAGGTGGCTCGTGGCGATTCGAATCAAGCTAACGCGCGATCGGACATTTACAGTCTGGGAGTGATTCTGTTCGAGATGTTGACGGGTGAACAACCGTTCCAAGGAACAAAACGCATTTTGCTGTTGCAGGTTCTGGAGGACGAGCCGCGACCGCCACGACGTCTCAATGATCAGATTCCTCGTGACCTCGAGACGATATGTCTGAAAGCGATGGCAAAATCGCCGTCACGACGCTACACCACAGCCAGCGACTTTGCTGATGACCTGACGAACTTTCTTCGCGGCGAAGCCATCACCGCTCGTCCAGTCGGGCGCGGTGAACGAATTCTTCGTTGGTGCCGTAAGTATCCTTTTGCCGCTGCGCTGTTTGTTGGAATCACGGTCAGTTCGGTCGCGGGATTCTCCTATCTACAATCGTTGAATACTTGGTTTGTTGAGGAAATGGCCCTCGACAATGCTCGGCTGTACTCAGACATGATGGAAGAGTTTAACGAGACTTATAGCGATGTGAGAACAGAGTTTATGGCTCATGGCGATCCAGAAAAGAACCCGCCACCTTTGCCGGCGACCATGCAGATACAAGTCGCCGAGAATATTAGTTGCGATAATCGGATGGAAGTTCGCATCTTCAGCGAACATTCATTTCGAGAAGAGCTTCGACCGAGAGATGAATTTGAGTTGGCGACTTTGGCGAAATTTAGCGAATTGATTGAAAACACGACGAACGACACCGTCGGATTGGGCGCTGGCGTGCTACACGCAAAGCCCATGAACAGCTTATCGGGCGATTGTAAAGATCCGAGTGCCATGAGCGCCCCCGAGCATTTCCAGTTCGTTGATATCGAGGGCAGCCCATATCTCAAATACGCTCGGGGACAACTAATGACCGCGAGTTGTATCCACTGTCATAACACATTGGAGAATTCGCCGAAAACCGACTGGAAAGCAAACGATCTTGCGGGGGTACTCACACTGACTCGGCCGTTGGATCGTGACATCCAACGAGCCCGATCGGGATTCCGAGGGGCGTCACTGTTGATGTTGCTCATTGCGAGTTCGATGACGATGTGCGGATGTTTTCTGGCATATCAGATGCAAAGTAAACAACGATAACGCGACTTAAGGGCAAGGGAGGAGGTAGACGGATATGAGCAAGCTTGGCACCGTTCAAGGTTCGACTTCCCAAAGTCTTGTGATGCGTTTGAAGGAAAATCGAGCTCCGGCTTGGCGTGACCTCGTCCACCTGTACTCGCCCTTGATTCTTTTCTGGGCCCGGCGATCCGGTTTACCTGATCGAGAATGTGCAGACATTGTCCAGGAAGTGTTTCGAAGTGTTGTTGCCAACATTCAATCCTTCAGCAAGAGATCGTCTGGCGACACGTTTCGAGGATGGCTGCGGACGATCACGCGTAACAAAGTCAACGATTACTTCCGCAAGAAGGACGCAGTCGTTGATGCGATTGGCGGAACGGAAGCCAATGTCCGCATGCAACAGAGCATTGATCTGGACGACGACATCGAAGGCGACTCAGACGCGATAGCGGCTGATCATGCACTTTTTACTCGGGCAATCGAACTCATCCGGGAAGATTTTCAACCGCAGACTTGGCAATCATTTTGGTTAGTCGTCGTGGAAGGTAAAACTGCAACCGAAGTGGCCCAAGAGCTGAATCTGCGCCCCGGGACGGTACGTGTCTCTAAGTCGCGAGTCCTCAAACGTCTGCGGGAACAATTGGGCGAAGCTTAGATTGGCGATGTCAAAATGACGTCGGTCGACTCGCCAGGGTCTCTCGTACTTCGGCTGCCCTTGCTTGCCCTTCCCCCTTGCCTTTCGGCTTCAAGGGAGCCCCATGGCGTTCGCCTTGGGAGTCGGCTTTGCGGCAATCAAGTTGCCTCTGATTCATCGAGTTGCCGTAATCGAACTGTCGTGTAACGCGCTTGCGTTATGTAAGGGGCTAAGAGTCGCAAACCCCCGAGGACGCCACGATGGATTCGCTTCTGCCCGCTTCCACGCCCTTTTCAGTCCGCAGTGCCGAGTCCTTACCCCAATCGGCGGATGGATTGTTGGGTACGCGGTTTCATGCGCTTGCCAGCAACACGATAGACTATTGGATGCTGCCTGATGAATCGGAAATGACACCAGCCAGGATTCGGCGCGCGATTGCGAACGCACCCGTCCATGAGAATGCATCGCTACAAATCTATGTGCATGTGCCGTTTTGTGCTCAGCGCTGTCGCTTCTGCGCCTTTTCAGGCGGCAACGATCTCGACTTCAAGCAAGCGGAGCGATACTCACGTCTGGTGATCGCCCAGTTGGAGCAACTGCTCGCTCAAACCCAAATCAAAGGCCACCCAATCCGTTCTATCAATATTGGTGGTGGCAGTCCTGATCTCGTCGGCACACACATTGGGTATATGCTGCGACGGCTACGTGACTTGCCAGGATGCGATGGAAAGACAGAGATTTCGGTTGAGTTTACCCTCAGCACGACTTCGAAAGACTTCATTGACGAGTTGGCGAAATACGAGGTCACCAAAGCGTCATTCGGCGTACAGTCGCTTGATCCGAACGTACGACAACACATGCGCCAACCCAAGACTCTGCAGCACCTCGAAAAAGTGCTCAGGTGGATTGATGGACGCATCCCTATCGTCAACGCCGACCTGATTACGGGGTTGCCAGGGCAATCGTTGCGCATCGCGCAAACCGATTTACAAAGGATGATGCAGGAGCCTCGGATTAACGCTGTGAGTTCCTACTTGTTGACGGCTGGTGCGGCGCCATCCATGCTCGCTGCGTTGAATCAGCAGATCATTCCGCCGATGCCGTTGGGGCGAGATCAGGCGATGATGCGAATGCAGTCCTACGGACGATTTATGCGAGAAGGTTGGATTCGCAAAGGCACAAATACTTACGTCGACCCCAATCGAATCCAAGCGAAATTCATCGACTTGATTGCCGGCAATGAATGTATCGGTGCAAGTCATTACGATGCATTCTTGTTGGGGGCTGGGCCTCAGGCGATATCGTTCATGCCGGGTGCCCGGGTGGAGAATCAAGTCAATATTCGAGAGTGGGCATCCGTCGTTGAAGCGGGTGGTGACCCGTATCACCTGCCCAAATGTAGTGACGTGCATCAGAAAGATACCGCGTTATGGGTGTTTCCATTGCGTTGGGAAGGTTTGCCCCAACCGCTGTTTGACCGAATGGTAGCCGCAAACGCGCTAACCGAAAAGCAACTTGCGACGTTGGAAGCCTTCGAACGCGAGGGGCTGGTGATTCACGATTCAAACGGATACTCGCTGTCGATTGTTGGCGAAGTCTTCATGGGCCGCTTAGTCCGAGAACTCAAGGGGCAGCCGGGGCAAGCCGCAGTGGACGAGTATATCGAGGAAGGTATCTCGCTTGGTCGGGCCATTGCGAAAGGCGTAGTGGCCGACCGAAATGACGCGAACAACCGACAGATCGTAGATTTACAGGTGC
>CAYYHV010000293.1:0-9159 GCA_964471695.1 uncultured Pirellulaceae bacterium
TACGCTGCTCGTTGGGTTTGGACTCGGCCCTGAGCCAAATGTGTCTGGTCATGATTTCAAAAAAACGGCTTGCGACATGGAAATGGTTTGAAAAGCCGATGCTGGCGTTTCATCTTCGTGAATCGGGACACTGCATTGAGCGCAATAAGCTACGCAACTAAGCAACTCATCTGATCACACTGACTCGAGTCGCTGTGAGATCAATTGGCAAGTTTCTAGCAATGGTTGAATGTAGCGCGCGTTCTCGTCTTGTTCTAAACGAAAGAGCGGAACGCTGACGCTGATCCCAGCTACCGGCACGCCACGATGGTCATAGATGGGAGCTCCAAAGCATTTCACATCCATCTCGCTTTCCTGGATCGCAATCGAATAGCCACGTTGCTTGATGCCTTCGATCTCTTCAAGAAGCCGGGTCCGGTCCGTGATCGTAAAGTCCGTGATCTTCGGCATCTCAAGGTGCTCGAGAATCTTCTGTTGCCTGTTTTCAGGCAGAAACGCGACCAGCGATTTTCCAATCGCACTGGCATGTAACGGGACATGATCACCGATGCGAGTCACCAGTCGCAGAGATTTGGGGCTGTCCTCTTTTAGGATATAAACCATATGCTGACCGCTCAGGACCGCGAGATGGATCGTCTCGGTGGTACGGTCACGCAATTTTCGGAGTTCGTGCTCCGAATGCTGAATTACGTCATTTTGTTCGACGGCTCGTCGCGCGAACAGGAACATACGGGCACCCAAGCGATACGTATTATCGTCGGTGTACTCAATGAGCTCTTCGGCTTCGAGCGCCTTGAGCAGGCGGTGCAAAGTCTGACGTGGAATGCCGCTCCGCTTGAGGAGATCCTGCTTCGTGGGATTCTCTGGCGAGTCGGCGATCAACTGCATCAGCGCTATGCCTTTTCCAAAAGCGGCTGTGCCTTGCACTTTGGCCGACTTCAGGACGAGTTGCCCTGTCGATGGAGAAGGCGGAGTCGCAGGGGCATCGCTCGAAACGTCGGTGTCCTGAGAGTCCTTATTTGGTGAAGGATTCGGTGCCTCATTCATCTCGATTTACTCGTAGTGAAGATAAATAGTACCCGTACTAACCTTCACATTAGTCGCGACTCACATATTAGTCAACACGACCACAATCGGGTCGGCGGTCAAGCAAGCCAAAATCTTCGCAATCAGGAGCGACTCGATGTCTCGTCCACACCCGAAGTGTCAGGCTAAGGCGCTATTGCCTCAGCCGTCAAATAATCGATGCGCTGCCCGACATAGCTACGACGAGCCTTCTTGCCGGTGCCGCGATAGAGAAGCTCGCGGGGAAACATCTCGTCCGAGACGTCGAAGCGAAACTTGCCGGCGCATTCGTGCAACATCGCTGCTGAGTTCAGAGTCAGGTTGAGGAGGACGGGGTCGTCATTGTTCTGAAGGACTTCCATGATGGCTGGGCGTGGATCAGCCAATCCCGTCAGCCCGAGGTATTCGGCAGATCGCACTCGGACCAACGGCTTTTCGTCGTTCTGCGACATCAGTTTGATGGTGTTCTTGAATTCCGCAGCCTCTTTACCGAACGAGCTGCAAACAATGAGCGCCCAATAGCGTTGCCACGAGTTGGCGGAATACAGCGCTTCTTTGATGCCGGCCCGCGCCTGGTCAAATGGTAGTAATTGGAGATCGGCAACGTCTATCAATGATTGAATCTCCGCCTTGTGAGTTTTCCCAAAGCCGACAGGGTCCGCGATGCCTTGTTTTACAAAGTGCGGTTCAGGATAGAAGCTCAAGTCGGGCATGTTGACGACACGTTCATGCAGCAACCTGCGCATTTCCAGCAGTTTTTGCTTGTGGGCTGGTTCCGCAGCCAGATTGTTGGTTTCATGCGGATCAGACTCCAGATTGTACAGTGCTTCGGCAGTTCGGGGCTGGAAGAATTGTTGCTGGATTGCGTTGAGTTTTCCAGCATCCATCAGTTGGCTCCACTCGCGATAGGCAGCCATCTTGTAGCGATACTCATTCATTAATCCGTCGTGATTGAATGGTTGATAGTTACGAAGGTACTTGAAGTTGCCCTTTCGAAACGATCGCACCAAATCATATTTTTCATCAAAGCGATCGGCATAGCCAAACGTCTCGTCGCGAGAATTCAATTCGTCGAGTGTTACGCCGGCGCCGAGAAAAGGTTTGCCGTCCATGGCTTTGGGGACTTTGATGCCGGCAAGATTTAATACCGTAGGGGCCAAGTCAACAAAGCTCACGAATCCATCCACACGGATGTCGACTGGGATGTTGACACGCTCTTGCCATTTTTTGGGAACATGGACCACCATGGGGACTCGTAGGCCACTTTCCTGAATGTACCCTTTGCCTCGTGGCAGCACGCCACCGTGATCACCGTAATAGAAGATGATCGTATCATTCATCAATCCATCAGACTTGAGCTGTTCGAGCAATTCACCGATCTGCTGGTCGACCTTGATGTGATGATCCATCTGTCGAGCATAGGTGTAACGGAAGAGTTCCGTATCCGGATGGTAGGGGAACACTTGCACGGATTTTGGATCCGTCATTGTCGGCTTGTTCTCGACGTCACTGACTGGGAAATGCAGCTTTCCCTCATGCGTTGTCGTGTAGTTCTGGACATGGAAAAACGGCTGGCCAGCGGCTCGATTGCGAAAAGTCGCTTTGCGAGACGACTCGTCCCAAACATCGTCAGCCTTCTTGTAGTTGTAATCTTCTTTCGAATTGTTGGTCGCGTAATAGCCGGCTTTGCGCAGGTACGCTGGAAACATCTCCAGCCCCTTTGGCAGCGGCGCCAATTCAGTGCGCCGGTGGTACTGCGTACCAGTTCGAGGTGCATAACATCCTGAGATAATGGTGCTGCGTGCAACCGAGCAAACAGGTGCGTTCGAAAAAGCGTGATTGAAGACGATGCCGCTTTTCGCGAGACTCTCGACGTTTGGCATCGGGGCTGCAGCCTTGTTGTAAAGTCGTAGCCAGTCCGGGGAATTGTCTTCAGTCACAATCCAGACAATGTTGGGCCGTTGTGCATCGTCGCTTGCCGCAATCGTTTTCGAAGTCACGGCGAGAATCATGCAGGCGGAGATGCAAAGGCAGGCAAGAACGAAGCGGCAGTTGTTCAATGAAGACATGTTCCACCTTGGGTCGTGGTCTGGCGAGTTTCTAACGCCAAGTAGAATCAAGAATTTTTACCGTTATACTGTGTGTCCAACCTTATACCAACTCAGCCCACCTTGGAGATTTTCGATGTCGCATCGTCTGCTTGTGTTCTGCCTTTTGCTCGTCGGTTTGGTGCAAACTGTCCAAGCTGAAAAATTCCGCCCGATTTTTGATGGCAAGACTCTCGACGGATGGGTGCAGCGCGGCGGCAAAGCAACTTATACCGTTGAAGACGGAGCGATTGTGGGGACCTCAGCGCCCAACACGCAAAATACTTTCTTATGTACCGGGCGCGATTATCAGGATTTTATCCTGACCTATGAATACAAGTGCGACAACGAACTTAATTCGGGAGTCCAGTTTCGCAGTACCTGCTACTCCAAGAATGTGGAAGTCGTCCGTGATGGGAAGAAAAAGAAATTTGCTGCCGGACGTGTCCATGGTTACCAAGCCGAGATCGACCCTAATAAACCAGAACGCATGTGGAGCGTCGGAATCTACGACGAAGGTCGACGTGGTTGGTTGTTTCCTGGGCAAAAAGGTGGCGACAAAGACGCGTTTAGCAAGGCTGGGAAGAGTTCCTACAAACCAAACGATTGGAACAGCGTAAAGATCGAATGCCGCGGCGACCATATCCGTACGTGGCTGAATGGGACGCCTCGAGCGGACTTTCATGATTCCATGACGGCCAAGGGGTTCATCGCAATGCAGGTTCACGGCGTTGGGAAACGAACCGATCCTCTCAAAGTTCGCTTCCGCAACATCATGTTGGCTGAGCTTGAACCCGCCCCGGCAACAGCCGCAACCACCGGATCGGGCGAGTGGCGATCCATGTTCAATGGCAAGGACCTGCTAGGATGGCACATTAACGAAAGCCCCAAGTCGTTCTACGTTGAAGACGGATGCTTGGTGGCTCACGGAAATCGCTCCCACGCATTCTTCGTCGGAGAAACAGGCCACGCGGACTATAAGAACTTTCACTTGAAAGCCAAAGTCATGACGATGCCGTCGGCAAACTCCGGCATTTACTTCCACACCAAGTTTCTGGATTCGGGTTGGCCTAATAAGGGCTACGAGTCACAGGTGAATAACACCCAGAGTGATCCGAAGAAAACCGGTGGACTCTACAACGTGCAGGATAACTTTGAGGCTCCGGTCAAAGATAAAGTGTGGTTCGACTACGAAGTCATGGTTCAAGGCAAACATATCGTCGTGAAGATAAATGGAAAGACGATTTCGGACTACACCGAACCAGAGGGGCTTGATCGTCCAGAACGGCAGCTATCGAGTGGGACGTTTGCAATTCAGGCGCATGATCCCGGCAGCAAGGTTCTTTACAAAGACATCATGGTAAAGAGCCTCGATTAAGAAGTTGACGATACGCACGCTTGCTCGGATTGGAAGTCGTCCGAGCGAGCATTGCTTACGTTTTGAGTTGCCAGACGTGGAAATTCATACTTCGCTGGTCATCAATCTTTTCTGGTGGACCAGCGTTGCTTGGTGTCTTTGATTCAGCCACATCAATCGAGATGTTCGACGAGGCTCTCGCTGAGCAGGTATTGCCAGCCATTCTCACAGCTCTCCCGTTGAAAAGCCGGGTCGTCTTGAGGAAAATCTTCAACGACGAGATTGGTCAGCTTGAGTGACGATCCGTCTTGGGTCGTAGTCAGTTCCCAAATGACACATCCTTTTCCAGGAATGCCGTCGTAGCTCCAGTCGTACACAATCTTCTCGGGCGGCGCAACTTCAGCCAATTTCCAAATGTGGTGATACTCTTTGCCATCGTGTTCCACCGTGAAACGCGTTTCGGAACCAGTCGCAGGTTCAAAGGTTTCCAGTTGAGGAAAAAACCACTGTTTCATCTGCTCGACTTCGGTGATGGCTTTCCATAACTCAGCTTGAGTGACGTTGTAGGACTGTTCAACAACCACAGGTGGGTCCGACGTTTTCATGCTTTGGGCCTCTGGTACGCAATTAAAGGACTCTAGCAGTCTAAAACGTTTGAGAAAGCACGACTATCCATTCGCACATTCCTTCGGTTTCTGCATAGCGAATTACGGCGGTGCACGGTCAAGAATCGTTATCGGCTGGACGAGTCTCTACATTGTGGAACGGATATAAAAATGAAAATGCCCAAAAATGTATTGACGTGATGTTTTGGCAATTCACTTGATCACTTGCATCGCCCATTCTCCTCAGGCAGAATCAATCGACGTACGTAAGACGTTACTAGATAGGGATTTGGAGATTCGACCGACATGATTCACCCCCAATTCACTCTAAGGGCTGGCCGCTGCGCGTTAATAGTTGCCGTCCTTGCCTATGTCACGGCAGCAAATGGTCAGGGACTGACCTACGTCGATGCCGATGACTTTGTCAGTCCCAATTTGTCGACATCATCCGGTGATCCGCTTGGCGATGCCATCGATCAATTCGATTTGTCCACGGACATAGGCAACGATGGACTGTGGCGATTTCGCGGCGCGAATTCGGGGAACATGTTTGGTGCGTCAGGAACGGTCTATGAGTCGGACAACGGTGAGGATGCCCAAGAGCTGATCCAGACGATCTCCGGATTGAACTCCGGGACGAGCTATGACGTTTATGCTGTTTGGTGGTCGGCAACGAATGACAATTGGGTGCTACGCGCCGGGTTGAATTCGAATCCTAATGGGAACACCGTATACGACCGGACAGGCGGGGCCGGTACGGCAGGCAGCCTTGGCGTCTTTACGAATTGGGCTCAGCCGCCCGAAGACAATCTCGATATTGCGGACGGGTTTACAGGAGTCGAAGCGGCTACGGTTGAGGGGAACCGAGTCATGCTTGTCGCCAAAGTTGGCACGACGACTGCTTCGGGAAGCGGAGAAATTCCTGTCTACCTTGACGACGCTGTCGGTTTAGCGGGCGCCGGGCGAGGTTGGTTGGATGGAGTAGCTTATGCACCTGCCGGGACGCAAGCGACTGGCGTGTCGGCGACGGTTGATCGAACCACGGGCAACCTGACTTTGTCAGCTAGTAGCGACTATTCAATTACGGCCGTTAGTATTGGTTCCAATGCGGGGGCACTTGAACCAGCCAACTGGACACCCATAACCGGAAATCTCGATAGCGCTGGGAATAGCTCACTCGATATTGATCCGTGGGAGATTACGGATTCGTCGGTAACCGTACTCGCAGAAAACGAAGTTGGACCTTTCGATGGCGGTACTATCGGGCCTGGTGGTGCAGCATCCATTGATTTTGGCGACGTTTGGGTGGCTTCGCCGTTTGAAGACATGATTATCAACCTGACGCTGGCCGATTCGGAGTTCACGGTGCCGCTCACCGTGGAATTCACGGGTGGCGATGCGATTGGGTTCGGCGACTTTGACGCAGACGGTGACCTTGATGTCGACGACTATGAAGTACTGCTACGCGGGCTGAACCAGCCGCTTGGCGGCCTCACGGATCTTGAGTCGTATGCTCTGGGCGATATTACTGGTGATCAACAAGCGAATTTCGATGACCTCGCAGCGTTTCGTGATCTCTACGACGCAGCTAACGGTGCTGGTTCTTTCAATGCGTTGGTTCCCGAGCCGAATGCGGCATTGTTGTTGTTCATGGGATTCATCGCTATGGCGGCTGGACTTCGTCGACGAACACGAAAAGTTACGATGGTTTCCTGTTGTCTACTTGCGCTTACGTTGATTTGCCCTTCGGAATCGCAAGCACAGATCACTTATATCGACGCGGACGAACAAGCCGGCGGTAACACTGCGGGACTACCTGGCGGTTGGGTGAATCGAGGGGCTGGTGGCGGAGAAGACGGAGAAACTCGCAACTTTGCCAATGAAGGCGGCGCGCTTCAAGGAAACGGGGCGGGGGACGAAATCAACACGACTTTCTCCATTCCACAAGCTGGTGTCTATCAGATTTACACATTCTTCTGGGACGACGGTGCCAACTGGAATATCCAGACTGGATTGAATAGTGGCGCCTTGACAGATTTTGATACGAATTCTGCCGGAGTCTTTGCGATCAATGACGAGACGCAGATGGCTGGTTTGTCGACGGTCGTGAGCGGCTTGAACGTCCTTGGACAGGATGCTGACACGTACGAAGACTGGATTGATGGCAATCGCACGCTATATGCGGCCCCCGCGGGGATCACGTCAGTGGATGCGGGTGGTGAAGTCACCGTTTACGTTGATCACGCTACCGGACTTGCTCAAAGAACCTGGTACGACGGAGTCGGTTGGGGGGAAGCGCAGCCTACACTCACGATGGAAGTCAATACAACGACTGGAGCCGTCGCGCTGAGAAATGATTTCGACGTGCCGATTGATTTGAGCTACTACGAGATTACCAGTCCAAGCGGTTCGCTTAGCCGTGCGAATTGGAATAGTCTCGATGATCAGAATCTTGACGCAGTCGATGGTTCGGATGCCGGTTCAGTCGCAGGGGACAGTCTGCTGGAAGGTTGGGACGAAGCCGGTCTGGACACGGATACCACGATTCTAAATGAGACTTTCTTTCTCGGGCAAAGTTCGATTGCTCCCGGAGGCTCACTCAGCCTTGGTGCAGCATTCACGGCTGGTGGAGCGGAAGACCTTGCGCTTGCGTTCGGATTGGTTTCCGATGGTAATTTGGAACTGGGCATCGTCGACTATGTAACTGGCTCGCTAAATGGCGACTTTAATAGCGATGGCGCCTGGAATTGTTCCGACATTGATGCACTAACGGCAGCAATTGCCAGCGGGTCTAACGACTTGGCATTTGATATGAATGGCGACGGTAGCGTTACCTTCGATGATGTCACCGCAGCCGGAACCGGTTGGTTGGCCGTTGCAGGTAGCCAAAACCCAGCCCAGACGGGCGGGAATTCTTTTCAAATTGCGGATGGCAATCTGGATGGAGTCGTCGATGTTTCGGACTTTGGCATTTGGAATTCAAATAAGTTTACCAACAACGACGCATGGTGTTCGGGAGACTTCAATGCCGACGGAGTCGTCGATGTTTCGGATTTTGGTGCTTGGAATAGCAACAAGTTTACCAGCGCTTCCGATGCTGCTGCGGTGCCGGAGCCAGCGGGATTCGGCCTTGCCGGAATTTCGCTGATGTGCATTTTTGCGTTGCGTCGCCGGCATCGCTAATTGCTATCTTTCAATAGGTAGTGATACCAACAGCAATTCGAAAGGTCAGGGATTCTTCCTGACCTTTCGCTGATCTGGGGCAATCCATGTCAAGCTCTTACACGTGCGAGAGTATACTAGACGCTGTGGAACAAATCGAAAATTGCATGGCTCCCGTGAGCGGCAAGGCACTAAGCTCCCGTGGACGCCGTAAATACCCGCGGCCTAACGCCGTGCCGCTGTTAAATTGATCCACTGAGCTGAGGGCAGCACGAAGGAGCCCAATCTTGCGATGCACTGAGCAATCCATTTTTCTACGGCTACGATTCTCAACCTTGGCTTTCTTCATTGCCTTCACGGTCCACCCGGTGTTTGCCGATTCCAAAGTCGATTTTAATCGCGACATTCGACCTATTCTGTCGGATCGTTGCTTTCACTGTCACGGCCCCGACGAAAGTGGGCGCGAAGCCGACTTGCGATTTGATGATGAGCAATCCGCGAAGGAATTCGCGATTGTGCCTGGGGATGCCTCGGAGAGCGAAATGTTGCGTCGCATCATTTCGGAAGATGACGACGAACGCATGCCGCCGCCAGAGATGGGCAAACCTATTTCCAAGGAGCAGATTGATTTGATTCGTCGTTGGATTGACGAAGGGGCTGAGTGGTCGGCGCATTGGGCCTATGTACCGCCAAAAAAACATGATATTCCACAAGGGAACGACGGATCGGCCAGCGTATGGCGGAAAAACTGGATCGACGATTTTGTTCTTGGGCGACTTAAACAGGAGGGGCTGTCACCTTCCGAGGTTGCTGATCCCGTTTCATTGGTGCGACGATTGTGTTTTGACCTGACCGGGTTACCCCCGACTCAGGATCAGCTAAA
>CAYYHV010000293.1:9182-9996 GCA_964471695.1 uncultured Pirellulaceae bacterium
CAATCAAGAGCGACGCCGACTATTCGCGATTTGTCGACACCTTGCTCAATTCGTCGGCCTACGGCGAACGAATGGCGATGTATTGGTTGGATTTAGTGCGATTTGCCGACACCGTCGGCTACCACGGCGATCAGGATCACAACATTTCGCCTTATCGGGATTATGTGGTCGAGGCATTCAATCGCAATCTGTCATTCGATCAGTTTACACGCGAACAATTGGCTGGCGATTTGTTGCCCGAGAGTACGGAATCGCAGAAAATCGCCACTGGTTACAACCGACTGCTGCAGACTTCGCACGAGGGGGGCGTGCAAGCGAAGGAGTACCTTGCTATTTACGCAGCGGATCGAGTCCGCAATGTCTCTAACGTCTGGATGGGTGCCACGGTGGGTTGTGCTCAGTGCCACGATCACAAATACGATCCCTACACGGCGAAAGATTTCTATTCGTTGGCCGCGTTCTTTGATGATATCGACGACGCGGCGCATCTCAAAAATGGGACGAACGCGTTGCCGACGCGACGCGAGCCGGAGCTGTTGCTGCTTGATTCGGAAGAAAAAGAAAAAATCGACTCGCTCACGCGACAGTTGGCTGAGGCCAAGTCAAAGTCGTCGAAGCTGACCGCATTCGAGCGGAAAGCGAAAGTGAAGGAACTGAACGAACGCATCAAGTCCATACGTGCGGGGGCTCGTAAGTCCATGATCACCGTCGCATTGGCCAAGCCGCGAACGACTCGAGTCTTACCACGCGGCGATTGGTTGGACGAATCCGGGCCGATCGTTGAACCAGCGATTCCTGAGTTTTTAGGCGTACT
>CAYYHV010000294.1:0-3639 GCA_964471695.1 uncultured Pirellulaceae bacterium
GTGTAACGGCGATCCGTTAAGTTAT
This sequence comes from uncultured Pirellulaceae bacterium, assembly GCA_964471695.1. Lineage (GTDB taxonomy): Bacteria > Planctomycetota > Planctomycetia > Pirellulales > Pirellulaceae > CAYYHV01. The sequence goes on from CAYYHV010000294.1 coordinate 26, forward strand.
CTGTTTGACGGCTTGAAGGGGGCGATTGGGTCGCATGATGATGAACTCAGCGAACGGGTTGGAAACGAATGCGTAACAGTGAAGATGGGAACTCTCGGAGCAAGGTTATGAAGTACTTCCGATTTCGACTCCGCACGCTTATGGTGCTGTTTTCCGTCATTGGCGTAGCGGCAGGGCTGGTTGGGACTCGATGGCACAACAATCGTCAGCGCGAATTGGTCGTGGCGGAAGTCAAACGGCTGGGGGGAATGCTGGTCGGCGCCAAGACGCCGAAAACCAAGCGGCTCTTTCTCGCCGGAAAGAACATTACCGACAAAGAACTAGCTCCCCTTTTGCCGCGATTGCGATACTATCCCGAGCTGCGTGAGTTGGACCTTGTTACCGCGCCGGTGACTGATAAATCGCTGAGGTTGATTGTCAATCTGAGGCAGCTCGAGTTGCTCCACGTCTATGAGACGGACGTTACTGATAAAGGTCTTGAGGATTTGCAACTCAAGTTCCCCGAATTGACGATCAAACAATCCATGCCGGACCCGGTGGCGACAACTCTGGTCAGTCGCAAAATCTACCGTCACGCAATTATCTCTCTGGCAGTCACCGAAAAGAAGGGCGAGCGTACGATCGTGACCGGCGACGGCAACGGCGAGTTTCGGGCTTGGGAGCCAGAAATGAATCCGCAAAAATCCATCAAGGCGCATGACAACTGGACGTTTTCAGCCGAATTTAATCACCGTGGGAATCGACTGGCGACGGGCGGTGGAGATAATTTGATCCGCTTGTGGGATACCGATTCGTGGAAGCCGGTACAAACGATCGACGAATCGTTTGGTGACGTTCACGCGATGGCGTTCTCGCCGGACGATCGTTTTCTCTATTCGGTCGGTGACGACATGATCGTTCGTCGCTTTGATCTCAAACAGCAACCACCGACGGTTCTGGAAATGGGCGAACACGACGATACCATCCCAACATTGTCGTTAGATACCAGGGGGCGATTGTTGGCGACTGGCAGTCGCGACGATACGATCCGAATCTGGAATGCGGTTGATGGCCAGTTAGTTCAAACGATTGAAGGCCATGATGACGATGTTGTCGCCGTGGCTTTTCATCCAACGAAGCCGTGGTTGTTGTCGGCAAGTTATGACAAAACGGTTCGCGTCTGGGACGTTGCGACGGGCAAGGAACTAAACAGACTGGCCGAATACAAGAAACGTATTTTTGATGCTACGTGGGGGCCAGCGGGGAATCGAATTGCGACGGCGGCGGAAGATGGCGTCAGGACTTGGGATGCGAATACGCTGAAGTCGAAAGTGCGGGTCGTGCAAAAGACACCGGTGGCTGCACTCCGTTTCAGTCCGGATGGTCAATCGCTTTGGTTCGTGGATGCCGATGGATTTTTGGCGGCGATCAATCCCGACACGGGGCGGTTGATTGGTCGACGTTCGACGTCGCGATTGGATTTGTTGCGGAGTAAGATTCGCATTCGCGTGTCGGGGCTTTCGCGTTCGACTCGTGATTTGCGCGGCGAGCTTCTCCCGATGTAGCATGGTCGGTCCCCGGTGTGTTTTTTATGGGTATGTCCATGGACCGGGAATCCAAGCTGCGTCGATTTTAGCGTGGGAACTCGAAAGTTCGTCAGTCGTCGATGGTTGAGTTAAAATCGTCGGGCGAGAAGGGATCGGCAGCTTCCGATTCTTCCTGGGCTTGGACTTCCTCAGCGGCTTCGACCAATTCGACCTGGTTTCTGTTAAATCCTCGATCGAGAAAATGTTCTCTGCGTGTTGAACAGGTACGCCAGGTTTCTGTTGCAAACGCGATGTCCCCTTCGGTCGATTGAGCTGAGCGGGTTCGTTCGCGGTGGATGCGACGTGGGCAGCAGGAGCCGGCGAGGCTGGTGCGATAATTGTGGTGCCTGTCACGGACTCGACCCATCGAGTCAATGAGAGCTTATGTTCATCTTCGTTCGGGAAAAGCGCCTTTGGTTGGATTCCGGCGTGTTTGTGCTCCATGATTTCCAGCAGTGGGCTCTTGGCTGGCCTGGCATAGTCGACTTGTTGAAGGACGGCCACGAGATTCTGCTGAGTCAAGCGACGCGAACGATTCATACCTCGTGGTGGTTTGACCAAACGGAATGATGCGACTGATGTACGGCCATGGCAGTTGGATGCTCCGCATGAGTTGATCATCAAGGGCTGGATACGTTTACTGAATTCGACGAGAGCGGACTCGGGAATCTTTGGAACAGCGGCTCTTTTGGGTCCGGTGTTGGGGACTCTTGCCGTGCCCACAGGCGGTCGGGGTCGGGCAGTGGATTGCAGCATCGAGACTCGATGTCGCAACCTTTCTGTATTTTTAGCCATCGAAGGTCGTCGAGCTAACAAAGCGATCTCTGCCTGAGCCTGCGGGAGCATACGTTGTTCGATACACCACTCTGCCAGTTTCAGTCGAGCCTTGCTGTCGAGGTCTGGAACCCGGGCCGCGAGGAAGCGGTATGCTTGGTCGGGGGAGTTCGCGACCATCTGGACTCGTTGACGTGCCAGCCGTATCTTTCCGCCTTCGGCCAGTTGAACGGTAAACGATTCAGCCGCAGCTTCAATCCGACCATGGATCAGACTGCCGTTATCCAGGAGTAGCCAGCGTTGCGGGGCAGGCTGATCCGGTTGAGTCGCGGGATTCGATTCGGCGACTTGTTGCGCCATCAGGTCACTGCCAAGCACGAGGGCCAAGCCGATAGAGAGCAGGGCAGCCTTGAGTGCGATTTTCCGTACATTCGCGCAATTCATGATCTGACTCCGGAAATTTGGGAGTGCGAAGAGAGGGCGGGACGGTAAAGAATTCGCAAAAACCCGTCAATAGCTGCACTTTGGCGGCTGGTTTACCCAGTTCCTGGCTTTGGCAAAGTGGGCTGCGGCACTAGAAGCTGTGCCAGCGTGGTTTTATACTTTTGTTTTGGGGATGAGGAGCGCGAGCATGGAACGACGAGAGGTCTTCTACTCCGGCCAGGTGCAGGGAGTCGGGTTTCGCTACCGAACAACCCAAGTGGCAGCAAGGTTCGATGTGGTGGGATTTGTCGAAAATCTGCCGGATGGTCGAGTCCACCTTGCGGCCGAAGGAACAAAGAACGAACTGAATGCGTTTCTTGACGCGGTAAACGAGGCTCTTGCGGGCAACATTCGGCATCATAGTGTTGAGGTGCATTCGCCCAAGCAAGAGTTTCAGTCGTTTGAGATTCGGCAATAAACTATCGCGGTTCGTACCGCGTAACAAAAATAGACGACGCATAGAAAAGTAATCAAAGGGAATCGGACAATATGATTCTTCTCGGAGCCGCTGACTGGCTGAATACCTGGCTGACGCCTTTGTGGATTTTGGGATTGGGCGCCCTCCTGGGATTACTGGTACTTCTCGTATTGTGGTTGGTCGTGTCGGTTGTGGCTCGAGGTGGGGCCAAGGCTGTCATGAATGCCGTTCAAGAAGGTCCATTGGTTCCGATCTTCTGGACGGTCGTTGCGGTGGGCAGTTTTGGGGTCCTTGGATTTTTTCTCGTCCGTGACACAGGGGATATTCTCTCGTCGGTGGCTCGAGCTCCATTCACTGGTTCGTCGGTCAAAGAG
>CAYYHV010000294.1:3649-4444 GCA_964471695.1 uncultured Pirellulaceae bacterium
GAGTTTGTCGTTCCGGCCTCAGCCGAAGATGTTGATCCGACACCGGTCCCATACGAAATAAATTTCACACCAAGCGAAATTCGCACGATGGAAATCGACAGCGATCAGCAGGTGAATGCGGTATCGGAAATTATGAATGATGAAGGCGATCCCCTCATCATGTTCGAAATCACGGCTGGCGAAAGCGGCACGTGGGATCGTGGGCTCTTGGTGAAAAACCCGTTCGAAACCGAGGGGCTCGATCGTTTGATGTTTACCAATCAGAGCGAAGACGACGCGACAGTGAAGATTCGCACCACCACGGCGCCGTTGCATCCACAAGCCAGCTCGGTGTTGATCACTGCGGCTGCGATTTCGTTTACGTTCATCTTGTACATGCTCATTCGCTGGTTGTTTCCCAAGACCGCTGCGATTGCGTTGGCGACTTCCAAATCCGAAATGGCTTCGCCCCTGTTTATGTTGCTGCTAATCCTTGGGTTCTTTCTGCTTGGGTTGTTCATGTATTTGCCTTACCACACGTTCGGCGAAGACATCAAAGTCCTCAAGGATTCCGGACTGACGCTGATCATGGTGTTTGCCATCGTACATGCGGTTTGGGCTGCCAGTACTTCGGTCGCCGACGAGATTGAAGGTAAAACGGCATTGACGGTGTTGTCCAAGCCAATCGGGCGACGCCAGTTCATCCTTGGCAAATTTCTCGGTATCAGTTGGTCGACCGCGGTTCTCTTCGTACTACTGGGAGTGTGGTTGTTGGTGATCGTCTCGTACAAACCGATTTATGATGCTCGAGAAACG
>CAYYHV010000294.1:4454-9984 GCA_964471695.1 uncultured Pirellulaceae bacterium
CACTTGTGTTCGCCGCCATTGGAGTCGCCATTTCGACTCGGTTGCCAATGCTCGCCAACATCATGATTTGCTTTGTGATCTATGCGTTCGGTCATCTGACGCCATTGTTGGTCCAAGGCGCCGATTCGCAATTCGAGAACGTAGAATTTGTGGCTCGCTTTATCGCCACCGTCTTACCGGTGCTCGATCACTTTAATATTCAAGCGGCGGTGGCTGCCGGGGTAGGGGTGTCGTACACCTATCTCATGTGGGCAACGATCTACTGCTTTTTATATTGCACGATCGCAATGCTGCTGGCTTTGATTCTGTTCGAAGATCGCGACTTGGCTTAACGTCGAGGATTGCACCGCAATCCAACCGTTTCGATTCGACGTCAGGAATGAGTGAGTGACGAGCAAACGCGCCAACCTTGTTGGCGCGGAATGATCCACGACTATGATGACGAAATGGAACAGTCGCTTTGTCCTCAAGTCGATTGTTTATCTGATCATCTGCAAAACACTTCTCTTCGTTTTGCTAATCTATCGTGATTACTTCCCACCGGATTTTCGATCCAATTTTCTGTTCGGTAGGGAAGGATATTTCTGGGGCCACTACCGTTTTGGTTTCTATCTCCACATCGTGGCGGGCCCCATCTCGTTGATCCTGGGAATGATTCTTCTCAGCGAGTCGTTTCGAAAACGATTCCGAGACTGGCATCGGCGTTTGGGCCGAGTCCAGATGGTTTGTGTGTTGGGCGGCGTCGTCCCCGGTGGCTTGGTGATGGCGCCGTACTCCGCGACAGGTGCGGTGGCGGCCTGGGGGTTTGGGACGCTGGCGCTGGCGACGGGAATCACCGCGGCTCTGGGGTGGCGATCGGCCGTGGCAAGACAATTCGAGGCTCATCGACGATGGATGCTGCGCTGTTATGTGCTGCTGTGCTCAGCCGTGGTGCTGCGATTGATCGGCGGAATCGCGGAGCTGACGAATCTTGACGGAACCTATCCTTTTGCGGCTTGGGCGAGCTGGATTGTTCCGTGGATCGTCTTGGAGCTAACGATGAGAGCTGCTGGAAGCGATCCGCGAAGCTAATTGCGGGCGTCGTATGGCTGCTCGCCGTTCCCAACAGTCAACAGGCTCTCAATTTCCTCATCGCCCAACGCTTCCTTCGAATACCGATGAACCGTCCCATCAGCAAAAGCCGTTAGCATGGTCTTGTGGTGCATCTTGACGGTCTGAATCGTTTGGAAGAATGCACCATCGGTATCGATGGGAGACATCCAGTGAACGGCATGGCCGTCGTCGGCGTCTACCAGCATGATTGTGTCGGACGCACCATCGGTAAAATCGGCAAGCGATCGGCCTTTCGAGCCTGTGAACGCGTTCGAAGGACCCACAATAGCCATGTAAGTCGTGTGAGTCCGCTTGTGCTTTGAGGCTGGACACAGGTAAGTCGCAACTTCTGTCGCAGCTGCGGCTGTGTTGACAGGGGCATCCCAAGGTTGGGTGAGGTCAATCGAGTCGTAAAGCGCCTGTTCACCGACGTAGGGGAGAATCAATGTTCGCCAGCTATGCAGCCGATTACCGTTCTCATCGACAGTAAATGCTGGTGGCAGTTCGCCATGAGCCGACTCGTATTTCAATAACCCCTTCGCGACTGTACCCAACTTGCTGCCACAGTCCTGTTGGCGTCGCATATACATGACTGGAAGGCTTCGCGTGATTGGGACAATGAAAAACACGAACAGGAAGATATTCATGCCTATGCGCCACCGACATCCAGTCGCTTCCCGTCGTCTCTTGCGTTTGAAGATGCCCTTCGTCCCATCTCCTTGCTGGGGACTTTCGTAGGGATTTCCTTCAATCATGCTTGGGCTCCCCTTCGTCGTGATCGCTCCGCTGTGCAGATGTTCGGATTGCGGGGCGTACTGCGTCTCTTGTTGAATCAGCGATTGTCAAACTTGGATGGGTCTCCGCCGGCAATGGTAAAGGCTGCGAGAAGCGACTCTTTCAGATCGTCTGTTGTTAAGATATCAGTATGGCCATCTGCAAAGACGGCGAGGATGCAATACTCGTGTTGAAGTTCCAAATCCGGATTGTCGGATAAATCTCGGATAAGGTTTTCGTCGGCATCATTCGGTGACATCCAATGTACGGCTCGTTTCTCATTCGCATCGACGATCAGGATGGTCTTGGAGATCCCGTCGGTAAACTCTTTGCTGTCACGCGCAACGCTTCCGGTGAACGCGAATTCGGGTCCTACCACGGCGAGGTAAGTCGTGTAAAGTTTATCATGCCGTGAACTGGGGCACAGGAACGCAGGAAGGCTGGTCGCAGCCGCATCGGCGTTGGCTGGGTCGTCCCACGGCTTAGTCAGATCGATGGATTGATAAAGTTGTTGCTCGCCGAGGTAGGGCAGGATAAGCGTTCGCCAACTGTGGAGTCGACGGCCCTGTTGGTCGACTGTGTACGCCGGCGGAAAGGTGCCTTTGTCTCGTTGATAGTCCCATAGCGCCTGAGCGACGTTCTTGAGATTCTTTCCACATACATTTCGTCGCACAGACTTTCTGACGCTGATGTTTCTTGGTATGGGCCAAACAAATATCGCAAAGGCAAAAATGCTGATGAGACCCATAATCAGTAACATGCTGCCAAGAAGTCGGGCACTTCGTTTGCGAAGCATGGGTAGTTTCCGTGGTGAGTGTGATGGCTGGGTTGGCTTGCTTGGCTTGGTTGGCAACCGGCGCTCTAAATGTCTGGGTTAATTGGAGTCAGCGTTGGTTTCCCTCACCCCCAACCCCTCTCCCCAAAATTCGGAGATCGTTTGATCATGGTGGAGAATCTTCTGATCCGAATTTCGGGGAGAGGGAGCTAATGCGCGAAAGCAGCAAACGTCAGCGCACTGTCGATTTCTAATCCCCGATCTAAGCCCGCTCGTCACGAACGAAGCCATTCTGGACGGTGATTTTGCAACGTAGACCAATCTTCTGGTCGGTCAAAACTGACGTGAAGAACACGCGACAATTGATGTCCATCAATCATCACATTGTTAGATATCGAAGTCCCGTCAACCAAGAGTCTGTCTGATTTGTACAGCTCGTCGCCAACAAGGAGAATGTGTGCATCTCCTAATGCCTCATCGAACGCAATCGTTTCATCGCCTCCGCCTGCTGGCGCATCGCGGTCCGACTTATCAAAATTGGTCGCCAATATCGTTTTTGATAGCGAGACTCGACGTTCCAGTTCCGGCGCTGCAATAAAATCGTCTAGCACCGTGGCGACAACCGGTAGGGACGGGCTCGTACTGAATTTTGTAAGATTCCATTGATTGAAATCCAAGACGTCAATGAACCCATCGGCAGTCACGTCGCCCAAGCACCAAGCCGCATTTTCAGAGAACTTGTTCTTGTTCCAGATGTTGAAGTCTGACACATCGACGAATCCATCCAGGTTGATGTCGCCCAGTGAGAACGGTTCGCCGTTCGCGTTGATAATGCTACCAGCCAGCGCAAGCCACTCATCTCGATCCAGTGTGTCGACTAATCCATCGCCCGTTAATTCGAAACTCGCCGAATGATTACCACTAGCGATCTCTGCAACTAAAGCGTCAATATCTGTGCAATTCAAGATGCCGTCTGCATTGAAATCACCGGCCAGGGGCTGTTGCATTTCAAAGGCTCCCATGTCGATCGCGGAACCAACCACACGAGAAAATCCGACTCCACGTTGATCGAAGGATGGCACTCCATCGACGCCGGCAGCGTCATTCGGGTTTCCACTGTCAATTGCTGGACTTTCGGTCAGAAGTGCGTGAGTCCTCGTAGGCCCACCATTATCCTGAAGAGGGCCAATGTGTGGATCAATCATGCCGCCTATTGCGCCGCCGATGAGATTTCCATTGGAGTCCGGCATAGATCCTGTCTCAGGGAATTGAGCCTCCAGCGAACCGTTGTCTCCCAACAAGGAGAATTCGATTGCTATCGTTCCTGTGTCGGGTGGAAGAATGTCTTTTCCTTGGCCTGTACGCGATCTATTGGAAGCGACGATGGAATTTCGAAGGATCAGACTCGACTCATTCATGCGCGTGGATCTGATTTGAATTCCGCCACCAGCAATGTAATTAGTTCGATTCCCAGTGATGGTTGAATTGGAGATCTGTAGCATCCCATTCCTTACATTAACTCCGCCGCCTTCATTGGTGGAATAATTGCCGGAAATTGTACTGTTTTCGATCGTCCCGAATTGGGCGCAAATGCCGCCGCCACCGCCACCCGCACTACTCATTGTGGCCATCACCGAATTGCCAGAAACCTCTGAACTGGAGATACTTACATTTATGGCATCTATTCCACCTCCACATCCATTAAAACCCGTTGAAAGCCGATTATTCTTCACCACGCTGTCATGCATCGAGAGGGTTTCTGCACGAATGCCGCCTCCGCCCAGATTGGGTATGGAACGCCTGCGTAATGTATTGCCTTCAATTGTCGTTCGCACAATCGTAGCTTCAGACGCAAATATGGCACCCCCGAGCCCGCTGCTTGTATTAAGAGTATTGTCCCGAACCATACTGTCTACGATATATAGATTGTCAGCGGAGATGGCACCGCCTGACCCATTTCCCGATTGCTCTCTAATTGTGTTCTCGTAAATATCGCTATTTCGAATCTCAAGAAAACCGGCGGATATTGCTCCGCCATTTCCCAACGCTGTCATTCCAAAAATTCCATTTCGCCGTACGACACTGTTGTTGATAACAACCGGCCCGCCTCGGCTAGCAATTGCCGCTCCGCCGCCATTGCTCCCTGAATATGGGAGTTGATTGTTTTGGAAAATCGAATCCGTTATGGTCAGCGTACCGTCCGATTTGAAGCTTATTCCGGCCCCGCTAGAGTCATATTCCACCGCCGGGTAGTCGACATACCCGTTTTGAATGGTCACGCCTTCAAGGGATAAGTCAAAGGTCGTTCCATATTCTGTTTGGATGACTCGTGAAAGTCGATTGGCGTCGATAGTTACATTGCCAGAAATCGTTGATCCGTTAATAGTCAGTGTGTCAGAAACACTAAGCTCTGATCCGTTGAGAATTATGTGAGCGTCGCCCAAGTCGTCATCGAAGACAATTGTGTCATTTCCGCTTCCCGCCGGTGCGTCCCCAATTGCTGCGTCTGCGTTCGATGCCAAAATGGCCTCGCGAAGCGTAACCAGTCCATCCATTTGGGGCGACGCAGGATCGAAATTGTCCAGCGCCGAATCGACTACGAGAATGGCCAATAGGTGACGATCTTCGAGGTGTTCAAGGACCAATCGTCGAGCTTTTTGATTGTGCATCGAATCTCTCTTTGTGGACAAATGCTGCGGTTCATCGTAGCCAAAAATAGGTCACTGTCAATGAATGGCTTCTCGTTGAGCGCGATCCAAGATTTTTAGCTTAACGGAAATCACGTGAACTGGGTTTGAATTCGCGTTCGGTACGGAGAAACTCGCTGAAGTCCATCAGTCGATTGACGACAACATGGATCACTCCGCTTTTCTTTTCGAGTTTTCCGTA
>CAYYHV010000295.1:0-5788 GCA_964471695.1 uncultured Pirellulaceae bacterium
CGGCTCGCCGGTAATCTGCGCGTCGAAGACACAACCGATGCATATCTGACGGAAAATGGACTGACGCGAGTTTCCCAATGACTGAGGCAAATTGCATGCAAGTCAACGACTCTCAGCGACTGAGTTTCGCGCCGATGACGAAGAATGATGCGGAGCTGTTCTACAAGTTAGATCAGGCTCCAGAAGTTATGCGTTTCATCAACGGTGGCAAACCGACTTCGATGGAACAAATCAACGATTGGTACATCCCGCGATTGGAAAGCTACGCCAACCCGAAACAGGGATGGGGATTATGGGGCGTCACACTTAAGGCAAGCAATAACTTCTGCGGCTGGATCCTCATTCGCCCATCGAACTTTTTTGACGAGCGGCGCGACGACCGTGATCTGGAAATTGGCTGGCGATTCCTTCGCAACACATGGGGCAACGGCTATGCGACCGAAGCTGCCGCAGCGGTGATGGACGAGATTGAAAAGCATCGAGTTTGCGACTTTTTCAGCGCCCATGCGATGCAACAAAATGAGGCATCGATCCACGTTATGCGGAAACTTGGCATGGAGTTTGTAGAGAACTTTCAGCACGTCGACGGAGACTTCGTCGCAGATTGTGTACTTTATCGACGCCCAGCAAGAAAACAGGCAGACTCTGAATCAGAGTCCACCGAATAACGGGTCTCATACGTAAGTTCGTAGAGGACGAGGCAACCAGTCCCAACGGCTCCGTTGGTGCGAAAAAACTTACTGCCTCGTCCTCTACTCCAGTACTATCCTCACAAAGCGATCGCATCGCGTTCGCTCGCTCATCGCGACATGTCGACGAATCAGTCAGTCGCTTCGGCAGCCGCTTTTGAATCGCGTTGACGAATCTGTCGACCACGAAAAGCAACCATCACGAGTCCCATCAGCGAGAGCGACATACCCGCCGGAAGCGGCGTAGCGTGAGAGTCGAAGTTGTCGAATGCGAATCCACGAAGATTCTTGGTGCCGATCGCCTCAATATCAATCTTGTCGATAATGCGACCACTGGTCGGGTCGACTGCAATCGAAAAGTCCCATGGCTCGCCGTCCAATCCGCCCGCTGGAGACGTCAGCGTAGAAATCAACGCACCCGACGCGTCGAATGCCGTCACTTGATACTGCTCGGGCCCGTCGATGTCCCAGATTTGCCCCGAGGCTCCAAACGAAACGGTCGTGTAATCCACCGACAGCTTGAAATACTTCGCTTTGTTGTACTCAAGATTTCCGGTCCCAGCTTTCAGGAAATAGTTCCCCAAATCGCCGGTCCGAGCCACGTCGCGCCCCAGACCTTTCGTGACAAATCCATCCGTCCCATCTTTTCCCACTTTTTCAAAGGAGAAGTCGACTTCCCTCGCAGTCTCCGCACTATCTCCAGCCACGGCGCTCAAATCAAACCCCTGCGAAAGAAAGTACTTCGATGAAATGATCGCGTCGTCTCCACCGAACGCAGCCGCATCTTCGAAATCCAGCACATCAGCCGAAACACAGGTTGATGCAAGTAAAAGGAACCCAGCAATCCGACAAGCAGCTTTCATAGCTACTCCTTATTTTGACATCCCAACGGAAGCGTTGGAATTGAATTCGTAATCAACAACTGAAACCTATTACTGAATTGTCTCGCCTGCAAATTGCAAATAGGAATCCCGTTAAAGTATCGACCAAGCGACGCAGTCAGCGCGATGTCACCAGCAAACGCAAACGAATCGTCCTGTTCGCAATGTAGAAATTCCAGTCGTTTAGTTCAGCGGAAAAGCTGAGCTATGGTTTTGAATTCACGAATGTTTAAATCCCCCAACTCGGAAGACATTTCACACTAAATGAAGGCTCCGATTGACCCCCATTTGCCTCGTAGCATGAATGCGATCCTGGCCAAAGCCACGTTGATCGCCGTGCTTTCCACGTGCGCGATGCTCCATGTATGGCGCGATATGTGGTCGATCGGGTTCCGAGACGAAGAATCGACTCACATCACTATCGTGCCGGTCGTATTCTTGTGGCTGCTCTGGATACGCCGAAATCGATTCCCCAAGTTAGATGGCAAGAATGCATCTGTGGGGATGTTAATCGTTCTCGGTGCGATGTTGATGCACGAAATCGGATTGGCAACATCCACCGTCGTCCTCTGGCATGCGTCCGCCCCCTTACTCCTCGTCGGCGGTTTGTGTCTTGCCCTCGGAACTCGGTTCCTCCGGGAGTTTGTCGCGCCCATCGTCATCCTCGCCTTTGTCGTCCCCATCCCCGGATTGCTCCGACAGCAGATTTCGCTTCCCATTCAATGGCTTTCAGCCATCACGACGGGTTGGACGCTTTCACATTGCGGTTTCGAAATCGAACGATTTGGATGTGTCTTGTCCGTCAACGGCACCAAGGTGATGGTAGCCGAAGCCTGCAACGGAATGCGAATGCTTTTCTCCGTCTTCCTTGTTGTGTTCACGCTTGCTTTCTCTGTCGTTACGACAAAACGGCGCAAGCTAACGATCCTACTGGCTGCCCCTCTAATTGCAGCGATGCTAAACACTGTACGGCTGATTGTAACTACAGCAGCCTATGGATTAGCCGACGAATGGCTCGCCACCGCCGTACACGACGGATTGGGGTGGTTCATCCCGCTCGCAATTATGGTTGGCGCCATCGCAGTCGTTGGAGATCGCTGGAATATTGATGTCGGCGACCATCTAGCCAATCGACTCTTGCCATGGCATCAAACCACAAGCCTGTCCTACGGATACTTGATTCTGTTGGTCGCGGTTGGCGTTGCCAATTCATATCGCCCGCCGAATCCTCAACGGATCGAACAACATCATCGCAACGTACGACTGGCCGTTGAATCGCTGCCGTACGCAATTGGCGATTGGGTTTCCATTGATGGCACCATACATGACGAAGAAATCCGCATGCTCAAGCCGATGGTTTCGTTTCGGCGCCACTATCGCAACCTCGAATCTGAGCAGGAAATCACCTTACTTGCCGTTGCTTCGCGTCATGCCCGTGATCTCATTGGGCATGAACCGGGAATTTGCTTTGTCGGCCAGGGATGGACAGTGACAAAGCAACAACCACTGCAGTGGAGAGTCGACCAACAAATTATTCATGGACGGGAGTATCAGTTCACAGCCACCGGAGCCGCCAAGCACGTCGCCAGCATCCTGATGACGGCTGACGGAAAAACATCCGGGGATGCCCGGTTGGTTGCCGACGCCGCGAGCGACTTTCGCCTTGAGCCCTTCGGTGCGGCCATGATTCAGATTTTGGCAGACTCCAACTACGAATCCACGGAATGGCAAAAGATCACGACGGAGTTTGTCCAGGCATTTCGACCAACATTCCACTCTTACCACATCGCTGCAAAATGAAAAACTATCGCAAAATGCGAGCATGGCCAATCGTGCTTCTGGTTTCCGTCGTCATTCTTGTTGGAGTCTTGAATTACGTCACTTACTCCAGGAAAGATGCCCCCCAACCTGAATCCAATGATCTGATGCTCGTCGTCGCTCAAGCCCGTCCGCTCTACGAGGAAGCCAGACACGAACAGGTTGTGCAACTTCTGGAAGGCCGCGTCAACGATCTGCTGGAAGCCAGATACACTGATGCACTCGAGTATTACGCCAAGTCGCGAGTCATGTTGACGGAAGAGGGCAATCGCCATTTTGGCAAAGCCATCTACGTTTGGAAACAAATCCTGACGATCGACCCGCAAAATGCGGCTGCTGCGAGCGCCATTGCCAGGCTCTCCCAATCCGTCAATCAAACGGAAGCTGCTCTGAAGTTTGGACGCATTGCATGCCAGCTCAGCCAGGAAGATGTGCAACAACAAGTGAGACTCGCTATGCAATTGGCCAAGGAGGCCGAATACGCCGAGGCCGAGCAGATTGCCCACAACGCATTGACGATCGAACCAGCCAACGTGGACGCCCTTCGCGTAATCATTCAGTGCCAATTAGCATCCGAGGCACCAACGGCGTCGATTCTGGCCTCGCTAAAACCACTCGCGACTTCAGAACAACTCCAATACCAACATCGGCTCATCCTCGCTCAAGAACTGAACGATGCAGACAAGTTAACCGCTGCCGTGACTTCCGCCACGAAGATCGCTGACACCGATGCCTCGTTGGTTCAGCTTGTCACGGACTCGTTCGATAATCTGGGCCGTCCTTTGGAGGCAGCGATTTATCTCCGTGAGCATCTCGCCAGCAGGAATTCAACGACTCTTCATCAGCCGACGGAGTTCACGGAAACCCAATGGGCAGCGCTTGACCGTTCGTTGATGTACCGCGAGATGCAATTGGGCAACGCGCGCCAAGCCATCGACTGGATCGAGTCGCATATCAAGGGAACGGAAAACTACGACGACGAAGCCGTAGCCGTTGAGTTCTTGCTGCACTTCCTGCTGGGTGACGTCGAACCATTGCCGAGGTTACAGCAACGAATCGCCGCCTCAGGCAGCCAATTGGCGCGAAACTGGCAACACGTATGCGCACCACTCTCCATCGAACCCGTGGATTGGCAGATCGTTCTCGTAAAAGCAGACGATGCCCTCGCCGTCTTCCCGCGCAGCGCTCACCTCTACTTTCTGAAAGGATTGGCTTTACAGTCGCTGGGCGAAAGTGACCTCGCCATCACGGCCTACCGATCCGCCTCGGCCTTGTCGTCAGCCTGGGTAGCACCACACCTTCAGTTGAGCTCACTTTACCTCGAACGCAATGATTATGTCCGTTCGTTCGTCGAATCCGCCACAGCAGCGAAAATCAATCCGACGCTACCCGCGGCCTCCGACACGCTCTTGGCAAGTGCTATCCAACTGCTCTCGACAGGCAAGGAAGTACCACAGAATTTGGTGGCTCCGGCCAAATCTCTCCTGCCGTTGCTCCTGGCAAACTCGACGTCGCAAGTCGACCGCACCTTGCTCAAGGCGCTTATCGCGAGATTAAGCGGTGACGCCCAAGCCTCCGACTCTCTCGTCGCAAAGTTTCTCGGCACCACGGACTCCCTCGATTATGAATCTCTCCGCATCTTGCGATCCATCGCATCTCGCAATGAGACCCTTGAAACGATCAACGCGAGAGAAGCCAAACTTGCCGGCGACTCAATGAGCAAAATTTTGGAACAAGCCCAGACGATTGCCGAAGAAGAGGGTGAATCCAAGGGTATCGCGTTCATTGACGCCTACGAAATAAACGACCAACGACTGCCGGAGTTCTCGGCTCGACTGTTAAAGTGCATGTTAAACTCAAGAATCCGGAGCAAGCTCGAAAAGTTCACCTGGTACGACCTGGCGAAAGACTTCAAAACTTCACCACGAGTCCTCGACACGATTATCCGTATTCCTGTTATCGCAGAAGATATCAATTCACGTCGCATGATCATCGATTGGATGAAGTCGTCGTCCCCCAATGGCTTGAACTGGCAACTCCACGAAATCGCGGCCAACCTGGACGAGGACCGCTCTTCCAAACAAGCCTCACAAGCCCTGTTAAAACTGCATGATATTTTGAAGCGAGCACCGACTTCGAAAACAGCCTATGGACTTATGGCAGTCGCATACGAACGAGTCAACATGCCGATCAAAGCCATCACGACTTTGAAACGAGCCATCGTCGCGGGTGGCGACCGACCAGCCTACTCGTTACGGTTAGCCGAATTGTTATTCGAGCAAGGACAAGTCGAAGAGGCCACCGAGTTCGCGCAAGCTGCTTTTCGTGAAAATCAGAACTCGCCACCCATGCTTGCGAGAGCCATCAAAGTCCTCATCGCGGCGGAAGCCTTTGAGACGC
>CAYYHV010000295.1:5798-9967 GCA_964471695.1 uncultured Pirellulaceae bacterium
ATACTTCAACGACCTTGGACAATCTCGACCAGTTTGCTCTCGTCCAGTCACTGGCGCTGGCGTCAGCCAACACGGGGCACCATAACGAATTGAAAACCCTGATCGGAGTTCGCCCCGCCACATCGGATGATTGGTTCGACCTCTATATCAAAGTCGCCCAACTCGAGGCCACGCCATTCAAGACCGCGACCACGTGGCTGGCTCGCGCCAACTCCTGGATCGGCGATTCGGACTCACGACGACGGAAAATGGCGGGCGCCTGGAATCGACTGGCAAACCAAGGCCAAGCCAATGAGCAGTCCAAGATGATCCAGATCGCGACCAAGACCATCCGTCCACTAGCGGCAGCGGATACGAATCCCAAACCGGCTGATCGCCTATTCCTGGCCTCACTACTTCAGCGTCAGCAGAATACGGAGGAGGCCGCCAGAATTTATCGCGAGGTTGGAGAAAATGAAGCGTACTCATCACGGCTGCGCGCCTTCGCGCTGAACAATCTCGCCATGATCCAATTCGAAACCACCGGCGAAGTTCAACCAGCACAGTTGAGCGCCGCGACGGCCGTCGAGTTGCAACCGCGCGGCGCCTATGTCGACACGCTCGCCTACATTTTTGAGGAGCAGGGGGCACTGGAACAATCTGAGAAAATCTTGACCGAAAATCTCCCGCGACTTCCCAACGACGTAAAAATTCGCCTGCGTTTGATCCAAGTATGGCAGTCGCTTGGAAAACTTGCCGAAGCCGATCAGCTCCTCGGCAAGGTTGGCACCATCCTGCTGAACTCCCCAAACCCCATGCAGCTTGAGCGAGATAGAACCCGTGAATTGCAATCTCGACAACGGCAGCTCGAATCACTCAAGGTCGACGCCAATGCCATGGACAACAGCAATCCACAGGGCCTAAGTGGAACGGAACTTCAACAAGTCAGCCGCTAGGGAAACGTTCATGGGTTGAAGCGCATCCACACGCGATTGCTGGGATCGCCGTACTGCTCGATACGTCATGGTGAGCGCATCGCGAATTCCATCCAATCCCAAGTGAACATTGTGCTGCCAGAGAACATGATCAGTCATCTCCAAGCCGACTCGGGCCATATCCTCAACGATCCCTTCCCAACGATTTCTCTTTTGGCCGGTTTCCTGAACCTGCTCCCTCAACTCGATTAAGTCCTCTTCTCCGGGCACGGCGACGATACAGTTGCCGCCTTCAACAAGAATCCGCCGAATCTCTTCCACAGGTCGTCGACCAAACAGAGAAACGACTTGATGCACGCTTTCGTCGGTAACCGGCAAGAACCGGTCAGCATTCGCCAAGACCCACGTTGCTTCGGGCCAGCCACGAGCCGCCATCTTCATCGCTTTTTTAGACAGATCAATCCCGCAGTAACCCTTGGGGTGCTGGCCGAACAGGGCAGGGCCGAAGGTCCCTTCACCGCAGCCGAGGTCAAGCGTCCGAGTAGGGCCGTCAACGCCAGCCTCCGGACTCGCCAACCACGGCCGCAGCATCGCCAGCATCCCATCCATATGCCCAGTCGCCAACCAGCGATGCCGGGCGAGCACAGCTTCGTCAGAATCACCCGGCTTGGCGGACTTGCGATCTTGCGGCTGGAGAAGATTCCAATACCCTGATTTGGCTTGGTCAAAATGGTGATTATTGGCGCAGCGCAATCCGTTCTCGACACGAGCGAGAACCTGCTTACACCCCCGAACGGTACAGCGCAATTCGAACATGCCCGACATCTTAGACTTTGAGTGGGCAAATCGTCAGGGCCCAGGCGACGGAACAAAAAGAGAGGTCGGTCTGACAACGCGTCAAACCGGCCTTTTGCGACTTGAAATTCTCACTTGTTCCTACGACGATGTCGAAGCGACTCTCGCAATCTGAATCGGCATACTGACGTAGGTCGCAAACGTATTCATCTCTTTGGTGGCTCGAACCGTCGTCGGCGTCACGCCAGATGGCTCTCGCTGCATTAACGACTTCTCTTCATTCGCGATCCGATTCAACTGGCGATGCAGTTTGTTGTTTCGCAACTTCAAGTAACGGTCATAGTCGTCTTCGCGTTGGTTAACATCGTAGTAGTGTTTGTCTCTCAAACCGGATTCGGCAGCGAAGCGGTTATGAAACGCGCCACGATTTCCATGGGTCGTTACCAACAATCCATGGCCACGACCGCGTTGATGGTAGGTGTTAAACCGAGCCTGATTCGAATGGTTACCATGGTAATCGTAGTTGGGAAAGCGATGCTGGTGGCTTCCATGAACAAAGGCCCGGCGGTGACCATGAAAGCCGGCAGTCCGGCTGGCTTCGCGAGAACGAGTCGCGGCGTGAACGTTTCGTTCGTTGCTGGCTCGTTCACGATCTTCCGCACGTAACGACTCGAGCTTGTCGAATTCTGCAAAAACCGTCTGACGTTCCCGATCAAGTACCGCCAACTTGGTTTCCCGATTGCGTTCGGCATTACGTACGGCAGCCTCTGTCAACTGGGCGACTTGTCGTGCACGAGTCGCGTACCTCGCGGCAACGCGATCGAATCCCTTCTGCATCGCGGACAATTGTTGCGGATTCAACTCGTCTCGCAAAACGGCCAGCGAGTAGTCGACCGGACCAGAAAACCCTTCCTGACGATTGGACAGGAACCCCATGGTTTCCCCTAGGAATTCCGCCATGTCCAGACTTTTCAAAGCCACATTCGATGATGCGTCAGAAGCCGGCATACGACGTCCAATCCACTCGATCGTCTTCAACGCATCGGTATCGTCGCCCGTCATGACGCCCAACCAGATTCTCATCTTCCAGGCCGCGAGGTTCTTCTTGTTGTCACGATTCTCAAGTCGAATCTGAGTGTAAGCGCCAGCCAGATCACCTTGTTGAGCCAAATTGTGAGAACGCACAACAGCCGGGCTAACGTCGGCGGAAACCGGCATGGCCGTAAGAGTCCCCATCAATACTGCGATGATTATTGTTGGCGACAAGTGACGAAATTTGATGCAGCGGAACATGGTTCACCCTCGCGACTTTCATTGAATCCTTTGACACTGGAAAGCGGAATTCCGATACCCGCAAACCGTTCCAGTGACGTGCCTCTCAATATCAAGGCGACAATTCGGATTAACACTGCACGCAAAATCCGGAAAACCTTTTCAAAAGCGATTTCCCGGGCGTTTCGCCGGAAATGTAGGGTGTCTGGTTTCGCGCGTTCGTCCTGGTTGTGCAAGATCGTGTAGGTCAGGCACTGTCCCTTTTTCGTCTTCACAAAAGATAAGACCGTCGCTGTCCCTTTTCGTCCTTCATGCTAACGACCAAGTCGATTACATCGCTCTGAAAGGGCGACGAGAAGCGTTCGTAAAACTGGTTCTAACTCCCCTTGCAAAACAGCTTCTTCTTGATCTGTTAGCCCGAGCGCCAACCTTGGTTGGACAGCGATCCGAAAGTTCCTCGCTTCCAAAAACTCTTTCCAATTTGACTGACACTGTCGAGCCAATTCGTCAGGCAGTGAGCGGAATCCGATCTCCCAGTTCTTTTGAGGTTGCTTGACAAAATTAGTCAGTGCGTTATCGCAAAACTCACTAAGAGAAATTCGCTGATTCTTGTGCAATTCCACAAGCGTCGCCGTGTGACGAACTAACGCATCGCAATCATCGACAATGACTTCGGCACTCATCTTTAATCCTAACTGAAAACCTTGACAAATTCGCCCGTGACGTTTCTCGAAAAGAGAGCGTCAGCAGCCTGTTCGTAAAAGCCGATGGCTGGGGCGTAAATTTTCAAGAACCCGTCGTCAAGGACGTCGACTATTCGCACTGCATGTCCTTCCGCCCTTGGTCCTAGAATGGCCAGCAGGTGTTGCGAACCATCATCGAGGAACGAACGAATGTGTTGAAGACTACGAATCTCGAACGTTGGAACAGACGCCATTCCAAGTCGTTCAGCAACGTGAATGATATCGCCTGTACGTATTCCTTTGCCACCACCGCCTGTAATCAAGGACAAAATGCCTTCATCCAAACCACTCGCAATCCAAGACGTGTCAATGTGCGGTATCAAATCGTCTGCTATATTCTTGAGGCAAAAAGCGGCACACTGTGCGGGAGCCTGCAGGACACCTGGAACGTAATTACGTACGGACGACAGTCGGGCAAACGCTTGTTCAGCCGCTTCTCGTGAAA
>CAYYHV010000296.1:0-372 GCA_964471695.1 uncultured Pirellulaceae bacterium
CGTGCCGAGCCATGACAGGTGCCCGTGTTACAACCGGCTCGCGTAATGACGGGCATCACATCCAGTCGAAAACTCAGCGGCGGATCGGATTTCGCATGCTTGACCGTTACGGGAACCGACACCGATTGGCCATTCCAAGTCGCCGTAAGCTGCGTATCACCGTCAGCGGTTGGCGCTACAAGATTTCCAGCAATGGCCGCGATGTTGTTGACGGCAAACTTCAGCTCCAATTCGCCCGTCACATTGGTTGTGACGCCGTTTTCGTCAGTCGCAATCGCGAGGATACGTTGCGTATCGCGAACATTCGTGAGATTGATGCTGGGCGGGTAAACCGCGAGTCCGGATTCGCCCCCAGCCGTTGAAGCGGCCAAC